>DATAZN010000033.1:0-2374 GCA_036272035.1 Mycobacterium sp. | reverse complement strand
ACGGCCGCCAGGCCCCATACCCGTCCATCGAGGACGACGGGCGTACCCACCGCCGCGCGCAGGCCCATCGCACGCGTGAGTGCGGCTATCGGCCCCACGCAGTTCTCATAGCTGTCCATCCGCGCCGGCCGGCCGGTGCGGCGCACCGTCGCTGCGAGGGTGCTGTCGCCGATCGGGGTTCGAGTGCCCACCGGCCACCCCACCGGCGCCTGGGAACCGTAATCCCCAGCTATGAGCGTGATTTCGCCGCTTGTCTCGTAACGCCACAACCCCGCCCTTTCCGCGAGCAAGCATCGGCGCATTTCTTTGACCACTGCGTCGAACACCTCGGACGGTTCGACTCCGCGGGCCACCAATGTGGAGAGTCGGCGCAAGGCCGCCTGCTCTGCGGCGAGCTGGCGATATTCGGCGTAGACCCAGGCGTTGTCCGCTGCCCAATCGAGCTGCCCGTCGGCAAGTTCGCCGCCGGTTGATCGTTCGTCCATGGCTCTCGCCCCTAGGTGCTGTCGATATCGCCGTTAGCGTTCGCGAAGAGCCAAGTCGGCTCATTGGGACAAGCTGCTCAGCTGCCGAAGCTCACCTATGTGTCGTGCATCGTCACAAACGATGCGCCGACCAGGCGTTAGCACCACCATCGCAGGCCACCGCGCTGCCGTCCTTGTGAGCGATTACACGATCGAACCGCTTGAGCTGTGTCCGGGCACAAGTTGGGCGACCAGGCCACTTCGGTTGACCCTCACATCCGGCCAGTGAGCAAGCCTATGGTTTGGGGCTATGAGCGCAGTACCGCACGCCGACGGCGTCCGGCCTCGTGCTGCCGTCGATCCGCACATTGTCGACCTCAGCAAGCTCATGCTGACCCGTGCCCCGGCACTGGGAGCGGCGCTGGCCGATCGGCTCTGCCGGGAGATCGACGCGTACCGCGACGGCACCGTCGTGACGAAAGGCGAAGTAAGGGCAAGTTGTGAAGCAAACCTGACGTTCGTCTTCCACTCGCTTTCGGGGCACGCCAACATCGATGTATCGCCTGCCCAGGCGGCCGGAATTGCGCGCGCGCTCGCCGGTGTGCCACTACCGGCGGTGATGACCGCTTATCGGGTCGGATTCCGCTTCATGTGGGAGGAGACCCTCGCCGCCGCACGGGCCGCGCGGATCCCTACCGAGTCGATCCTGGACGCCACCGCACGCATCTTTCTTGCGCAGGACACCTTCACTCAGGCGATGACCAGTGCCTACCGCCAACAGCTGACCGCGCAAATTCTCGAGCAGGAAGAAGAACGGTCGGCGCTGGTCGAAGCGCTGCTCTGTCGGCGGATAACCGACACGCAGAGCCTCTGGGAGGCAGCTGACCTGCTCCGGCTACCCACCTCCGGACCGTACGTCGTCGTCGCAGCAGAGCTGCCGGCGATTGGAAAATTGGGACTGCCCGCGATCGAAAACAAGCTCGCCACCCGCGACATCCGTTCTGCGTGGCGGCTGCTGCCGGATTTACAAGTCGGCATCGTCCATCTGCGGAACCCCGCGACGCCCGACACCCTCGGCACGCTGATCGACGTACTCCACCAGACTCCGACCACCCGGGTCGGCATCAGTCCACCGTTCCACGAACTGGCCGAGACCAGCAGCGCGCTGCGATTCGCCCGGCTGGCCGTCACCGGAAAACCGTCGGCCGACTCGCTGGTCACGGTGTTCGACGACACCCCTCTTGCAGTCGCGGCGGTGAGCGCGCCCGAGGTCATGGCGAAAATCAAGTCGTCAGTGCTCGGGCGACTGAACGAACTGCCGGCCGATGAACGCACGATCCTGCTCGACACCTTCCAGGCGTGGTTGCAGGCGGGTGGTTCCGCTAACGACGCTGCGGCGAAGGTCTTCTGCCATCCCAACACCGTGCGGCACCGTCTTCGCCGTATCGAGGAGTTGACCAACCGATCACTCTCGCGGCCCAAGGACACCGCCGAACTCTGCCTGGCCTTCGAGGTCGAGCAGCGACTACCGTAAGCGGCTTTGTCTCCGGGAGACAACGATCCGCTGCAACTTGGTTGGTTTGCGACGTCGCCGCGCCGCGTCGGCGTAGCTAAGTTTCTCCTTACGAACGCACCGCAGCATTCCAGAACCACCGGCTAATCCCCGAATTAGCAAGTGCCACACGCTAACCCAATCAAAGAAAAGAAGGTAAAGCCATGTTGGTTCCATTCATGATCTTCCTGATGATCCTGTCCCCCGTGCTCATCCCGGCCGCCGTCACCATCGTGAACGTTATGCAGGGGAACCACCGACCGGTCGGTACCGCCGGCTTGGCGTCTCGTCGCTTCTTCGCCGTCCCAGCCGCCGCCTGACGTCCGTCCACCCCAGTCGGGGGCGCCCCCCAAAAAGT
>DATAZN010000032.1:0-30222 GCA_036272035.1 Mycobacterium sp. | reverse complement strand
ACGCATCGCGTCGGCTATTGCTGAGGATTCTGACAGTGCAAGGTCCAGACCGCCCCATCGCCTGCGAACCGAAGACGTATGACAGCACGGTTGAGCGAAGGTCTATTAAGCTGAGCGTTTGAAGAGATTGGGTTTTCCGCGATGACAGGGACGGTTCGTAGTTGAGAAAGCGAATGTTCTTGCCCGTCGTTGTTACTAGTGTCGTTATCGTGGCGCTTTGGATGCTTTGGTACAACTCGGGTCAGCACAAGCTCCAGCGGTGTGTCAAAGCTCAGTCGGATCACTATTACTCAACCAGCGAAGGCCAGGAATTGCACCGTCACGGTACGGATCCGCCCGCTGACCTGTTCGTCTTGGAATGTAATCAAATGGGTATCAACTGACGGGTCAGGCCGTCACCGGTCGGCCAGCAGCACGCGCGCAACCCACTCGACGCGACTCAATGATTCCTCCAACGTCATCATGCCGGCGAGCACGCCGGCAAGCGAGCTGCTCAGTGCGGCGTTGAGACCGAAGGTGATGTTCGGAATATCTTCCGCTGCAATGCCTTCCAGGAGTCGGTTGAACATTTCGGTATTCGTGCGATTCATCTGATCGATCGTCGCCCTGGCTTCGGAATCGGTCGATGTCGTCGTCTGGAACATCAGCGCGGTCATATTGGGGTTGCGGTGGAACGCCCGCTGGGCACGTCGTAGGTAGTCCAGGATGCCTGGCAGCGGGTCCTGGTCGCTCCGGCCTCCGCGCGATGCGAGGATGCGCCGGGTGAGTCGCTTCTGCCAGTCCTCGAGCGCGGCCGCGAGTAGGTAATCCTTCGAGTTGAAGTAGCGATAGACGGTGGCGAGCGCCACTCCGGAGCGCTTGGCGACGTCACGCATCTGCACCGCCTCGGCACCGACGTCGGCAATCAGTTCGATGACGGCTTCGATGATCTTCGCTCGCCGAATGAGCTGGCGGCTGGTCATATCCGTCAGCGGAACGACGGCGGAATCAGGCTGCGTCACGGGAATGTTGACGGCGCCACCTCCGACTCGGGCCCAACGGAAAAACAGAACATATTTCTCGCCGAGTGCCCCGGTCGCGGGGCATCAGATCATATTAGACCAGTTGAGAGGCCCATTCAAACATTGACTTTAGTAGAACCGTGTTTCAGTATGGACCCGCGGGCCGTTACTCGCGGCACGTCATTGCGATCGGAGGATTCCATGCCCGGACCGGTGGGACTACCGGTGATCGACACCATGATCGGGTTTCCGCACGAGGGCTCCGCCCAGTACGACTTCATCCGCAAACAGACCAAAGACCGGGAATCGAAGGAAGATTTCGAATTTCCGGTCGAGTACATGTTCAAAGACGTGCCGCAGGGCCTATCGACCGAGGACCCAGTGTCTCTGGTGCTGCAGCAGATGGACCGATTTGGTATCGAAAAGGCGATGATCGGCGTCGGTGAGGACTCCGCGCAGCTGGCGCTCAAGATGTTCCCGGACCGCTTCGTGCCCTCCGGCGCGCTCGTCGACCCCAACGACGTGATGGGTTCGGTGAATGCGATTCGTCGCGAGTACGAGCAGTTCGGGATCCGCGCCACGTCGGTATTCCCCGCGGGGACCTTTCCGCAGGTCCCAATCGACGACCCGAAGATGTACCCCATTTACGCTACCTGCGTCGAACTCGGCATCCCGATCTTCGTGTGCGCCGGTGTTCCTGGTCCGCGAGTTCCCTTTGCGCCGCAGGAAGTCTCACGAATCGACGTCGTGATGTTCGACTTCCCCGATCTGGTGTTCGTCACCCGTCACGGTTGCGAACCGTGGGAGGATCTGGCCGTCAAGCTGATGCTGAAGTGGCCCAACCTGTACTACTCGACGTCGGCGTTCGCGCCCAAGTACTACCCGAAGGCCATCATCGACTACGCGAATTCCCGTGGCGCTGAGAAGATCCTGTACGCCGGTTACTTTCCGATGGGACTGTCGCTTGAACGGATCTTCAACGACATGCCCAACGTCCCACTGAAGGACGAGGTGTGGCCGAAGTTCCTGTACGGCAACGCCGCCCGTATTCTCGGGCTCGAAGGCTGACGATCTATGGCACTGGCGATCACCGTCGAGCAGGAGCAGCTCGTTGACGCGGTCAGTCGCTTCGCGACCCGGCATGCGCCCATCGAGGAGACCCGTGCCGCGTTCGGTTCGATCGCGTCCGGCGAATTGCCCTCCTGGTGGCCGGAATTCGTTGGTAATGGCTTCCACGCGGTGCACCTTGCAGCGCACGTCGGCGGCCAAGACGGCACCTTGGCCGACATGGCCTGTGTCGTCGAGGCGGCCGCCGCTGCGTTGTTGCCCGGTCCGCTGCTGAGCACGGTCACGGGGAGCGCAGTGGCGGGTTTGGGCGATGCGTCGGCCAAGCCGCTGCTGACCGATCTCGCCTCAGGCGCGACGGCGGTCGTCATCCTGCCCGAACATGGCGACATTCATGCGGTGCGCGATGGAGCCTCGTGGCGGCTCAACGGGACTTCAGGATCGGTGTTGGGAATCTGTGCAGCGCAACATATTCTGCTGACGGCCCGCACTGGCGACGGCATCGAACGATGGTTCGTGGCCATACCGGGCCCGGGCCTGAAGATCGAATCGCAAGAAGGCACCGACCTGTGCACCGACGTGGGCGTCGTGAAACTCGCCGATCACGTCCTTGCGGACGCCGCGGAAATATCGGGTATCTCCACCGAGCGGGCCCGCTGCGTCGTGGTGGCCCTCGCCGCGTGCGCTGCCGCCGGGGCCGTGCGCCGTTGCGCCGATGCCGCAACCGAATACATCCGCACGCGTGAGCAATTCGGCAGACCCGTCGGAGCCTTTCAGGCCCTGCAACACAAGGCCGCGACGCTGCTGGTGAATTCCGAACTGGCCGCGGCGTCGGCCTGGGACGCGGTCCGGGCAGCAGAGGAGTCCATCGAGCAGAACCGTCTCGCGGCCGCATCGGCCGCTGTGATGGCGGTCGGCGCGGCCCCCGACCTCGTGCTCGATGCTCTGCTGATGTTCGGTGCGATCGGCTACACATGGGAGCACGACACGCACTTGTACTGGCGGCGCGCCACCAGCTTGGCGGCGTCGTTGGGTCCGATAACCCGTTGGACCCGGGAAGTAGGGGAGTTGGCCTGCAGGTGCAAGCGCTCCACCACAATCAACCTGGGTGACGTCGAGTCCGAATTCCGGGCCCGCGTGGCGGCCACACTGGACGAGGCGCTGAGTCTGTCCAACGATCACTATTCCGGCGACGTCAGGACCCCCGGCCTTGCCATCGGCCCGCAACGCGACCTGCTGGCGCGGGAAGGGCTGGTGGCGCCAAATCTGCCCGCGCCGTGGGGTATCGGCGCTTCGGCAGTGCAGCAGGTGATCATCGCCGACGAGTTCGGCAAACGCCCCGAATTGATCAGACCCTCGCTCGGTATCGCGGAGTGGATCCTGCCGACGATCCTCAACAATGGATCGGACCTGCAGCATGAGCGCTTTGCGTCGCCGATCGTGCGCGGCGTGCAGCGATGGTGTCAATTGTTCAGCGAACCCGGTGCCGGCTCGGACCTGGCGTCGCTGTCAACCCGGGCCACCAAGGTCGACGGGGGATGGCTGGTCAACGGGCACAAGATCTGGACGTCGTTGGCGGACCAGGCTCATTTCGGGGCATTGCTGGCCCGAACGGATCCCGATGCGAAGAAGCACCGCGGCATCGGCTACCTCCTCGTCGACATGACGTCACCTGGTGTCGAGGTCTCGCCGATCAAACAGGCCAGCGGACGCTTCGAGTTCAACGAGGTGTTTCTGACCGACGTGTTCGTGCCCGACGACATGCTCGTCGGAAAGCCTGACGACGGGTGGAACCTGGCGGTGTCGACCATGGCGGTCGAACGAACGGCTATCGGGAACTACGTCAGCATCGATCGGGCAGGTGCGCTTCGCAGGGTGGCCGAAGTCGCCGGGTCGGAACAGGATGCCGCGTTGCGGGCGCTGGGCGAGATCGAGTCCTATAGCACCGCGATCAAAGCTGTGGTGCTGCGCGAAACCCTTCGACTGGTGGAGGGCCAGGGGCCCGGCCCGACCTCCAGCATCGCGAAGTACGCGATGGTCACGTTGTTGCGGCGCGCATGGACTGCCACTCTTGGCCTGACCGGCCGCATCGCGATGTTGGAGAAGTCCGAACCGGCAGTCATCCAACCGTATTTCGACGCACCCGCCGAACTGATCGGCGGCGGAACCCCCGAGATCCAGCTGACGGTCATCGCATCGATGGTCCTCGGCCTACCGCGAAACTAAATCATCGCTACAGAAAGGGCACTCGCGATGACGACACAGCTTCCTTTCCAGTTCTTCGACTGTGACAACCACTATTACGAAGCCCTCGACGCGTTCACCCGCCACATCGAGTCGCCCTACAAGAAGCGGGCGATCCAGTGGGCCCAACTGGACGGCAAGCAACGTCTCCTCGTCGGTGGCAGGGTCAACAGGTTCATTCCGAATCCGACTTTCGACCCGGTGGGCAAGCCCGGCGCGCTCGACGAGTACTTCCGTGGCCGCAACCCCAGGGGCGCTGATCTGAATGCACTTTTCGGCGACTTGGAGCCAATCCCGCCGGCGTATCGGGACCGCGACGCGCGACTGGCTTTGATGGACGAACAGGGCATGGCCGGCAACATCCTGTTGCCCACTCTTGGCGTGGGGATGGAGCAGGCTCTCTTGCCGGATCTGGACGCCACCGTTGCGACGTTCCGAGCGTTCAATCGCTGGATGGACGACGACTGGGGATTCGCCTACCAGGAAAGGATTTTCGCTGCGCCCTACATCACCTTATGCAAGCCGGACGACGCGGTCCGCGAGCTCGAGTGGGCGCTGGAACGCGATGCACGATTCATCGTGATGATCCCCGGCCCCATCACGACCGCCGTCGGAATGCGCCCACCCGGTGACCCCATGTTCGACGACTTCTGGCGATTGGTGAATGATTCCGGCATCACGATGTGTTACCACTCCGGTGAGACGTACTACTCGAAATTCATGCCGGCGTGGGGCGAATCGGACTACATGATGTCCTTCCAGGCGCTCCTTGGCTTCCGGAGTCTGTTCTCCGGTAACGCACTGCAGGACACGTTCGCCAACCACCTTCACAACGGGCTGTTTCTGCGCTTCCCCAATCTACGGATGGCTTCCATTGAGAGCGGCTCGGATTGGGTATTCCATCTCTTCGAAAAGCTGACCAAGTCCTATGGCCAGATCCCGCAGATCTATCAGGAAGACCCGCGTGAGACGTTCAAACGCCATGTCTGGGTGTCGCCGTTCTACGAAGACGAATTGGCCAGCCTGCTGAAACTGCTGGGCGACACCCAGATCGTCATGGGCTCGGACTTCCCCCACGTCGAAGGTCTCGCCGAGCCCGCGTCCTACGTCAAGGACTTGGAGAATTTCGACTACACCCCCGAGCAGTGTCGAACTGTCATGCGCGACAACGGGCTTCAGCTGTCAATCCGCCAGCCGGTCTGACCACGTTGTGAACGTCGGCAAGTCCAACCTGGTGGCCATGCTGTTAGAGGTTGGTGAGGAGAACGCCGCGGTATTGCTGGCGCGCTCCGACTTGCCCGACGAGATTGACCTGGAACGCGACCTCGACGCGTTGATGCTGTTCGGGCTGGACCGCGATCAGGTGAACGAGTGGCGCAATTGACGATCGGCGCCATCGGAACCGACGACGACAACGACCGCCGGCAACGCGGTGAGATGGAGACGACCATCTCGCGGCGGTGGGCCGACCTCGTCGACCAATGGCTCACGTGAGGAGGCATCATGACGAAACCGCAACTGCCGCAGGGGTTCGACTTCACTGACCCCGACGTGTACGCCGCGCGCCTGCCAACCGAGGAGCTGCGCCAACTGCGACATGCGGCGCCCGTGTGGTGGAACGAACAGCCACATGGCGTCGGAGGGTTCACCGACGGCGGGTACTGGGTGGTGTGCAGGCACCGCGACGTCCGAGAGATATCGCGGCGCAGCGACGTGTTCTCCAGCGCCGAGAACTGCATCGTCCCACGCTATGTCGACGAGGAGGCGGCACGCGGGCAGATCGAGGCCGGCCGATTCTCGATGATCAACATGGATGCTCCGCAGCACACCCGAATGCGCAAGATCGTGTCTCGGGGGTTCACTCCGCGAGCGGTGGATCGCCTCCGGGAGGATCTGGCGCAGCGAGCTCGCCGCATCGTGGCGGAGGCGGCAGCCACAGCGGGAACCGGAGATTTCGTGGCGCAGGTGGCGAGCGAACTGCCACTGCAGGCGATCGCCGGACTGTTGGGAGTTCCGTTCGAGGATCGTTCCAAGCTTTTTCACTGGACGAACAACATGGTGGGGGACGAGGACCCCGAGTTCGCCGGATCCCCGGCTCTGGAGTCGGCCGGCGAATTGATGTTTTACGGCATGCAACTCGCCGCATACAAAGCTGACCATCCCGGCGACGACATTGTCACCCACCTGATCACGGCCGACATCGACGGCCACAAACTCTCCGATCAAGAGTTCGGACTGTTCATGGTGACGCTGACGGTGGCGGGCAACGAAACGACGCGCAACTCGATTACGCAGGGCATGATGGCGTTCCTCGAGAACCCAGAACAGTGGGAGACGTTCAAGGAGCAACGCCCGACGACTGCCGCCGACGAGATCATCCGCTGGGCAACCCCGATCACGGCTTTCCAGCGCACCGCGCTGCGCGACACCGAACTCGGTGACGTCCCGATCAAGCAGGGCCAGCGCCTTGCGCTGTTCTACCGATCGGCCAACTTCGACGAAGACGTGTTCGACGACCCCTTCTCGTTCAATGTGTTGCGAGATCCCAATCCACACCTGAGTTTCGGCGGTACCGGCGCCCACTACTGCCTGGGGGCCAACCTTGCCAGAATGACGGTCGGCGTGATGTTCGACGCGATCGCCGACCTGATGCCCGACATCACGCCGCTAACCCCGCCGGAGCGGTTACGGTCTGGCTGGCTCAACGGGATCAAGCACTGGCAGGTCGACTACACCGGCACCTGCCCGGTGGCTCACTGACTCAACCGCATACCGCCTGACTATTTCGTCTGCGTGACAAGCCGGGGTCGAGTCTGTTGCGCTTTCATCAGCAGTAGGTGACTCCGCTTGCGGCGCATCGCAGTTGGTACTTTATCTCAGCGCTTCAGGTGGCGCTTTCCGGCAGTGTGGCCGATAGTCATATGAAGTGTGAACTGTTAGGTGTCAGCGGAGATGGGAGTGGTTATGCCTGTCGCGATCGACCCCGTTGGCCACCGGAAGAAGAAACCGGCTGCTGCGCAGCAGAGTGAGACCTTTCAATTTCATCGCGAAATCATCGTCTGCGGCGACGACGCGCTGGCGAACACGATCATCGACGAACTGCGGGGCGCCGGCGCCCGGATCATCCGGATCACCTCCGCCGCCGATCTACTGGGCGCCGGGGTGCATCGCGCGCGGGCCGTGGTCTGCGCTGGGCCCAATGACGCGGTGAATCTCGAAATCGCGCTATTGGCAAGGCGATTCAGCCCGAATGTTCGCGTAGTGGCGCGTCTGGCCGACAACGTGCTGCGCGACGCGGTTGCTGCCGTCAGTGGCCCCGGCGCGATCTTGAATGTCGCCGACCTCGCGGCGCCATCCGTCGTCGAGGCGGTTCTTGCGCGTAACGCGCACCAGTTCGCCACCGCCGGTGTCGAATTCGTTGTCTGGGGGTCTGAGGCATCGAAGGACGGGACGCTGCGCGACCTTTACAAAGACCTGGCACCGGTGGCGGTGGTCCATGGTAAGAATTCGCCTACCCCCGGCGAGGTGGTGCCGTGTCCGGGGCGCGACCTACAGATCTTCAAGGGCGACTGGACCTCGATGATCGGCCCGAAGGACGAGATGGAAGCCCGCGGAATCTCGGTGCCGCCCTCGACCGCGACCCGCTCTCGCCACTCCAGGGTGCGACGCGTCATCGATGCCGTGCGCGCCATGCGTGAGGACGCCAACCCGCTGCTCTTCCCTTCGGCGATATTCACGCTGGTGCTGATTTTCGGTGCGACAACCGTGGTGCGCTTCAGCTATGTCAACCCACGGATGTCATGGCTCGATGCGCTGTACTTCACCTCCGAGACGATCACCAGCGTCGGCTTTGGCGACTTCAGTTTTGCGGCACAGTCCGGTGTGCTGCGGTGGTTCGCTATCGGACTGATGTTCGGTGGCGTGACCATTACCGCCATCCTCGTCGCGCTCATCTCAGACCTACTGCTGTCGCGCCGCTTCGTCCACACGGCCGGTCTGCGACGGGCCCGCCACATGCGCGACCACATCATCGTCGTCGGTCTGGGATCTACTGGCATCCGCGTCGTCAGCGATCTCGCCGCTGCCGGATATGACGTCGTGGTGATCGAGCAAGACGAGAACAACCGCCTCCTGTCGACCGTAGCCAAACTCGACGTGCCGGTAATTTTCGGAGACTCCACGATGCGCCAGACGCTGGAATCGGCGCGCGTCGATCGGGCCCGCGGCGTCGCGGTGATGACCCAGGACGACATGGAGAACATCCGGACCGGCATCGTCCTGCTGGAAACCCTGGGATCCGATACCAAAGTGCCGATTGTGCTGCGAGTGCAGGGCCGTGCGCTGAGTGCCGCGGTGAACCAGCAATTCGGTTTTGAAAACGTGCGATCGGTCGTGGATCTGGCAGCACCGTGGTTCATCGGCGCAGCGATGGGTTTGCAGGTGCTGGGCACGTTCTGGGTCGGGCAGCGCTCGTTCATGGTCGGCGCGATGCTGGTAGCGGAGGGCAGCGAGCTCGACGGGATGCCAATGGTGGAACTGTCCACTCAGACGCGAGTCATCGCGATCATCCGACCGGAAGGACCGGTGAGGTTGCGCCCGCGCCGCGACGCTCGAATGCAAGCCGGCGACACCGTCTATCTCATCGGCCCGTATCGCGAGCTGATCGCGACGCTTCGCAAGGGTCAGCCGCCACCGATGACCGCGATCAACGGCGAGAGCGCGTTGGCGCTCGCGGCCGCGCGCGGCCCGCAACGGCCCGAGGTGCGTCGGCCGCGATGGGCGCCGGACCCGGGCAATTGACGAACTGCCCACGAGCTTCATCCCCAATCACCTGCACATTTTCCGCGTTAATGCCATGGCCAACCATGGTTGTGAAATCGCTCCCTTCCGTTCTCGCCGCCGCGGCAGGCCATTCTTAACCGGGCCCTCTGCGCACAATCGCGATGGAGTGGGTCGACTGGTTCAACAGCCGGCGGCTGCAAATCCAGCTCGACTACGTTCCGCCTGAGGAATACGAGACCACCTATTACGCTCAAATCCGGGCGTCCCAGCCGGCGATGCCTCAACAATGAAGCCGGAATCAAACCCGAGACGGTTTAGCCGAAAGCCAGAAGGCGTTTACAGTGAAAGAGTTGTTGAGCAAGGGAATTAGATTACTTGTGGGAGTGGGGGTTACGTTGTGGGTAATCCTCAAATCTCCCGTGGCCTGGGCCGGGCCGGGTGGCAACATTCCAGGCCCCGGCGTGTGCGACTATCCCGGTGTTGGTGGAAGTAATTTCGAGGCGGGGGCCACGTCGTACTACTGCGATTTTCCTGTCGAAGAGAACAGCACGCACTGGCACTGCGAATATGGCGGATGGAACCTGGGTGGTCCAGGTGGCAACGCCCCCATCGGTGGAACTTTTATGGGATTTGGGTTAACCGTTCCTGCAGGCGATTTCGGGGGTGCTACCGGTGGTTGTTCATGGCGCTGGCCGGATAACACTATCGGCCCTGCACCGAACCCACCGGGCGCGTGGAAGAACTACTTGGTGCCCAAGCCGCCACCGCGCGAACATCGGGCGCCCCCGGCTCCACCAGCTGAGCCAGAGTCCGGACCACCACCCGTGGTGAATCCTAATCTCGGCGATGAGCCACAGTCACCGGCCTACACTAACCCGGCGTTTCCTAATCCCGGCAGGACTCAGAACCCGCCGAGTTAGCTTGTGTCGCAGCCGTGTTCTACTCCGCTTTCTTCTCGAGCGCGTCTAGAAAGAGGTTGTCCCGGGCGTCGTAGAACTTGAGGTGGCGGTCCCCCGCTCGAGAGCTGCCGCGTGGTAGGTGTCGGGCGTTCCGCCACGAACTCCGACAGCAAGGGGGCTGTGACGTGAAGACCGAGCAAGCCCGCATGCCGAACAGCTCGGCCAAACGACGTTGGACGTGTACGGGCGCATGCGGCCAGATAAAGACGAGACCACCGGCGCAGCAATCGTTGCTGTAATCGCGGCGCGGGTAGCGTCGGCGCTACTGGCGCGTTGGCTGGATCACACGTCGTAATACAGCGAGAATTCGTACGGGGTGGGATGCAGGTTATACGGCGCCAGCTCGTAGTCGCGTTTGTAGCTGATCCAGGTCGCGATCAGGTCAGGTGTGAAAACGCCTCCCGCGGTGAGGTATTCGTGGTCCTCTTCCAACCGGTCAATCACTGCGGACAGCTGGGTGGGAGCCTGCGGGATGTCCGCGGCCTCTTCCGGTGGCAGGTCGTAGAGGTCTTTGTCGACCGGTGGAGGTGGCTCGATCTTGTTCTTGATGCCGTCCAGGCCGGCCATCAGCATCGCCGAAAATGAGAGGTACGGGTTGCCCGAGGCGTCGGGACAGCGGAACTCCAACCGCTTGGCCTTCGGATTGTTGCCGGTGATCGGGATGCGCACGCACGCCGACCGGTTGCGCTGGCTGTAGACCAGGTTGATCGGGGCCTCGTAGCCGGGGACCAGGCGCTTGTAGGAGTTCACCGTCGGGTTGGTGAAGGCCAGCAATGACGGCGCGTGGTACAGCAGACCGCCGATGTAGTGACGGGCTGTGTCGGACAGGCCGGCGTATCCCGCCTGGTCGTACATGAGCGGAACGCCGTCCTTCCACAGCGACTGGTGGCAGTGCATCCCGGAGCCGTTGTCGCCGAACAACGGCTTGGGCATGAACGTCACGGTCTTGCCCGCCTGCCACGCGGTCTGCTTGACGATGTACTTGTACATCTGGTGGTCGTCAGCCGCGTGCAGCAAAGTGTTGAACTTGTAGTTGATCTCGGCTTGGCCGCCGCTGCCCACCTCATGGTGGCCCTTCTCCAGCGCAAAGCCGGCATTCGTCAGGTGGGTGAGCATGACGTCGCGCAGATCGACGTAATGGTCGCTGGGCGCTACCGGAAAGTACCCGCCCTTGGGGCGGACCTTGTGGCCCAGGTTGGGACCGCCGTCGGCCTCGTTCGCCGCTCCGGTGTTCCACCACCCGGATGTGGCGTCAACCTTGTAGAACGATTCGTTGGTCCGCGAGTCGAAGCTCACCGAGTCGAAGATGTAGAACTCTGCCTCCGGGCCGAAGTAGGCGGTGTCGGCGATGCCCGAGCTGACCAGGTAGTTCTCCGCCTTGCGGGCGACGTTGCGCGGGTCGCGCGAGTACAACTCGAGCGTGAACGGGTCGTGCACGGAGAAGTTCACGATCAGCGTTCTCGCGGTGCGAAACGGATCGATGGTCGCGGTTTCCGGATCGGGCAGCAGCAGCATGTCGGACTCGTGAATCGATTGAAAGCCCCGAATCGACGAGCCGTCGAAGGCCAGCCCCTCTTCGAACACGCTCTCGTCGAACGCATAAATCGGAATGGTGAAGTGCTGCATGGTGCCCGGCAGGTCGCAGAAACGGACGTCGACATACTCGATGTGCTCGTCCTTGGCGAGTTTGAAGATATCGTCTGACGTCTTGTCGGACACGGAAAACCCCTTTTGCTCGGCCAAACTGCGCCATCGCGGCGTGCCACAATTCACGCACGCCGCGAGGCTTTGCGCATCCGGGGCCGACAGCCCACCGAAGGTTGCTAGGAGGCCAGATCTTTCCTGGGGGTGTCAGCGGTGACTCCGCCGTCGACGACGAATCCGAGCCCGTCGAGTAGGAGGATTCGTCGCTGGCCAAATAGAGGACGAGATTGGACACCTCGATCGGCTCACCGGGACGGCCGAGGGGCGCAGCGACGATGTCGTCGGGAAAATGAGCCGTCATGGGTGTACGTACCAACCCGGGATGGACCGAGTTGACGCGGATGTTGTAGCGCCCGAGTTCGATCGCGGTCGACTTTGTCAGCCCGCGCACCGCCCATTTGGAGGCGACGTAGGCGTGCGCGAACGGGGCACCCCGCAGCCCTTCGATCGACGAGATGTTGATGATCGAGCCCCCGTCGGACCGGATCATTTCATCCACCACGGCTTGGGTGCCGAGGAAAGTGCCGGTCAGATTGACGTCGAGGGTGTGGCGCCAACGTTCGAGTTCGAACTTGCGCAACGTTTTCCGGCCCGCGACGCCGGCATTGTTCACCAGGACGTTGAGGTGCCCGAACCGCCGCACCGTCTCGGCGACCGCTGAAGCCCATTGCTCCGGCTGTGTCACGTCCAGGCGCAGATAATGCGCGCTGTCGCCGAGTTGTCTTGCGACAGCATGACCTTCGTCGTCGAGAACGTCGCCGATCACGACCTTGGCCCCTTCACTGAGCAATAGGCGTGCGTGTTCGGCGCCCATGCCGCGGGCACCCCCCGTGATCAGCGCGACCTTGCCATCGACTCTTCCCACGAAAATCTCCCTCTACCTCCAGGTGGCCGGCCTGTCACGGCCATGTAGGGGGAGGTTAGGCGAGCGGCTTGCAGTCGGGCGGTCTAACCGCCGTAGGTAGGCCCTTGGACCCCGTCCTTGTAGTCCACGCATTTCCTCGACGCCCCGGTGCCGGTACAGCACTCCTCGAAGAGACTAGGGTCCTGCCCGAAATGCGCGCTCACCTGGCTCTGGGTGTATTGACCGCCGGCGGCCTTGCAGGAATCCTCGACGCCGGTTTGAGCGTGAGCGAAAGGCGCGGCCAGGATGATCGCCGTAACCGGGATACCGAAAGCGGCCACAGGGATCGCGCGGAAGACCGGACGTTTCATGTTTCTCCATAGTTCTCGGGGTCTGGCCCAGTTTACCGGCTGTCGATTCTCAAACGGCCGAGTGCGTTTCGGCGACCGTCTCGATCGTCGAGGTGAGCGTGTCTGAGGAGTAGTACCGTGCCGTCGTGGCGCGTCGATCAGGCGGGCGGCGTCGGGCTCATCGATCCGATGGAGTAGGTCTCGTGGCCCGTCGGGTAACCGCCCCCATCGGTAGCGATATGCACGTGATCGTAGTGGTTGGCGGTTTCGTTCCCGAGATTTGCCGTCCAGCTTGGATTGCCGATCCCGGGGTAGATCTTCTGCCGCCAGATCACGTGGTCGACTCCCCACCGTTTGGCGTTAGCCAGTGCATAACCGGCTATCTGGTCGCCGAGTTCGATGCCGTCAGGTGAGTTGTGGTTCGGGATCATCACGTCGATCGCCAACCCGTTGGGGTGCCACTTCAGAGCGTCCTGGCGGTACCCGCCGATGGTCGTGACCTGTGGAAACAGCAAGCTGATGGCGCGCGCTGCCCAGATCGTCTTGACCTGAAGGCCGTTCTCGGGCGCGACGCCGGCGGGCAACGAGAACTGGAAGCTCTGCGCCGCGGCGGGCGCGTCGGCCGTCAACGACTTCAATTCAGCAGGACTGGCTACCCGCAGCGGTGGTGCTTGCGGTGGCGGCTGTGCCGGTGGCGCGGGTTGTTGGAGTGCCACCGGGCTGGCGCTGGGCGCTACTCCCGTTGGCTTTCTGCCGCAGCATGGCGACTCGGTGCTCTGGGCGTAGAGCATGGCAGCAGAAACGACGAGGGTCGCGCCGAACGCCAACCAGCGGCCCCGCCCGTTGGTTGCCCGGTTACTGCTCACGAGCAGCACTTTAACGCCTGGTCAGACGTTGTGTGGCAACTTCGGCCAGGTCGTGTCGGAGCTCTTAGATCAGTAGATGACTGGCGAGAAGGCCGCTGAATTGCCCGTACCCTGGCAACTCACGTCGACGGCGTAGTGCCCGCCGAGTTGCTGGAAGATGATGGTGATCGGCGGGGAGGGATTCGGCCCGTTGAGCGTCGTCTGACGGTTGTAGGGAAGCGCGGGCGTGCCCTGAACGCCCACCGCATGGTATTGGCAGACTTCGATTGCGCCGGGTGGGTTTCGGAGATCGGTGATCGTCGCGAATATGGCCCCGCCGCCCTCGCCATAGCTGACCTGCATGCTGTTGTCGCTGTTGTAGAAGTAGTTCGGGTCGGTGGCGTGCGCGATTCCGGCACTCGAGAATGACAGCAGCGCCAGTGCGACCGCAGCGGTCGCCGAAGTTTTCCCGATGGTGTCCATGATGCGCCCCTACTTTCGTTGGACGAACGCCTGATTACAGACTAAGTGAGTCGGCACCGGAATCCGGCTGCTTTGCCACGCGTCGTCAACGTGTACCCGCTCGGGTGCAATTAATCGCGCCCGAGCAGGCTTGACGAGCTCGCCACAGGGCTGCTACACATGGCGTGCGCCCGAAATTGGGCGATCGCCCAAAACGCTATGCGGAGGCTTCATATGGGCCGGATGGACGGCAATGTTGCGTCCGTGACCAGCGCTCGCGGGCCCGCCGGCAGCTGCCTGAAGTAAGGAAGCATCGATGACCGTCGCACATGAAACCGACGTCTACTACGACCCCTATGACACGGGGATCAATACCGATCCGTATCCGACCTTCGCGCGGTTGCGCGAGGAAGCGCCGATCTACTACAACGAGCACTATGACTTCTGGGCCATATCAAGGCATTCCGACGTCGAGCAGGCGCTGGCGAACTGGCAGGTCTTTTCCAGCCGGCGCAGCGACATCCTCGAATTGGTGAAATCGAAATTCGACATGCCCGGTGGCGTGATGATGTTTCAGGATCCCCCTGAGCATTCGATGCTGCGCGGTCTGATGTCGCGGGTGTTCACCCCGCGCCGGATGGTCGAGATCGAAGATCAGATTCGGGCCTACTGCGTGGGATGCCTGGACCCGCACGTCGGGTCGGATGGGTTCGACATCATCGCCGAGCTCGCTTCGATGATGCCGATGCGGGTGATCGGAATGCTCTTGGGAATCCCCGAATCCGAGCAGGTCTCGGTGCGCGACGCCAACGACGCCAACCTGCGCACCAAGCCCGGGACGCCGCTCAAGGTCGCGAACGCGGACTCCATCGCCGACGGGCGGATCTACGCCGACTACGTCGAATGGCGATCCAAGAACCCGTCCGACGACCTGATGACGACACTGCTCAACGTCGAGTTCGACGACGAGCATGGTGTGCACCGGAAGCTGACGCGCAAAGAGGTGCTGCACTACACCCAGGTAGTCGCGGGTGCGGGCAACGAGACGACGGGCCGGCTGATCGGCTGGTTGGCCAAGGTGCTAGCTGAACACCCCGACCAGCGGCGGGAGATCGAGCAGGATCGTTCACTGCTGAATCGCACCGTCGATGAGACGCTCCGGTTCGAGCCCACGGGGCCGCACGTGGCCCGTTGGATGGCAGAGGATTTCGAGTGCTACGGCACTACCATCCCGGCCGGCAGCGCGATGCTGCTGTTGTTCGGCGCGGCCAATCGCGACCCCCGCCGATACACCGACCCGGACCTCTTCAACATTCATCGCGACAACATCTCGCACATCACTTTTGGCAAAGGTGTGCACTACTGCCTGGGAGCCAACCTCGCCCGGCTAGAGGGCCGCGTCGCGCTGGACGAGATGCTCAACCGCTGGCCCGAGTGGGATATCGACTACGACACAGCACAACTCGCGTCGACGTCTACCGTACGCGGATGGGAGAAGTTGCGGATCCTGCTGCCTTAGTCCCGTTGCCAGATCCCACGCGGCGCGCGATCTTGGGGTGTGGGCTGGTGCCCACCTCATAGCGACAACCGTTGCACGGCGGGCGAATTGTCGCCATGAGGCGGGCAGGAAAGCACATCCGGCCTTCGAGGAATGGCATGACCGGTGAATGGCAGTGACTGGTGGTTACCCGCTAGCCGGACTGCGTGGCGCGAGTTTGTCGCGATTTCGGCTGTGGCATCTCGAATTTGTCCAGGAATCGGTGCACCAAAGCGACGGCCTCGTCGTGCCCGCCGGAGCTGCCAAGCCCTTGTTCCAGGATCAGGGTGCGGCCGATCGCCGCGATGACGACCGCCAGGGCGGCCGGTGGAAAATCTTCGGTGTCCAGGTCGTGTTCGCGGACGATGAAGTTCAGCGCGGTGATCTGTTGCTCGCGCCAGCGTTCCGACCAGGCCGCGATCTCCGCACGGATCTCCTTGCGGTGATTGGCAAGTCCCATGAACTCCAGTAACAGCCGGGTGTCTTTGGGTTCGGTGAGAGTTTCCCAAAATGCGTGCAGCGGACGGTCGGAGGCCAGCGCCTTCTGTTGGCGATCCAGGTAGACCGTGGCCCCGATCCGAAAGACCGCCAGATACAGCTCGTCCATGGTGGGGAAGTAGTAGTGCACCAGAGCCGGTTTGACCCCCGCCTGGGCCGCGACCCGGCGTGAGGTGGCCGCGGCGTAGCCCTCCTCGACCATGACCTGACTCGTCGCGGCGATCAGCAGGTCGCGCGTGCTCGAGTCACGCCCCTTAGGCCGAGCGGATGCGGTCACACTAGGTTTCCTATCACAAGGGGAATATCACACTGCCGGCTCGGCGACCATCTCGAAGAAGGCGGCGCCCGAGTCCGGGATCCGGTTCTGCTTGAACACGTTGACGGCGTAGGAGACCAGGATCATCGAATACAGCAGATGCAGCAGAGTCGTTGCGTCGTCCGGTAAATCGTCGATATCGAGACCGTTGAGGTAGGCGATCGCCTCCGCGGCCCGCGGCGCCACCGCATCGTAGAAGTTGACCAGCTCGTCGAAAGGCTTCGACAGCCGTGCTTCGTAGCGTTGCGCCCGAGTCGGCAGCGCCCAGTCGACGACAAACGGCTCGAGGTCGGCGAATTCCTGTGGCAGTGGCACTATGCCTCCCGCGTGCTATTGGCCGACTGATAAGCGCCGACGGTGTCACGGATGACCGTGTGGAATTGGCGGATGAGCAGCTCCTGGTCGCTGAGGTGAAAGGTGTTCTGTGCTCGTGTTTTCAGCGCGGAATGGGTGGCCTCGATGGTGTTCACGTCCTGCATGGCGAACTCGATCGTGCTGTCGACCACCAATTCCTGCGCGAGGCGATCGGCGGCGTTCGCCGGCGGAACGAAGTACAGATCGATCTCGTAGATGTGCGAGTCGACCGTTTCCGGCCAGTAGGTGTAAGTGATGTAGTAGCCGCGTGCCCAGATCTGGACCGAAATGTTCGGGAAGAGCCAGAACTGGTCGTTGCCCCACGATGCAATGTTGCCGCGATTGAGGAAATCGGCTCCATCGTTGTCGAGTCCGATGTCAGGAACGTCGTCGGGACCGAAAAGTCCTGCGCGGAACAGCTTGTAGACCCAGCGCTGGTCCTGGCGGGCCCGGCCCGCGGTGCCAGGTTCACGGGCCGGCAGTGGCGGCGGCCCGGGAACCGAGGTGAGCATGTGCGGGCGGAACAGCTCGTAGTGGTACGAGTCGACGGGCGGCACCATCATCTCGGCCTTGGCCACGTCCGGGTCGATGAAACGGCCGTGCACGTACGGCGGGTGATACCACTCGCATACCGAGTCGACGGCGAGTTTCCAGTTGCCATTGATCCGAGTCGAGAAGCCGTAGTGCTGGGTCATCTTCTCGAATGGATAGCCTTCAATGGGCAGCAGTCCGTCGCCGAGGAAGCTGCGCAACGGAACCGGGTCGTCGGCGAGATTGATGAAGATGAAACCCGCCCACACCTCGCAATGCACCGGCGGCATCCGCAGCGAGTTCTTGTCCAAGTTGAAGAACTCGCCCTCGTTGGTGATGTGGTTGACCTTTCCGTCCAAGCCGTAACGCCAGCCGTGGTACTTGCAGGAGAACGCGCGGCAGCTCCCCGAGGATTCCTCGCCGGGGTGTTCCTGCCAGACCACCTTGTTCCCGCGGTGAGCGCACACGTTGTGAAACGCGTGCACCGTTTCGTCGAGGTCACGCGCTATCACAATCGATGCAAGACGTCCGGGCAGGTCGCGGGTGAAGTACGAGCCCCTGCGCGGTAGCCGTTCGATTCGCCCGACGCACAACCAGTTTCGCTTGAAGACGGCTTCGCGTTCGGCGGTGAAGAATTCTTCCGAGATGGAGTCTTCGTAGTTGACTGGGGCTGTCCCCAGTTCGGGGTAGTCGGTGGTGAACTTGCCCCGCCCGGTCGACAATCGTTGTTGGATGCTGGTCACGAGGGCACTCCTTCGTTGCGTTGACCGCCATTGCGCGGGGTACTCCAGGGCTCGTCATGCCAAGCCCGATCGAGTGGCGCCATCTCGCCGCCGAACGGGAAAAACGCACGCTGTGCGTAGGTTTCGCGGGCCAGGCCGTGACCGAGCTCGTCGAGGAAAGCCCGCTTGAGCGGGTTGGTGAAGAGTTGACGCGAGTAGCGCAGCGTCAGCGGTGGGCGCTTGACGAGCTCGCGGGCCAGTTCCCAAGCCCTGTCCAGCACTCGGTCCTTGGGCAGCACCTCGTTGACCACGCCCCACTCCTTGGCTTCGGCTGCCCCGAGCTTCATGCCGGTCAACAGGAAATAGCGAGCGCGGGTGTGGCCGGCCAGAAAGCTCCAGATCACATGCTGGCCGTCGCCGGGCACCTGGCCGCGGGGAAAGTGCGATGCGTCCTGGAAGTAGGCGTCCTCGGAGGCCAGCACGATATCGCCGAGCAGCGGCACCTCGGAATGCATGTTGCACGGACCGTTGACGGCGCTGATCATCGGCACGTCGATGTCGAGCACGTTGGTGATCAAGTGCCTTGCATACCAGGCCTTTTCGTCGAGCTTGTTCAGGCCACGGGTGCCGGGCATCAGCAGGTAGTCGGGCTTTTCGACCGGGTCGCCGTTAGGCATCCGCCCCCAGTTGGCGTTGTAGTTCTCGCCGGTGCCGGTGTGGATGAGCACCTTGATCTCGCGGTCGCCGGCGATGTCGGCGAATGCATCCGACATCTGGTCGTGCGCCCGCCAGTCCCACACCAGGCTGCCGCCGTTGGTGTGGCACTGCATGAGCAAGATGCCGTCATCGGAGAGCTCGAGTCGATAGTTCGCGTACCGGTCGTGGTACTCGCTGTATCGGGTCCGCTTTGCCATTGAGTCGTCTCACTCCTGCGGTGGTGATTCCGGCGCCAACACTATTTGAGCGATCGCCCAATAGTTACGTGCCATGTTTACATCTCCGCACGCAGTGGTCAAGGTTTAGCGGCCGCTGAGCCGGTCCACGACCGGAGCGAACGACTCGATCTGCGACTGCTGCACCGTGACGTAATTGACGTCGAGCGAATCCCGTTGCGAATACAGTGTCTCCACAACGGTTTCCAGCGAGCCGATCATGACGTTGGGATGTTCGCGCAGCACGTCGGCTGGAATTCCGGTCGACGACGCCGCTTTCGCCAGCGCGGCTTCGGGGTCGTCGGTGATCGCCGTGAAGTACGGCGAACTCTCAATTTCCAGCCCGCCGTAGCGCTCTCCGGCAGCGGCCCGGACCACGTCGATCCGGCGTTGCGCCACGGTGTGTGGATCCAGGCCCTCGGCGTCGTGCGCCACAAACGGGACGCTGGACATGCTGACGATGTCGGCTTCCCGGCCGGCGAACGACAGCATCCGCGGTCCGCCGCCGCCGATCATGATCGGCGGATGCGGGCGCTGCACCGGGCGGGGCCGGCCCGCGTAGCCGCGCACCTGAACAATCTGACCGGCATGGTCCAACTCCTCGCCGTCCCAGTGCGCCTTGATCAGCGACACCACCTCGGCGAGCTTGGCGATTCGCCGCCCCGGTCGGTCGAAAGTCAAACCCATTGCGTTGTACTCGGTTTCGCTCCAGCCCGCTCCGATGCCCATCTCCAGCCGACCGTCCGACAGCAGATCCAGGGTCGCGGCCTCTTTGGCCAACACAGCCGGCACGTGATAGTCGATGCAGAACACCCGACACCCAATGCGAAGCGTCTCGCTGACGGCGGCCGCCGCGGCCATCGCCGCGATCGGCGCGAGGTCCTGGCGAGGGGTGCGCGCGACTTTCTGCGCGGGACCGGGACCCAGATAGTGGTCGGCGAGGAAAAGCGTTGAGTACCCGAGATCTTCGACTTTGCGAACGGTATCGCGCCACTCACGTCCGCCGGCTGCGTTGGTCGCCTGCACCGCGAAGCGGAACGGGGGCCTGTCCATGGGCTTGACCATAATCGACGCGGAATGATAGGCATGGGGTTTGGGCAGTCGCTCAGGAAAGTTGCCAAGAAAGGGCGGTAGCGAGCTTGAAGACGGCGGTCGTAACAGGCGGTGCCTCGGGGATTGGTCGCGCCGTCGCCGAACGGTTGCGCAGCGACGGATTTCAGGTGGCCGTCATCGACTTGTCGACCACTGACGACGAGTTCGGCCACGTCGCCGATGTCACCGACCGCGCGCAGGTGGACACCGCCGTCGCGGCGATTCGGGAGAAGTTCGGCCCGATCCTGGTGCTGGTCAACGCGGCCGGGGTAGAAGGCTTCCAGAAGTTCTCGAAGATGACGTTCTCGGAGTGGTCGAAGGTGATCGACGTCAACCTCAACGGCGTATTCCACACCATCCAGTCGGTGCTGCCGGACATGGTCGAGGCCGGATGGGGCCGCATCGTCAACATCTCGTCGTCCAGCACGCACTCTGGCCAGCCATTCATGGCGCACTACGTGGCGGCCAAATCAGCGGTGAACGGCCTGACCAAATCGCTGGCTCTGGAATACGGCCCGTCGGGCATCACCGTGAACGCCGTTCCGCCGGGGTTCGTGGATACACCGATGCTGCGCAGCGCGGAAAGCCGCCACCTGCTCGGCGGAACCGTGGAGGACCACATCAACCGCACACCCGTGGGTAGGGTGGGCCGGCCCGAGGACATCGCCGCCGCGTGTGCATTTTTCATTTCCGACGAGGCCAGCTACATCACGGGGCAGATACTCGGCGTCAACGGCGGTCGCAACACCTGAGAGGACCAGATGTACCACAGGGATCAGCTTTTCATCGATGGGAAATGGGATGGTGCCCACGGTGATTCCGTCATCACCGTGATATCGCCGCACAGCGAGGCCGAGATCGGCCGCGCGGCCTGTGCGGGACCGGGCGACGTCGACCGGGCTGTGCAGGCGGCCCGTGCGGCGTTCGACACCGGACCGTGGCCGCGGATGCAACCGAGCGAACGGATCGAGGCGATCGGGCGCCTGGCGGCCGTCTACAAGGAACGGCGAGCCGACATGGCGGCGCTCATCTCTGCCGAGATCGGTGCCCCGATCAACTTCGCGAAAATGGCGCAGGTCCGGCTTCCGTTGACCATGATGTCGGCGTTCTGCGGTATCGCCGGTAGCTACCAATGGCAGCAGGACCGTCCGGGGTTGTACGGCAAGGACATTCGGATCAGGAAACAACCGGTCGGTGTTGTCGCCGCGGTGGTGCCGTGGAACATGCCGCAGTTCCTGACCGTCACCAAGGTCATCCCGGCGCTGTTGGCCGGGTGCTCGGTGGTGCTCAAACCGGCGCCCGAGTCGGTGCTCGATGCGCTGCTGCTCGCTGACCTGGTCGCCGAGGCGGATCTGCCGCCGGGTGTGTTGAACGTGGTGCCCGGTGGCCGCGACGTCGGCGAGCTGCTGGTGAGCCACGCCGGCGTGGACAAGGTCTCCTTCACCGGATCGACGGCGGCCGGCCGTCAGGTCGCGCTTGCGTGTGCGGCGGGGCTGAAGCAGGTCAGCCTCGAATTGGGCGGCAAGTCCGCGGCCATCGTCCTCGACGATGCTGATCCGTCGGCCGTAGCCACCGGCATACAGATGGCCAGCCTGGCCAACAGCGGCCAGGTATGCAACGCGCTGAGCCGGATTCTGGTGCCCGCGGCTCGCGAGGCCGAGTTCGTCGACGCGCTGGCGGCGGCGATGGACTCGATGTCGGTCGGCGACCCCGCCGACCCCAACACCCAGATCGGCCCGCTGGTGGCCCAGCGTCAGCAAGAACGCGTCCGCGGCTACATCGAATCGGGCCGCAGTGAGGGGGCACGCCTGGTGGTCGGCGGCGCCGACATGCCCGACGGCCTGGACACCGGCTGGTACGTACGGCCGACGTTGTTCAGCGAGGCCAACAACGACATGCGGATCGCGCGCGAGGAGATCTTCGGCCCGGTGCTGACCGTTATCTCCTACCGCGACGAGGATGAGGCAATCCGGATCGCCAATGACACCGAGTACGGGCTGGCCGGGTCGGTGTTCACCGCGGACACCGATCGCGGATATGGCGTGGCCGCGCGCGTACGGTCAGGCACCTTCGGCGTCAACGAGGGCTACATCATGGATCCCGCCGCCCCATTCGGCGGCGTCAAGAACAGCGGCTACGGTCGTGAACTCGGGGTCGAGGGAATCGACAGCTACACCGTGAGTCAATCGATATCGGCTGCGGCGCAAGCGAACTAGTCCGGCGACGATGCAGAGCGAATAACGCGATGAGGAGAAGCCGGACAATCGAACTAGTGTTTGCCGCCGCCGACTTCGGCGGGCAGCGGTGGCGGTAGCGGCGCCGTCGACGACGGCGCTGTCGTCGGGGCCGGAGTCGCGGCCGGTGCTTGAGGCTTAGCCGCCTGGGTCTGGGGTGCCCCCGCCGGTGCCTGCGCGGTCTTCGGTCCGTGGAACGACACCATCGGTTCGCGCCGGATCACCCCACTGCCGTCGCTGACCACCAGCGCGCTCGATGTCACCGTGTAGGTAACGCCGTCCTGCTTCGCGACGTAGCTACCGTCAGCGGACACTGAGGCCAATGCGATCAATTTCGCGCCGTCGCTGATCCTCACACCGTGGTAGCCGTACTGGCCGGCCGGGCTCTTGCAGATCGCCACCCGCGAGTTCTCTGTGCTGCCGAATGCGACCGCCGTGTTAGGTGCCGCGCAGCGCGCGGTGGAGTCGACAAAACCCAGGGAGTCAGTAGACGGGTCGGCGGCGGCCGGCGGCGTGGCGATCGCGAACAGCGTCCAGCACGCCGCGGTGGCGACGATGCCGAGTCGAGTGCGACGCAGGTAAGAGGACATCAGGCTTACACCAGAACATGGGGGACTGAGCGGTCCGCGCACCCACGCCGCGCGGCTATTGAATCGTTAGCTCCTTGAGACTTGCCCATGACCTAACCGACTAGCGCTAGATTCGACGCCCATGGGACTGCTTTTTGATCCGAATACTTACGACCCGTCGCATTTCGACCCGGAAACACGGCGTCAGCTGCGTGCGGTGATCGACTGGTTCGAGAGCCGCGGCAAGGTCAAGTTGCTTCGCGACGACCTCGAAGCGGCGTGGGTGTCAGATTTCCTCGAGTTCATCAAGCAGGAAAAGATCTTCGCTACCTTCCTGACCCCGTCGGAGTACGGCGGAGGCGACTCGAATAAGCGGTGGGACACCTCCCGTAACGCCGCGTTGAGCGAGATCTTCGGCTTCTACGGGCTGTCGTACTGGTACGCCGAGCAGGTGACCATCCTGGGCCTCGGGCCGATCTGGCAGAGCGACAACATCAAGGCCAAGGAGCGGGCGGCCGCGCAGCTCGAGGCCGGCGGCGTGATGGCGTTCGCGCTGTCCGAGCGTGAACACGGCGCCGACATCTACAACACCGACTTGGTCCTCACCCCCGCGCACGATGATGACGAGGGGGTCGTGTTCCGCGCGTCGGGGGAGAAGTACTACATCGGCAACGGCAACGTGGCCGGCATGGTGTCGGTGTTCTCGCGCCGCACGGACGTGGACGGCGCCGACGGTTACGTCTGGTTCGTCGCCGACAGCGCCCACCAGAATTACGAATTGATCGGCAATGTGGTGCACGGCCAGATGTTCGTCAGCAACTTCCGGCTCAACGACTACCCGGTGCACGAGGAGGACATCCTGTGCACCGGGCCGGACGCGTTCTCCGCCGCGCTCAACACCGTCAACGTCGGCAAATTCAACTTGTGCTCCGGCTCGATCGGGATGTGCGAGCACGCCTTCTACGAGGCGATTACCCACGCCAACAACCGCATCCTGTACGGCAACCCGGTTACCGACTTCCCGCATGTGCGGGCCAGTTTCGTCGAGGCCTACGCCCGGTTGATCGCGATGAAATCATTCAGCGACCGTGCGATCGACTACTTCCGCAGCGCCAGCCTCGACGACCGTCGCTACCTATTGTTCAACCCGGTGACCAAATCCAAGGTGACGTCCGAAGGCGAGGCCGTCGTCACGCTGTTGTGGGATGTACTGGCTGCCAAGGGCTTCGAGAAGAACACCTACTTCTGCGAGGTGGCCCGGTTGATCGGTGCTCTACCGCGGCTGGAAGGCACGGTGCACGTCAACGTCGCGCAGATTCTCAAGTTCATGCCGAACTACATGCTCAATCCCGCGGACTACCCGGAGATCGGCACTCGCAAGGACCCGGCCGACGATGCGTTCTTCTGGGCCCAGGGTCCGGCCCGGGGTGCGTCCAAGGTCCAGTTCGCCGACTGGGCAACGGTTTACGAGCGGCACCTGAGGGTTCCGAACGTTGCGGTGTTCTACGAGCAGGCTCGCGCGCTTAAAGAGCTGCTGGTTACCGCCGCGCCGGATCCGGACCAGATGAAAGACCTCGACTTCCTGCTCGTCGTCGGCCACCTGTTCACGTTGATCGTGTACGGCCAGTTGATCCTCGAGCAGGCCGATCTCATCGGTCTCGATGCCGACCTGGTCGACCAGATCTTCGAAGTCCAAATCCGCGACTTCTCCCAATACGCCGTCGCGCTGCACGGCAAGTCTAGTTCGACTACGACACAGCAGGATTGGGCTCTGGCGGCCGTACGCAGGCCGGTGACCGACTCCCACCGGTTCGACCGAGTGTGGGAGAAGGTCAGGGCCTACGACGGCGCTTACGAGATGCGGCCCTAGCCGATGGGGCCGACCCGCTGCGCCCGGTTCCGCCGAGCTTGCGATCGGCCTTAGCCAGCCGGTACGAATGGGACGTCGTCGGGTGCCGCGTGGCGGGCTGCCAGCACTGCGCGGGCGGGATCACCGATCGGAATCCGCAATGGCAGCTCGGGCTTTTCGGCGGCGTTGGCGATCTCCGTCGCAACCTGCTCGGGGGTGATCATCACGGCACGCAGATCGTCGTCGCCGGCTAAGCCGGCGTAGGGATCGCCGGGCAGCGTGTAGGAGGTCACGTCGTCGAGCGCACCGGAACTCACCGCCCCCGGCTCGAACAGCGCGGCCTGTACGCCGAACGGGGCCACCTCGATCGCGAGCGCCTCCACCAGCGCTTCGACCGCCCACTTGGTCGCCGAGTAGGCCGAACCGAGCGGTAACACGACGCGCCCGACGACGCTGGACATGAAGAGCAGCTTCCCGTCGCCGCGAGCGCGCATCTGCGGCAGCGCGGCTTGCGCGACTCGGATCGCGCCCACGGTGTTCAAGTCGAACAGTCGCAGCAGTTCGGGCAGCGGTATGGCCTCCACCGCGGCATAGAAGATTTCGGCGGGGTTGACAACGACGATGTCGACATCACCCGCGGCCGCGAACGCCGCGGCCACGCTGGCGTCGTCGGTGACGTCGAGCGCCAGCCGTTGGTCGAGGTCGAGATCTCCAAGGGAACGGGGATCGCGTGCGGTACCGATTACGCGGTGACCGCGCCGGATGAACTCCTCGGTGATGGCGCGGCCGATCCCGCGGCCGGCTCCGGTGACGAGGACTGTTGACATGGCGTTGCGCTCCTAGCTGGTGGGTTTCGTCGGACGTACCTGGTAAACCGATCGGTGTACATCCTTGTTCCAACCTAGCCGAGATTTTCGCCGACGTAAACGCCGACGCCGTGAGAGGCCGAGCCTACGATCGGCAGATGCGTGGTGCCAAGATCCTGATTACCGGTCCGACCGGACAAGTTGCCAGTCCCATCGCCCAGGCCCTGGCCGCCGACAACGAGGTGTGGGGCATCGCCCGGTTCACCAATGCGGCGGCCCGCGAGGACCTCGAAAAGGCGGGTATCCGGTGCGAGACGGTCAATCTGGCCGCCGGCGAGTTCGATGGCCTGCCTTCCGATTTCTCTTACGTGCTCAACTTGGCGGTCGCCAAGAGCGGCGACTGGGACAAGGACCTCCGGGCCAACGCCGAATCCGTCGGCCTGCTAATGGCGCACTGCCGCAACGCAAAAGCGTTTCTGCACTGCTCGTCGGCCGCCGTTTACGATCCGCCGGACGACGAGCCGCGGAACGAACGCGCCGCGCTGGGTGACAACCACAAGCCGTTGTTCCCGACCTACTCCATATCCAAGATCGCCGGCGAAGTCGTCGCCCGGACGATGGCACGCACCCTCAACATGCCCACCGTCATCGCGCGGCTCAACGTCCCGTACGGCGACAACGGGGGATGGCCGTTCTATCACATGGAGATGATGCTCGCCGGCATCCCGATCCCGGTGCCCGCCGGAGTTCCGGCTAGTTACAACCCAATTCACGAGGACGACATCATCGCGACGATCCCGAAGCTGCTCGCGGCCGCGTCGGTGCCGGCGACGACGGTCAACTGGTGCGGCGACCAGACCGTCAGTCTGCAGGACTGGTGTCGCTACCTCGGTTCACTGGTCGGCAAAGACCCGGTGTTCGAGGAGAGCGCACAGGCGCTGCGTGGCAACCCCACCGATGTGTCACGGATGCACGAGCTCGTCGGCGCCAGCACCGTCGAATGGCAGGACGGGCTGCGCCGGATGGCGGCCAAATTCCACCCGGAGTTGATCAGTTCGTAAACGTAGTGGCCGATGTGACTATCGGTCGCTTCGGATAGGCAGGCACCGCGGCCCACGTGGGTGAGTGCCCCGCCGCTCGATGATTGCACCGCGCGGAAATCGGGTACTTCGGCAGGTACATGTGGCGGCGAACGGCCGGTACCCAAAAATTTGCAATCCAAACAATTTGGTGTGGGTTGCGTGAACGGTCGTATGCCCCCAATTCAATCACAAGGTTCCGAATTCGTTTGGTTGTCAATAGTATTCGGCTTATTACTTGATTTCAGTGCACAGGTGTGTACTGTGGAGAGACATGGCAGAACGCGGTGCGCACCCTAAAGTCCCACGCGGTCGCCGGCTGTTTCTGAGCGTTGTGCGGCGACTGTTCAGTCCATTGCGGCCTGATGACTATTTAGAGATGATCAATCCGCTCTGGACCACCAGGGAGCTCCGCGGAGAGGTCGACCGCGTTGAGCCGCAGGGTTCGGAAGCCGCCAGCATTTTGATCAAACCGGGATACGAATGGCCTGGCCACAAGCCCGGCCAATACGTGCGGCTTGGCCTGGTCATCGACGGCGTTTATCACTGGCGTGCGTATTCGCTTACATCGGACCCGGCCCCCGATGACGGTCTGATCAGCGTCACGCCGAAGAGGGTGGACAGCGGCGTGGTGTCGCCCTACCTGGTGGAGCGAATCCGGCCCGGGGAAATAGTGCGACTCGGCGAGGTAGAGGGGGTTTTTACGCTGCCCGAGTCGCTGCCCTCCAAAATGCTGTTCATCAGCGCCGGCAGCGGCATCACGCCGATCATGAGCATGCTGCGCAGCCTCGATCGTCGCGGGGAACTTGGCGATGTGGTGCACATTCATTCCGCCCGCACCCGCGAGCAGGTCATGTTTTTGTCCGTCCTCGAAGATATCGATGGCCGTCATGAGCAAATGCGGCTGGATGTGCGCCTGACGGGAGATCGTGGCCGACTCGAACCCGGCGACCTGGACGAGGAATGTCCGGACTGGCGCGAACGCGAAGCGTTCTGTTCAGGGCCGGAAGAAATGCTCGATGCGCTCATCGAGCATTGGGAAAACAACGGCGATTCGGATCGTCTGCACTTCGAGAGGTTTCAGCCGAAGATCGGCGGTGGCGCCGGCGACGGTGAGGGCGGCGAAGTCCGCTTTCTCAAGAGTGACAAGAACGTCGAATGCGAGGGTGGCACATCAATTTTGGAAGCCGGCGAGAATGCCGGTCTGGAGCTCGCGTTCGGCTGCCGAATCGGAATCTGTCACACCTGTGTAGGCACGCTCAAATCTGGCAAGTTGCGCGATCTGCGCTCTGGCGACATCAGTGAACCCACCGAGCAGGATGTGCGGATCTGTATCAATGCCGCCGAAGGCAATGTCGAACTCGAACTATGATCGAAAGGAACCGGAATGACCGCTACTCTGCAACGTCCACAAAGCCCGTTCGCCCACCTGGGAGAACAAGAACGGGAAAAACTGGGTAAAGAACTGGACGCGATTCACGACGAAGTGTTCGCCGACCTCGGCGACCGGGACCGCGCGTACATCAAGAAAGTCATCTCAGTGCAGCGCCAGATCGTGGTGGTCGGTCGTGTCCTGCTGCTGGGTTCGCGATCCAAGACGGCGTGGGTCCTGGGCACCGCGTGTCTGGGGATGGCCAAGATCTTGGAGAACATGGAGATCGGCCACAACGTGATGCACGGCCAATGGGATTGGATGAACGATCCCGACATTCACTCCTCGGTCTGGGACTGGGACACCGCGTCGACAGCGGAGTCATGGCGGCACTCGCACAACTTCATCCACCACACCTATACGAACATTCGGGGCAAGGATAAGGATCTCGGCTACGAGATCATGCGGATCGATCCGAATCAGAAATGGCGCCCGGCTTATCTTGGCCAACCGCTCTACAACTTCCTGCTGACCTTACTGTTCGAGTGGGGCGTGGCCGTGCACGATATGGATATCGACGCCATTCGGTCCGGGGATAAGCCATGGTCGGAGACGCGCAAAGACCTGAAAGGCATCGGCGTCAAGGCGCGCTCACAGATCCTCAAGGACTACATCGGTTGGCCACTGGTCAGCGCCGGCGCATATGGACTTGTACAGCTGGCATCGGGTGGCCGGCTTGAACAGCCGCCGAAATCACGACTCGGCAGACGACTCCGTCGGGTATCGAGCAAGGGACGAATCGGCGCCACCGCCACGTTTTTCGACAAGGTTCTGCCCGGTGTGGAAAGCACTTACCTGCGCACCTTGGCGGCTGACGCTCTGGCAAATGTCATCCGCAATGTGTGGGCGCACGCCATCATCTTCTGCGGACATTTTCCTGACCAGACCTATACGTTCAGCCAGGAAGAGGTCGAGGACGAGACGCGCGCGGAGTGGTATCTGCGCCAGCTGGTCGGCGCGGCAAACATCGACGGCAGCCCACTGTTCCACGTGATCAGCGGTAACCTCGGCTACCAAGTAGAGCACCACTTGTATCCGGATATGCCGGCCAGTCGATACTCCGAGATCGCGCCGAAGATCAAGGACATCTGCGAGCGTTATGAGCTGCCGTACAACAGCGGGCGCTTCTCTAAGCAGTGGTTCATGGTGCACCGCACCATCTTCCGTCTGGCGTTGCCCGGCGGAAAGCCGCGGCCAAAGCCAGGTCCCTACCACAGCGATGAGCGGCGATCCACCCCACGCCACGCATTCAGTGAGGCAGACCGATCACGCGACCGGGTCCCCGCCGAGCATCCGGCCGCCGGCCCCGAGCACCAGTCGGGCGGCGTCGAGGTGCAACCGCCGCCGCGCGGCAAGGACTGACCCAGAACGGCGAACGGAGCTAGGCGATTCGCTAGTCCTGTTTGGCGATCAGCCGCTTCAGCGCCTCGCGATCGGGTGCCAGCAGCTCGTCGATGCGTGACTGGTTCACGTCGGCGACGATGATCTCGCCGACCTCCTGGTACACATTGCTGAAGATGCCGTGCGACTTCATCTTTTCGGTCTGATAGATGTTGTCCTCGGTCGGCGTCACGTAGTACACGATTTCCGGCTTGAACCGGTGGATCAGCCAGAGGTGGATGACGTCCATCAGCCGCTTCTTGCGCATCTTCTCCGCGAACGTGTTCTGATCGCGCACCGTGAGGATATTGCGTCCGTGGCGGTCCTTGATCGGGTCGACGACCACGTTGGCCAGCGGCTCTTCTCCCTGGCCGTAGATGCCGAGGTCGAGCACGTCGGAGCCGGCGCGCCGCGGGCGCAGCCGGACCGTCAGCGTCTCGCCGATCTGGTAGTGGTCGCCCCACAACGCCAGCCACTCCTCCAGCAGCTTCTTCGGCACCTCGGTCTGCACGAGGTGCTGGCTCTGGGTGGATCCCTCGCCCATCGCCTTCGTGGTCGCCGTGCGACCGGACGATGCGGCCAGCGCGGCGTCGCTGCGCGGTCCGCCGACCAGCGTTTGCGGTGTGCGGTAAGGC
>DATAZN010000031.1:0-17261 GCA_036272035.1 Mycobacterium sp. | reverse complement strand
CTTCTCGTCCTGCGTGGTGAAGTCCTTGCACTTGGTGTCACCACCGGTGTTGATGATCTGCGACACAGAGCATCCACTGAACAGAACTGCGGCGATCGCTATCGCGGCTGGCGCCATTGCCTTCATCTTCCGGCCTTTCCTGGAACGAAGTCGCAAGTCCTTGTACACCACTTCGCCGGATTTCAAACCTTGTCGAAGCCGTCAGCTGGTGGTTTCCGGATACGGATGGGTCCGCGTGACGGCTGATCCGGATCGACGACCGCGTGAACTCGCCCGGGGTGCGGGGGCTTTCGCGTGCGATCAGCCCTTGCGGGTCTTGACTGCCTCAGTGAGCTGCGGCGCGACCTTGAACAGGTCGCCGACCACGCCGTAGTCGGCGATCTCGAAGATCGGCGCCTCTTCATCCTTGTTGACCGCGATGATCGTCTTCGAGGTCTGCATGCCGGCGCGGTGCTGGATCGCTCCGGAGATGCCCAGCGCGATGTACAGCTGCGGTGAGACGGTCTTACCGGTCTGGCCCACCTGGAACTGACCCGGGTAGTAGCCGGAGTCCACCGCAGCGCGGGACGCGCCGACCGCGGCGCCCAGCGAGTCGGCCAGGTCCTCGACCACGCTGAACTTCTCGGCGCTGCCGACACCACGGCCACCCGACACCACGATGGTGGCTTCGGTGAGCTCCGGACGGTCGCCGGCGACCGCGGGCTCGCGTTTCGTGATCTTGGCCGCGTTCTCGGCGGCCTCGGGTACCTCCACGGTGACCTTCTCGCCTGCACCATCGGAAGGTTCGGCGTCGATCGCGCCGGGCCGCACGGTGATCACCGGGGTGTCGCCGTTGGCCTGCGCCTCGACGGTGAACGCGCCACCGAAGATGGAGTGGATGGCCTTGGGCCCGGCCTCCACACCGACCACGTCGACCAGCAGACCCGAGCCGATCCGGGCGGCCAGCCGCGCGCCGATCTCTTTGCCGTCGGCGCTGGAGGCCAGCAAAACGGCTGCCGGACTGGCGGATTCGGCCAGTGCGGCGAGCACGTCGACGGACGGGATGATGAGGTAGTTCTCCGCCGCGTCGGATTCGGCGACGTAGATCTTGGCGGCACCGGCCGCCTTCAATCCGTCGACCAGTGGGTCGGCCGTGCCGGGCTTGCCCACCACGACGGCGGCGGGCTCACCCAGAACGCGTGCCGCGGTGATCAATTCGGACGAGACCTTCTTCAAAGCTCCATCAGCGTGCTCGACGAGCACCAGTACTTCAGCCATGAGTTATTCGATGTCTTTCAGTTAGGGACTACGTCTTAGATGTCTTAGATGATCTTCTGAGAAACCAGGTACTGGGCAATCTGGCTGCCGCCCTCGCCCTCGTCGGTGACCTTCTCACCCGCGGTCTTCGGCGGCTTGGGGGTTGCTGTCAGCACCTTGGAGCCGGCGTTCGCCAGCCCGACCTCGTCGGCCTCGACACCGATCTCGGCAAGGGTCAGCTTGGTGACTTCCTTCTTTTTGGCGGCCATGATGCCTTTGAAGGAGGGGAAGCGCGGCTCGTTGATCTTCTCGTTGACGCTCACCACGGCGGGCAGCGTGGCCTCGATGGTGAACAGACCGTCGTCGGTTTCCCGCTCACCGGTGATCTTGTCGCCGTCGAGCGACAGCTTGCGCAGGTGGGTCAACTGGGGCAGGCCCAGGTACTCGGCGATAATGGCCGGCACGGCGCCGCCGGTGCCGTCGGTGGCTTCGTTGCCGGCGATCACCAGCTCGGTGCCCTCGATGGTGCCCAGCGCGCGTGCCAGCGCCCAGCCGGTCTGGACGACGTCGGAGCCGTGCAGCCCGTCGTCGAGCAGGTGGACGGCCTTGTCGGCGCCCATGGACAGCGCCTTGCGAATCGCCTCAGTCGCCCGCTCGGGGCCCGCGGTCAGCACGGTCACCGATCCCTCGGTGCCGTCGGCGGCCTCTTTCTCGCGGATCAGCAACGCCTCTTCGACGGCGCGCTCGTTGATCTCGTCCAGCACGGCGTCGGCGGCCTCGCGGTCCAGCGTCCAATCGCCGTCTTTGAGTTTGCGCTCTGACCAGGTGTCCGGGACCTGCTTGATCAGGACCACGATGTTCGTCATGAGAGTGGCTTGTCCTCCTCGAGTGAGTCCTGCAGCCGTGAGGGACAGGACTTAGGTCACGTCTTGTGCGCCCCGCACCCGCATGTTACTGACCGGTAACTTTGCGCGGTTCGCTCTCACACCATAGCGGGTCGTCCTGCAGGTTCTGCCCCCACATGCTTTCGCTGGCGGCCAGAGACCTGCCCCACACCCGGGATTGCCCGTCGTGAAGCATTCGCGAACCCGTCGCCACGCGTTAGCCTGCCTATGCAATGAGCGCATTCATCCCTGATGTTCCCCACGCCCCCGCCGATGCCGTTCTGCCGTTGACCGGTGAACGCACCATCCCGGGTCTCGACGTGGAGAATTACTGGTTTCGCCGCCACGAGGTGGTCTACCAGCGGTTGGCGCAGCACTGTGCGGATCGCGAGGTGCTGGAGGCGGGCTGTGGGGAAGGCTATGGCGCCGACCTGATCGCCGGGGTCGCTCGTCGAGTGATCGCGCTGGACTACGACCGGGCCACCGTCGCGCACGTGCGGGCCCGTTATCCGCGGGTGGAGGTCATCCACGGCAACCTCGCCGAATTGCCGCTGCCCGACCACTCGGTCGACGTCGTGGTCAACTTCCAGGTCATCGAGCACCTGTGGGATCAGCCACAGTTCGTCAGCGAATGCTTCAGGGTGCTGCGGCCCTGCGGGCGGCTGATGGTGTCGACCCCCAACCGGATCACGTTCTCCCCCGGCCGCGACGCCCCGATCAATCCGTTCCACACCCGCGAGCTCAATGCGGACGAGCTGACGGAGCTTTTGCGCGACGCCGGCTTTGCATCGGTCTTGATGAGCGGGGTGTTCCACGGGCCGCAGCTGGCTGAGATGGACGCCCGGCACGGCGGCTCGATCATCGACGCCCAGATCGCGCGTGCCGTCGCCGATGCGCCCTGGCCGGACCGGCTGCTGGCCGATGTCGCCGCGGTCACCGCCGCCGACTTCGACATCGTCGAGGCTGCGACGGAGCCAGCACGTCATATCGATGACAGCCTGGACCTGGTGGCGATCGCGGTGCGCCCGTGACACCGGCGACCAGGGAGCCGGTGCCCGGGCTGTTCACCCTGGTGCTGCACACCCATCTGCCGTGGCTGGCCCATCACGGCCGGTGGCCGGTCGGCGAGGAATGGCTCTACCAGTCGTGGGCGGCGTCCTACCTGCCGCTGTTGCGGGTGCTGCGGCGACTGGCCGACGAGGACCGGCGGCGGCTGATCACGCTCGGTGTCACTCCGGTCGTGATGGCGCAGCTCGACGACCCGTATTGCCTTGACGGGATGCATCATTGGCTGGCCAACTGGCATTTGCGTGCCGCCGAGGCTGCCAGCGTGCGCCCCGGGGACGGGCCCGACACGTCGCTGGCCTCGGCACCGGAGGCATTGCGCGCCTTCGGAATTCGCGAACTCGCCGAAACCCAGGAAGCACTCCAGGATTTCAGCACGTACTGGCGGCACGGGGCCAGCCCGCTGCTGCGGGGCCTCATCGACGCGGGCACGGTCGAATTACTGGGGGGACCCCTCGCGCATCCGTTCCAGCCGCTGCTGAACCCGCGGCTGCGCGAATTCGCGCTGCGCGAGGGTCTGGAAGACGCCCGGCAGCGGTTGGCGCACAAACCGATTGGCATCTGGGCGCCCGAATGCGCCTACGCCCCCGGTATGGAGCACGACTATGCCGCGGCCGGAGTCGGCCACTTCATGGTCGACGGCCCATCGCTGCACGGTGATACCGCGCTGGGCCGGCCGGTTGGCGACTCAGGCGTCATCGCGTTCGGGCGCGACCTGCAGGTCAGCTACCGGGTGTGGTCGCCGAAATCCGGCTATCCCGGCCACGCCGCCTACCGTGATTTCCACACCTACGACCATCGAACCGGTTTGAAGCCGGCCCGCGTCACCGGCCGCAACGTGCCCTCGGAGAAGAAGTCGCCCTACGCGCCCGACCGCGCCGATCGCGCAATCGACAGCCACGTAGCCGATTTCGTCGAGATGGTCCGCAGCCGACTCCTGTCCGAATCCGCGCGCATCGGGCGACCTGCCCACGTGGTCGCCGCATTCGACACCGAATTGTTCGGCCACTGGTGGTACGAGGGCCCGGTATGGCTGGAACGGGTGCTGCGGGCACTGCCGGAAGCCGGTGTGCGCTTGGGCACGCTGAGCGACGCCGTAAGCGCGGGCCTCGTCGGAGATGCCGTTGAATTACCGTCCAGCTCTTGGGGTTCCGGCAAGGACTGGCAAGTGTGGGCCGGTGACAAAGTGGCCGACCTGGTGCAGCTCAACGCGGAGGTCGTCGACACCGCGTTGTCCACCGTCGACAAGGCACTGGCCCAGACCGCGACACTGGACGGCCCGCTCCCGCGCGACCACATCGCCGACCAGATCCTGCGCGAGACTCTGCTCACCGTTTCCAGCGATTGGCCGTTCATGGTGAGCAAGGACTCCGCGGCCGACTACGCCCGCTACCGGGCGCATCTGCACGCCCATGCCACCCGCGAGATCGCCGGTGCACTGGCCTCGGGCCGCCGCGAAGTCGCGCAGCGCCTGGCCGACGGCTGGAACCGGGCCGACGGCCTGTTCGGTGCGCTGGATGCACGAAGGCTGCCGCGATGAAAATCCTGATGGTGTCCTGGGAGTACCCGCCGGTGGTGATCGGTGGACTCGGCCGGCACGTCCATCACTTGTCGACCGCACTCGCCGCCGCCGGCCACGACGTCGTGGTGTTGTCGCGGCGTCCTACGGGCACCGACCCGAGCACGCACCCGTCTTCGGATGAGATCAACGAGCACGTCCGGGTCGTCGCCGCGGCGCAGGACCCGCATGAGTTCTCCTTCGGCAGCGACATGATGGCCTGGACGCTGGCCATGGGCCACGCGATGATTCGGGCGGGGTTGTCGCTGAAAGACCGGCGCCGCGACCGCGCGTGGAAGCCCGACGTGGTGCATGCGCATGACTGGTTGGTCGCTCATCCGGCGATCGCGCTCGCCGAATTTTACGACGTGCCAATGGTTTCCACCATCCACGCAACCGAGGCCGGCCGGCATTCTGGCTGGGTGGCGGGATTGCTGAGCAGACAGGTACATGCGGTTGAGTCGTGGCTGGTGCGCGAATCCGATTCGCTGATCACCTGTTCGGCGTCGATGAGCGAGGAGATCACCGAGCTGTTCGGCCCCGGCCTGGCCGAGACCGCGGTGATCCGCAACGGAATCGAGGCGGCGCGGTGGCCGTTCGCGCGCCGCAGGCCCCGCTCCGGACCGCCGGAGCTGTTATACGTGGGCAGACTGGAATACGAGAAGGGCGTGCACGAGGCGATCGCGGCGCTGCCACGCATCCGGCGGGCCTACCCTGGCGCCACCCTCACCATCGCCGGTGAAGGCACTCAGCAGGACTGGCTCGTCGAGCAGGCTCGTAAACATCGAGTACTCAAGGCAACTCACTTCGTCGGGCGACTCGATCATGACGATCTGCTGGCCGCCCTGCATCGCGCCGACGCCGCTGTGCTGCCCAGCCATTACGAACCGTTCGGGCTGGCGGCGCTGGAAGCCGCGGCCGCGGGCACCCCGTTGGTGACGTCGAACATCGGCGGCCTGGGCGAAGCAGTGATCAACGGCGAGACCGGGATGTCTTGTCCGCCGCGCGATGTGACTCGGCTGGCCAAGGCGGTCATCGCCGTGCTCCACGATCCGGCGGGCGCACAACGCCGGGCCAAGGCCGCGCGGCAACGACTGACCGCGGATTTCGACTGGCACACGGTGGCCGACGAGACGGCGCAGGTGTACCTGGCGGCCAAGCGCCGGGAACGCCAGCCGCTGCCGCGGCTGCCGATCGTCGAGCACGCGCTGCCGGATCGGTAGATACCCGCGCGGCGACGATGCAGGCCGTGAACGGCCTGAGGTGGGGGCACCCCCAGCCGCGTAGCGGCGAGGGGCGAGCCGGGCTAATGAACCAGGGCCGTCTAATGCGCAGGTACCGTCGGCCCAATGGGACTTGTGTATTCGAGCGTGATCGACGCACCGATCTACGAGGTGTTCGACTGGCACGCCCGGCCCGGCGCGTTTACCCGGCTGACGCCGCCGTGGCAGCCGATGCGGTTGATCGCCGAGGCTGACTCACTGGAGAACGGACGCGCGGAGCTCGGCCTGCCGGGTGGTTTGCGCTGGGTGGCCGATCACCAACCCGACTCCTACGACCCGCCTCGGCGCTTCGTCGACACCATCGGCACCGACGGATTGGCGTCGCTGCCGGCCAAGCTGGCGGTGCGGTGGCGGCACACCCACGAATTCGAAGAGGTCGCCGGCGATCGCACCCGGCTGACCGATCGCGTCGAAACGCCGGTTCCCGCCGTCGCGCTGCGGTCGATGTTCCGTTACCGGCACCGCCAGTTGGCCGACGATCTCGCCGTACACCGGCATGCGGCCGAGCATGGGTTGACCCCGATCACCGTCGCCATCACCGGCGCCTCCGGGCTGGTCGGCTCGCAGTTGGCCGCCTTCCTGTCCACCGGCGGCCACCGGGTGATCCGCCTGGTCCGGCACCCGGCTACCAAACCCGATGAACGCCAATGGAATCCAGAAAGTCCCGATGCGGGCCTGCTGGCCGGTGTGGACGCGGTCATCCACCTCGCGGGCGAGTCGATCGCGGGCCGTTTCACCGATGAACACCGCGCCGCGATCCGGGACAGCCGGATCGGCCCGACGCGCCGGTTGGCTGAGCTGATCGCTCACTCGAGCGACGGGCCCAAGGCGCTGATCAGTGCGTCGGCCATCGGCTTTTACGGCTACGACCGGGGCGAGGAAGCGCTGACCGAGGGCTGCGAACGTGGCGACGGGTTTCTGGCCGACGTGGTCGCCGACTGGGAAAACGCAACGGCGCCGGCCGAACAGGCCGGAACGCGGGTGGTACGGGTGCGCACCGGAATCGTGCAGTCCCCCGCCGGCGGGACACTTCGGCTGTTCCGGCCGCTGTTCTCCGCCGGGCTCGGCGGCCGACTCGGCAGCGGCCAACAGTGGCTGTCCTGGATCGGGATCGACGATCTGGTCGACGTCTATCACCGCGGGCTGTGGGACACCGACTTGTCTGGGCCGGTCAACGCGGTTGCTCCCGAACCGGCCCGCAACGTCGAATACACCCGCACACTGGCCCGCGTACTGCATCGCCCCGCGTTGCTGCCGGTACCGCCGTTGGGGCCGCGGGTGCTACTCGGCGAGCAGGGTGCGCGGGAACTCGCGTGCGCCAACCAACGGGTGCTGCCGACGCGGTTGCAGCAGGCAGATCACCGATTCCGCGGCCCTGACCTCGAGCAGACCCTGCGGCACCTGCTTGGCCGCGCGCCGGCGTAACCCCGGGCTACAGGCCGCGGGGTGCCGACCGGACGGCGACGATCGCCTCTGCGTCGCCGCCGAACGCGACCCGCACGGCATCACGGCCCGCGACGAATAGCAACAGCTCCTGCGGTTCGCCGGTCACCGTGACGGCATCGCCGCGACCCACCCGGGCGATCCGGTCGCCGGCGGGTGTCCGCAGTTCGACCTGCGCGGGCAGCTTGCTCAGCATCATCCGGCTCATCAATCCGAGCTGGCGCCGCAGCGGCGTGGCGATCGATGCGTCAAGCACTCTGGGCTGCCAGCCGTCGATGGCTCGGCGCACGTCCTCGTGGTGAATGAACATCTCGCCGAGATTCGCGACCGAATCGAGCAACTTGAACGGCGAGTAAATCGGCGGACCGGATGACACCAGGTCGACCAGGTCATCCCAGTCGGTCGACTGCGCAACCTTGTTCTGAACCTTCTCGGTGTAGCCGGCGAGGAAAGGCAGACTGATACCCGGCGTCGCATCGAGACGCCGTTCCCGAATGACTAGGTGCGCGGCCAGATCGCGGGTTTTCCAACCAGCGCACAGCGTCGGCGCGTCAGGCCCTACCTGCCGAAACGTGCTCACGAGTGCACTTCGTTCACGCTGCGCTGCGGTCATGGATCCACCCTAGGTGAGATATCTCTGGCGAGCGGGCTAGATGTTCAGTAAGTTAAACTTTAACCTTGTGAAATTAATCGGCCGGGCGAACGTGTTTGTCTTCATCGTTTGGGAGGTATAGCGCGTGAGTCTGGGCCGTACGGGTTGGTCGCGACCCGATCCCTCGAGAGGGGCTTCAATGGGCGAGGTGCGTGCGCTGACGTTAGCTCCATCCGCGCAGCCCATTGACCGCAACCAGCAATCCTGGTCAGATCCCGCACAGTTCGACATATGGCGAATCAGGTTGCGCCGCAAGGTCTTGACGCATCTGACCGAGTTCGTGACCGGCCGATGCACTGCCGAACTCGATGAGACAGGCGTGGAAGTGGCCGGCGACATCCTGATGAAATTCATCGCGGGCGGCAAATGCCTGCGCTCGACTTTCATGTATCTGGGCTGGCTGGCCGGCGCCCAGGACAGCGACGAGGCGCTGTTTGCCTCCGCCGGACTGGAACTGCTGCACGCCTTCGCGCTACTGCAAGACGACGTGATGGATGCTGCCTTGGCGCGCCGCGGTCGTCCGGCCGCACACATCCAATTCAGCCAATGGCATCGAAATCGGCAGCTGTCTGGCCCGGCGGAGCGATTCGGCGAATCGGCGGCGATCCTGCTGGGCGATCTCTGTCTGATCTGGGCCGAACAGATGCTGCGCGAAAGCGGCATCGACCATCGCCGTCTGCAGCAGGCCTGGCCGCGTTACGACTCTATGCGCACCGAACTCGCAGTTGGCCAATTCGCGGATCTGGCAAGCGATATCCGTGACCTGCCGGCGATGGATACCGTGCTGGAGATAGCGCGGCGCAAATCGGGCAACTACACCGTGCGCCGGCCACTGGAGATCGGCGCGGCGATGAGCGGCTGCAGCGATCGCACCGTCTCCGGCCTGGGCCGCTACGGCGAAGCGGTGGGTGAAGCATTCCAGCTGCGCGATGATCTGCTGGGGGTCTTCGGCGCCGAGACGGTGACCGGCAAGCCAAGCGGCCAGGATCTGATCGAGCGCAAGGCCACCAGCGTGGTGATCGCCGCGCACGACCTGGCCGATCCGCCCACCCGCCGGCAGCTCACCGAGCTGATGAACACCGCCGATCTCGACGACAACGCCATCGAGCGTTGGCGTACGTTGATTGTCACGACGGGCGCCGTGCACAGGATCGAAGACATGATCAGCAGCCGGGTCTCGTCCGCGCTCAATGAGCTCGACGATCTTCGGATCGGCGAGCCGGTGCGGGCCGGGTTGGCGAACATGGCTGCCGCCTGTACGGAGCGAACCGAATGAAGACCATAGCGGGGCCGAACGGCCGAGTCGTCGTGGTCGGCGCCGGCCTGGCCGGGCTGTCCGCGGCGCTGCATCTGGCCGGACGCGGCCGTGAGGTCACGGTGGTCGAACGAGAAAACTGGCCCGGCGGACGCGCCGGACGCCTCGACGTCGGCGGCTATCAGCTCGACACCGGGCCCACCGTACTGACGATGCCGGACATCATCGATGACGCCTTCGCCGCAGTCGGCGAAAGTCGTTCTGCCCGACTGGATTTGATGACGGTAGACCCGGCTTACCATGCGCAGTTTGCCGACGGCAGCAGCCTCGACGTGCACAGCGACGCGGATCTCATGACTGACACCATCCGAGAATTCGCCGGCGCCAAACAGGCCGAGGGATACCAGAAGCTGCGCGATTGGCTTACTCGCCTCTACCAGACCGAGTTCAACGGCTTCATCGCCGAGAACTTCGACTCCCCGCTATCACTGGTGAATCCGCAACTGGCCCGACTAACGGCACTCGGTGGATTCCGTAAGTGGGACACCATGGTCAATCGGTACATCTCCGATCATCGGTTGCGGCGCGTCTTCACCTTCCAGTCGCTATACGCCGGAGTGGCGCCGAAGAAGGCCCTGGCGGTGTACGCGGTGATCGCCTACATGGACACCGTCTCGGGGGTTTACTTCCCGCGCGGCGGCATGCGGGCACTGCCCGACGCACTGGCCGCGGCCGCCACCGATGCCGGAGTGCACTTCGTCTACGGCGCCACGGTCACCGGCCTGGAGCGCACCGGCAGCCGGGTGGCAGCCGTACAGACCGACACTGATCAACGCATCGCCTGCGACGCCGTGGTGCTGACCACCGAACTGCCGACCACCTACACCTTGTTGGGCCGCGAACCTCGTCGCATCGGCCGTCTTCGGCCGGCACCGTCGGCCGTTGTCGCGCACATCGGCCGACGCCAAACGCTCTCGCCGGATCATTCGCTGGCACACCACAACATCGTCTTCGGCGAGCACTGGGATCAGACGTTCACCGACATCATCCGTGACGGCAGGCTGATGCAGGATCCGTCCCTGCTCGTCACCAGGCCGACGGCCAGCGACCCGAGCTTGGCACCGCCCGGCCATGAGCTGTTCTACGTCCTTGCCCCGGCGCCAAACCTCACCCGCGGTGTGATCGACTGGTCGCACCTCGGTGACAGCTACACCGAGCAGCTCATCGATACCGTTGGCGCGCGGCTGATTCCGGGCTTTCGCGACGGCGCCGAGGTGCTGCACGTCGTCAACCCGGAGGACTGGGCCCGTCAGGGGATGATCGCGGGCACGCCGTTCGCACTGGCCCACACGTTCGCCCAGACCGGGCCGTTCCGCCCGGCCAACACGTTGCGGGGCATCGACAATGCCGTGCTGGCCGGATCGTCGACCGTGCCCGGCGTCGGGGTCCCCACCGCGATGATCTCCGGGCGACTGGCCGCCGATCGGATCACCGGCATCGTCGACGGGTCGAAGCGAACGGTCGTGGCGAAAGCCGGTCGCTCATGATCCGCACCGAGCTGAGCGCGGCCGGCATCGAAGACCCCGACCTGCGCGGTGCCTACCGGCGCTGTCGCACCCTCAACGCAGCCCACGGCCGCACCTTCTTTCTGGCCACCCGGCTACTGGCGCCCGATCAGCGCCCGCCGATCCACGCGCTCTACGGCTTTGCCCGTCACGCCGACGACATTCTCGACGATTTCGATCCGGCCCTGAATACCCCGACCCGGGCGGCCCGGCTGCAGGAGTTGTCCGATCAGTTCTTTTCCGCTGACGAACACCCGGCCAACCCGGTGCTGGCCGCCGTCCGGCACACCGCGCGTCGTTACGCCATCGACGACAAACTGTTCGACGACTTCCTGAACTCGATGCGGATGGACCTGACCATCACCGACTATCCGGACCGCCCCGCGCTCAACCTCTACATGAAGGGTTCAGCGGAAGCGATTGGCCTGCAAGTGCTTCCGATCCTGGGCACGGTCGGCCCAGCCGACGAGGCCGCTCCGCGCGCGGCGGCGCTGGGCAGGGCCTTCCAGCTGACGAATTTCTTGCGGGACGTCGACGAAGACCTGATGCGGCAACGTGTCTACCTGCCGGCCGATGAATTGGCCGCCCACGGCGTCGATCGCGACATGCTGATGTGGTGTCACCACAATCGCCGGACCGCTCGCCGGGTCCGTGCCGCACTGGCCGATCAGCACGATGTCGCGCGGCAGGTCTACCGCTACGCCGCAGGCGGTGTCGCGATGCTGGAACCACGGTCACGACCATGCGTCGCGACCGCGCTGACGCTGTACTCGGAAATTCTCGACAGCATCGAAGACTGCGACTTTGCGGTGTTCGGCCAGCGCGCGACCGTCGGCAATGGCCGACGGCTGCGCGTCGCCGGCGCCGGCCTGTTGCGTTCGTGGCGAGCCCGTTTGACGCACCCGGCCGCATTCGGCGATCGCAGATCCGGTGTGGCGTAGTGGAGCACTGGCAGTACCTCATCGTTTTAGCGGCCTGCCTGGCGATCACCTTGCCGCTGGAAATCTTTCGCCCCGGCGTCTACCGTCAACTCTGGCGGGCTGCGCGCGCTGTGCTACCCGTCGCCGCCGTTTTCGTACTCTGGGATGAGGTGGCTATCGGCGCCCACCTGTGGACATACAACCCGGCATACGTCACCGGCGTGAACATCCCGGTTCGGATGCCGATCGAGGAGGTCCTGTTCTTTCTGGTGATTCCGTTGTGCGCCTTGCTGACCTATAACGCGGTGAGCGCCATCCTCAATCGGTTCAACCGCCAATGAGCGGCCTCGGCTACACAGTCCCCGCCATAGTGGCGGCGCTCGCCGTCGGTGCGCTCGAGTTGACGGTGTTGCGCACCGGGCTTTTTCGGCGCCCGGCCTACTGGCTGTCCATGGTGATCGTGATCGGATTCCAGATCCTGGTTGACGGCTGGTTGACCAAGCTGAGCGCCCCGATCGTGGTGTACGACAATCGGCAAACCAGCGGCATCCGCTTTCCGCTCGATATTCCGATCGAGGACTTCTTCTTCGGCTTCGCATTGGTAACCGCCGTCCTGCTGCTATGGGAACGACAACGTGAGCGTCGGTAACACCGGTCTGCCCCGCGCTGATGTGCCGGCCGCTTTTGACGTCGGCGCTCACGCCTACGATCGCCTCGTCGGCGCCAGCCCGGGATACCATGCCCACCTTCGCCTTTCGGCACAGCGATTGCTCCTGCCCGATCAGGGCCGCGGGCTGCGGTTGCTCGACGCCGGCTGCGGCACCGGCGCGTCGACGGCGGCGCTGCTGAGCGTCGCCCCACATGCCGACATCATCGCGATCGACGCGTCACGGGGAATGCTCGACGAAGCGAAGAACAAATCGTGGCCCTCGTCGGTCCGGTTCGTGCACACGCCCGTGGAAGGCCTGGCCGAGAACGGCATCGTCGGCCCGTTCGACGGGATCCTGGCCGCGTATTTGATCCGCAATCTGTCCGATCCCGACACCCAGCTGCGGGCGCTGCGCAAGCTGTTGGCGCCCGGCGCCACGCTGGCGGTGCACGACTACTCGGTACGCGACTCGCGGGCCGCGACCCTGGTGTGGCACGCGGTCTGCTGGAGCATCATCATTCCCTCCGGCTGGCTGCAAACCGGGGACGCGACGCTGTACAAGCATTTGTGGCGCAGCGTGTTGACATTCGACGGCGCAACGCAGTTCCGGCAGCGGCTGCGTGACGCCGGCTTCACCGCGGTGCGCAGCGAGACCATGCCGGGTTGGGAGACCCAGATCGCGCACACCTTCCTCGGGGATGCGCCGTGACGACCGACCGCCGTCGCCGCACCTTTCCGGCGCCACACGGCCTGCACAGCGCGACGGATCTACCGTCGCGGCCGCGGGCGGTCGTCGTCGGCGCCGGCATCGCGGGCCTGGCCGCCGCGACGGGTCTGGCCGAGCGCGGCGTCAGCGTCGACGTCATCGAACGGGAGAACTATCTGGGCGGGCGGGTCGGCGGCTGGACTGATCACTCCGACGGTGTCGAGCTCGCGATGAACCGCGGCTTCCACGCCTTCTTCCGGCAGTACTACAACCTGCGTGCGTTGCTGAGCAGGGTCGACGCCTCGTTGTCCATGCTGAGTCCGGTCGACGACTACCCGCTCATCGACGGCGCCGGACGCCAGGACACCTTCCGTGGTTTACCGCGCAACCCGCCGTGGAATGCGTTGGTATTCGCCTTGCGCAGCCCCACTTTTCGCCTCACCGACCTCGCCCGCATCGACGCGCGTGCCGCTGCCCCGCTTGCCGCCGTGTCGCTGCCCGACATCTATCACCGCATCGATCACGTCGACGCCGAGACGTTCCTGAAGAGCATCAACTTCCCCGAGGCCGCTCGGCATCTGGCGTTCGAGGTGTTTTCTCGCAGCTTCTTCGCCAGCCCCACCGAGCTGTCGGCCGCGGAGCTGGCCACCATGTTCCACATCTACTTCCTCGGCTCCAGCGAGGGACTGATCTTCGATGTCGCCAACGCGAATTACGACACAGCGCTGTGGCAGCCTCTGCAGCAATATCTGGCCGGCCTCGGGGTGCGATTCCACCAAGGCAGCACGGTGACGAGCATCGCCCGCGACTATGGCCAGATATTCCAGATCCGTACCGATACCGGCGATCAGACGGACGCCGACGCCGTCGTGCTGGCTACCGACGTGGCCGGCCTCCAGCAGATTGTGGCGGTGTCACCCGGCCTCGGCGACGATTTTTGGCGAGCGCGGATCAAGAAGCTGAGCACCGCCCCGCCGTTCATCGTGCAGCGCCTGTGGCTTGACCGCCCGGTCTCCGCTGATCGAGCAGCGTTTCTGGGTACGGCCGGCCACGAACCGCTGGACAACATCAGCGTCTTGGACCGATACGAACGCCAAGCTCACGACTGGGCACGGGCAACTGGAGGCTCGGTTGTCGAATTACATTCGTACGCAGTGGAATCCACACACCCCCATGAAGCCATGCTGAGCCAGCTGCACAAGCTGTACCCGGAGACCCGCTGGGCACGAGTGGTGCACGAACGCATACTTCAGCACCGCGATTGCCCGCTTTTCGCCCCGGGGACCCACGCGCACCGGCCCGGCGTCGTGACACCGCTGCCAGGACTACTGCTGGCCGGCGACGGGGTGCGCATCGACTTACCGGTGGCGCTGATGGAGCGTGCGGCCACCACCGGATGGACCGCCGCCAACCACCTACTGAAGCAGTGGGGACTCGCCGGCCACGCCCTGAGTACCGTTCCCACCCAAGGCCGTTGGGCGCTACTGCGCTATCTGGCCGGCCGCGAAAGGGTTTCGCGACAATGAGTATCGGCGACAACGTGCGCCGCCGCTGGCCCAAAGATTGGCCGCTGCAGGCGATCCCGCCGGTGAGGTGGGCCGACCAAAGTCCGACATACCGTGAGGCGTCGCCCGCGATCATCGAGGCCGCGCTGGACCGGTCGCAGCGCCGGCCGACCGGCAACTGGTATACCTTCGCGGCGAGCCGCGATGTGCGCAGCGGTCGGCCCCTGGGCACTCGTGTGGCCGGCGTCGAGCTGGTCGCCTGGCGTGATCAGCAATCCCGACTGCGCGTCGGCCCGCGCAGCTGCCCGCATCTCGGTGCCGACCTGGCGACCGCAGCCGTGCACGGCGGCACGCTGATCTGCCGATGGCACGGCCTGTGCCTGGACGCCGACTCCGACGAATTCGGGTGGCGGCCGCTGCCCAGCTATGACGACGGCGTGCTCGCCTGGGTCCGCCTCGACGATGTCGGCGGCGAGAAGCCGCTCGATCAGCCGGTGATTCCGGCCCGACCAACCGGCGACACACTGGACGCCGTCGCGAGAATGGTCGGCACGTGCGATCCGTCCGACATCATCGCCAACCGCCTCGATCCTTGGCACGGCGCGTGGTACCACCCCTATTCGTTCACCCGGCTCGAGGTGCTGACCACTCCGACCGAAGAGGCAGACCGTTTCCTGGTCGCGGTGACATTCCGGATCGGCCGCGTCGGCGTACCCACCGTCGCGGAGTTCACCAGCCCCGAGGCGCGCACCATCGTGATGCGTATCGTGGACGGCGAGGGAGCAGGCAGTGTGGTCGAAACTCACGCCACCCCATTGGGTTTGGGTCCCGACAACCGGCCGCGAACGGCGGTGATCGAAGCCACCGTGGCCCACTCTGACCGCACCGGCTTCAAGCGGGCGCGTCACGCCGCCCCGCTGATCACCGGGCTTATGCGGGTCGCCGCGGCCCGGCTGTGGAAAGACGACTTGGCCTACGCCGAACGTCGCTATCAGCTGCGGGCCGGTACACCATAATCCGCTCGCGCGCTACGTTCGCGTGGAAACCTGTGCGCCGTTTGCCTTTGCGGTGACGTCGCGGGCGATGCCGTCGAACACCGCGCGACGAAGCCAACCTGATACCGTCCAAAAGACTTCACCGGCAAGGCCATACGGCTGGAACAGCACCCGCTGTCGATAGCAGCAACGGCTGTCGCCGTCGGGGCGCACCGACAGCTCGAGCCAGAGGCGGCCCGGCAGTGGCACATCCGCGCGCAGCCGCAACAGCCGGGGCTGATCAACGTGCTCGACGCACCACCAGTCCAGCGCCTCGCCCGCGTGCAGCTGGCGCGAGATTGATGCTCGCGGCGCAGCATCGGCGGTCCGACCAGCCCATCCACGCAGCGCCCAGCCGGGCGGGGCCGCGGACCAGCCGTGCTGGGTGCCAATCGATTCGAACACTCGCCACAGCGTCTCGACATCGGCGTCGACCTGCCGTTCAGACACCTGCTCATGCAGCGATCCGCCGGCCCAGGCCGGGTCGGTGGGCAGCGGCCGTGCCGGTGAGTCCTCATTTCTCGATCGCGACCAGCGAGTGGTCAGTGCCGTGTCGCGCGTCCGTTCCAGTGCGAGTTCGACGGCATCTTCGTAGTGCGTCAAACCTTTTTCAGGGTCCAGAATGTGCTGGGCGATATCGTGCTCGGTGCAGACCACGTCGTTCTCCAGCGACTTCATCAGCGACGACGCAAGCGACCGCGGCAGCGGGGTAATCAGGTTCACCCAATGCGAGGACAGGTACGGAGTCAGCACCGGCACCGGGATGGCGACGCGGCGCTGCAGGCCCGCGATCGCCGCGAACTTGCGGATCATCTCGGTGTAAGTGAATGTGTCCGGACCGCCGATGTCGAATGGGCGGCTCACATCGGCCGGCAAGTCTGCCGCGTTCGTCAGGTAATACAGCACGTCGTGGATCGCAATGGGTTGAACCCGGGTGCGCAACCATTTCGGCGTGACCATCAACGGCAGTCGTTCAGTCAGGTACCGCAGCATTTCGAAGCTCGCCGACCCGGCTCCGATGATCGCCGCCGCACGCAGTTCCGCGGTTGGGACTCCCGAATCATGCAGCAGCCGGCCAACCTCGGCTCGTGACGCCAAATGGTCCGATAATTGCTGATGATCCGCGATGATGCCGCCCACATAGACGATGCGCGAGAGCCCTGCCTGTTTAGTGGCGTCCGCGACGATCGAGGCCGCACGCGCGTCCAGGTCGACGAAATCGTTGCTCAGCATCGAGTGCACCAGGTAGAAGAGCACTTGCTGACCCTCGAGTGCCCGCCGCACAGTGTCGGCGTCAGCGACGTCACCCTCGACTACCTCGACGTCCTGTCGCCACGGCACATCGTCAAGCTTGGCGGGCGTTCGCGCCATCACCCGGACGTCATGACCCGCCGACAACAGTTCGGGAACCAGCCGCACCCCTAGATAGCCGGTGGCGCCGAAGATGATGCAGCGCATCGCTCACTCCTTGATTGGTTCGCATCTGCAGAGCTGGGCGCACCAACG
>DATAZN010000030.1:0-14525 GCA_036272035.1 Mycobacterium sp. | reverse complement strand
GGTGGGCAGATCCGCGCCGCCGGATTCGACCAGCGAAATGACCGGCAACCGGTTCTCGAACGCGATCTGATTGGCCCGCAGAATCTTCCGCAAAGTCCACGGGTTGCTGGTGCCACCCTTGACCGTCGGGTCATTGGCGACAATCAGGCATTCCACGCCGCTCACGGCGCCGATCCCGGTAACCAGGCTTGCGCCGATCTGGAAGGCGCTACCGTAGGCCGCCAACGGGCTCAGTTCCAGGAACGGCGCGTCCGCATCGATCAGCAATTCGATGCGCTCCCGGGCGGTCAACTTACCGCGATCGTGATGACGCTCAACATATTTCGCGCCGCCACCGGCGAGCGCCTTGGCCAGCTCGGCATCGATCTCCTCGAGCCGGGACTCCGCGGCCGATGCGGCGGCCGTGTAGGTGTCGCCCTTCGGGTCGAGTGTGGACCGCAGCGCGGTCATGACTGGAAGCCCAGCAGTTTGGCGGCGAGGGAGGTCAGGATCTCGGTGGTCCCGCCGCCGATGCCCAGGATCCGCATGTCGCGGTACTGGCGTTCGATTTCGGACTCCGCCATGTAGCCCATGCCACCGAACAGCTGAACAGCTTGGTTGGCCACCCACTCACCGGCCTCGACGGCAGTGTTCTTGGCGAAACACACTTCGGCGATCAAGTTGGTCTCGCCGGCCAGCTGCCGCTCGACCACGTGGTGAGCGTAGACGCGGGCAACGTCGATCCGACGGGCCATCTCGGCCAGCGTGTTCTGCACGGACTGCCGGGAGATCAGCGGCCGGCCGAACGTCTCCCGGTCGCGACACCACTGCACGGTGATGTCCAGACACCGCTGGGCGCTCGAATACCCCTGCGCGGCAAGGGCGATGCGTTCTGAGACGAATGCCTGCGCGATCTGGGCGAAGCCGGTGTTCTCGGCGCCGACCAGGTTGGCCACCGGTACGGCCGCGTCGACGTAGGACAGCTCGGCGGTGTCCGAAGACCGCCAACCCATCTTGTCCAGCTTGCGGGTCACTTGAAAACCGGGGGTGTCCCGTTCCACTACCAGCAACGAAACCCCCGCCGCGCCAGGGCCGCCGGTGCGAACCGCGGTGACGACGAAGTCGGCTCGCACCGCAGAGGTGATGTAGGTCTTGGCGCCGTTGACGATGTACTGGTCACCGGAGCGCGTCGCGGTCGTGCGTAGGTGGCCCACGTCGGAGCCGCCGCCGGGTTCGGTGATGGCCAGCGAACCGATCAGCTCGCCGGCCAAGGTCGGGCGAACGAAGGTGTCGATCAGCCGCTGATCGCCGGAGGCGATCATGTGCGGCACGGCGATGCCGCAGGTGAACAGCGATGCGAACACGCCGCCGGGGACGCCGGCCTGGTGCAGCTCCTCGCAGACGATCACCGCGTCGGCGCCGTCGCCACCACCGCCGCCGACTGCCTCGGGGAAGTTCGAGCCCAGCAGGCCCGCCTCGCCGGCGGCGCGGTGCAATTCGCGCGGCAACTCACCGCTGCGTTCCCACTCGTCGACGTGCGGCAAGATCTCCCGTTCGGCGAAGGAGCGCACGGTCTTTCGGAGCTGTTCGCGCTCCGGGGTGGTCCAGATGCTCACAACAACCCTTCTCTCACAGCAACACCGCCGGAATGTCGACATGGCGGCTGCGCAGCCATTCACCCAGCCCTTTGGCCTGGGGATCGAAGCGCGCCTGATAGGCGACGCCCTGTCCGAGGATCTCCTCGATGACGAAGTTCACCGCGCGCAGGTTGGGCAGCAGGTGCCGGGTGACCGGTAGATCGGCGGTTTCGGGAAGCAGCTGCTTGAGCAGCTCGACGGTGAGGGTGTTGGCCAGCCAGCGCCACTGCTCGTCGCTGCGGACCCACACCCCGACGTTGGCCGACCCGCCCTTGTCGCCGCTGCGCGCGGCAGCGATGCGGCCAAGCGGCGCCCGCTGTGTCGTCCCGGCCGGCAACGGCTCCGGCAGCGGTGGCGCATCGGTGGGCTGCAGCTCGAGAGTATCAGTGGCGCAGGGAATCTCGACGCGAGCGCCGTCGGCGTGCACGGCGGCATGCGACACCTTGGTGGCGTCGACATGGCCGGGGGTGTACACCCCGTACACCTGACCGTCGCCGGGCGGTGCGGTGACGGTGAAACCCGGATAGCTGGCCAGAGCCAATTCTACTGCGGCCGAGGAGAACTGGCGTCCGACATTCGCCGGGTCGGGGTCGCGGACCACGCAGCGAAGCAGAGCGCTGGCGGCTTCCTCGGTGTCGGCATCGGCATGGTCGGTGCGGGCCAGCGTCCATTCCAGCTCGGCGGGCTTCACCGACAGTGCGGAGTCCAACTGCCGTCGAACCAGATCCGCCTTGGCCTCAATGTCCAAACCGGTCAGCACGAACGTCATCGCGTTGCGGAATCCGCCGATGCTGTTCAACGAGACCTTGAGGGTGGGCGGCGGCGGTTCACCGGTCACCCCGCTGATCCGCACCCGGTCGGGGCCGTCGTCGGACAACTCGATGGTGTCCATCCGGGCCGTCACGTCTGGGTTGGCGTAGCGGGCGCCGGTGATCTCGTAGAGCAGCTGCGCGGTAACCGTGTCGATGCTGACCAGGCCGCCGGTGCCGGGGTGCTTGGTGATCACCGACGAACCGTCGGCGTGAACCTCGGCCAGCGGGAAGCCGGCATAGAGGAGGCCAGGGACTGCTGGAATTTCGGTGAAGAACGAGTAATTGCCGCCGGTGGCCTGGATGCCGCATTCGATGACGTGCCCGGCGACCACGGCGCCGGCCAGGCGGTCGTAGTCGGTCCGCTGCCAGCCGAAGTGGGCGGCCGCGGGCCCAACGGTCACCGATGCGTCGGTCACCCGCCCGGTGACGACGATGTCCGCGCCGTCGTTCAGGCAGTCGACGATGCCCCACGCGCCGAGGTAGGCGTTGGCCGTCAGCGGCTTGCCCAGCCCGAGTTCTTCGGAGCGGGGTGACAGGTCGTCACCGTCGACGTGAGCGACCCGGATGGGCACACCGAGGCGCTCTGCCAGAGCCCGCACCGCGTCGGCGAGGCCGGCGGGGTTCAGGCCACCGGCGTTGGCGACGATGCGCACCCCGCGGTCGGAAGCCAGCCCCAGGCATTCCTCGAGTTGGGTCAGGAAGGTCTTGGCGTAGCCGCGCTCGGGATGTTTCATCCGGTCGCGCCCGAGGATCAGCATGGTCAGCTCGGCCAGGTAATCACCGGTGACGTAGTCGAGCTCGCCGCCGACCAGCATCTCGCGCATCGCCGAATGCCGGTCACCGTAGAAGCCCGAGCAGTTTCCGATCCGAACCGATGCCGCCGAACCCCGGGCATCAGAAGAGGACGTCACGCGTGGCTCCCTCCAGCCGGACGTACCAACCAACCGGTAGGTTAGCGGGTACCGGCAGTGTCACGTCAAGGGCGTTGGCCCGTTCGAGAGCCGATTTTTGCCACCAGCAGGTCAGCGATTACTATTGGTCCAAGCGTCGCTGTCGAGACTTCTTGCGCGGCGGCCCCCCTACCAGAAGTAAGGCCTGATCATGGCTGTGCCCAAGCGCAGGATGTCGCGCTCGAACACCCGTAGCCGACGCGCGCAGTGGAAGGCTGAGAAGCCCGAGCTGGTCGGCGTGACGGTGGCCGGCAAGCAGCACAAGGTGCCGCGCCGACTGCTGAAGGCGGCGCGCCTCGGTCTGATCGACCTCGACCGACGCTAACTTCTTTGCCGTGAGCATTGTCTCCCGGCAAAAGCGCAACAATTTGCGGCAGTCAGTTTTGGCGACCTCTCAGCAGGTTCTCAGGCGATTGGTTAAAACTGGTGGTCGTGCGAATTCTTGTCGTTGACGACGACCGCGCTGTGCGCGAGTCACTGCGTAGGTCGCTTTCCTTCAATGGGTACTCGGTCGCGTTAGCCGAGGATGGCGTCGAGGCCCTGGAGATGATCTCCGCGGACCGGCCCGACGGGCTCGTGCTCGACGTCATGATGCCCCGGCTGGACGGCTTGGAGGTGTGCAGACAGCTGCGCAGCACCGGGGATGATCTGCCGATCCTGGTGCTGACCGCCCGCGACACGATCTCCGAGCGCGTCGCCGGCTTGGACGCCGGAGCCGACGACTACCTGCCCAAGCCGTTCGCCCTCGAAGAGCTCCTGGCGCGGATGCGGGCGCTGCTGCGTCGCACAAGAATCGAAGACGCCTCCGAATCCGTGGCGATGACGTTCGCGGACCTCACCCTTGATTCGGTGACTCGCGAGGTCACCCGGGGGCAACGCCAGATCAGCCTGACCCGCACCGAATTCGCTTTGCTGGAGATGCTGATCGCCAATCCGCGACGGGTATTGACGCGCAGTCGCATTCTCGAGGAGGTGTGGGGTTTCGACTTCCCCACGTCGGGTAATGCGCTCGAGGTGTATGTCGGATACCTGCGTCGCAAGACCGAGGCCAACGGCGAGCCGCGACTGATCCACACCGTTCGAGGTGTGGGTTACGTGCTTCGCGAAACACCTCCCTGATGCCCCTGAAAACACTCTTCCGTCTGCAGAGCCGACGTCCGCTGCGGACCAGTACCTCGTTGTCGCTGCGGTGGCGGGTGATGCTGCTGGCCATGTCGATGGTGGCGATGGTCGTCATCCTGATGGCCGTCGCGGTGTACGCGGTGATCTCCGCGGCGCTGTACAAAGACATCGACAACCAACTGCAGAGCCGGGCGCAGCTTTTGATCGCCAGCGGATCGTTGGCGGCCGACCCGGCGAAAGCCATTGAAGGCACCGCGTATTCGGATGTCAACGCGATGCTGGTGACTCCCGGCAGGTCGATCTACACGGCCAACCAGGAGGGCCAGACGCTGCCGGTGGGGCAACAGGAGAAGGCTGTCATCCGCGGCGACCTGTTCATGTCCCGGCGCACGGCCGCCAATCAGCGGGTGCTGGCCGTGCATCTGCCGAACGGCAGTTCGCTGCTGATCTCCAAGAGCCTGGCGCCGACCGATGCGGTGATGACGAAGCTGCGCTGGGTGCTGCTGATCGTCGGCGGGGTCGGTATGGCCGTGGCCGCGGTCGCCGGCGGCATGGTCACCCAGGCCGGCCTGCGTCCGGTCAGACGGTTGACCGAGGCGGCCGAACGGGTGGCGCGCACCGACGACCTGCGGCCCATACCGGTCTTCGGTAGCGACGAATTAGCCAGGCTCACTGAGGCATTCAACATGATGCTGCGCGCCGTGGCCGAGTCCCGGGAACGCCAGACCCGGTTGGTCGCCGACGCCGGTCACGAGCTGCGGACCCCGCTGACGTCGCTTCGCACCAACATCGAGCTGCTGATGGCCTCCAGCGCGCCGGGTGCGCCGCCACTGCCCGAGCAGGAGATGGTCGACCTGCGGACCGATGTGATCGCGCAGATCGAAGAATTGTCCACGCTGGTCGGCGATTTGGTCGACCTCACCCGCGCCGACGCCGGCGAAGTGATTCATGAGCCGGTCGATATGAGCGAGGTGATCGACCGGTCGTTGGAGCGAGCTCGCCGGCGTCGCATGGATGTTGAGTTCGATGTCGAGGTCGCGCCCTGGCAGGTCTACGGCGACTCCGCGGGCCTGTCGCGGGCGGTGCTGAACCTGATGGACAACGCCGCCAAATGGAGCCCGTCGGGCGAGCATGTCGGTGTCCGGCTCCGCCGGCTCAACGCGACACATGCCGAGTTGGTGGTGTCCGACCTTGGACCGGGCATTCCGGAAAACGAGCGCGAACTGGTCTTCGAGCGGTTCTTCCGCTCGATTACGGCGCGGGCCGTGCCCGGATCGGGGCTCGGCCTGGCGATCGTCAAACAGGTGGTGCTCAAACACGGCGGGGCGCTTCGCGTCGAGGAGACCGTTCCGGGCGGCGAGCCCCCGGGCACATCGATTTACGTCTTGCTGCCGGGACGGCCGATGGCGGTCTCTGACTACCCCGACCACGGTGAAGACGAGGCGGATGTTTCCAGCTCGTCAACTCCGGGGAACTCTCCAACTCCAGCGAACGTTATCTCAGTCGAATCTCAGACCACGCAGGCAAGGTAAATCCAGTTACTGTTTGAGTCTGAACCGACTGCACAAGAGAGAGCGACCTAGCGACATGACGAATCACCCGAGGTATTCGCCACCGCCGCAGCAGCACGGATATGGTCCCGTGTCCGATCAGCGCGGGGCCACAGGCCATTCCAGCCCAGGGCAGCAGCAAACCTATCAGCAGGGCTATGACTGGCGTTACGGTCAGCAGCCCCAGCAGGGGCAGTACCGACAGCCCTACGGCCCCTTCGCCGGTGGTCAGGCCGGGCATCCCGCCGGCGGGCCTCCGCTGCCCGCTCCGCGAAAGCGTTCTCGCGCAGGCGCATTGACCGTCGGCGCAGTTGCGGTTGCGGTGGTGTCGGCCGGTATCGGCGGTGCGGCCGCGTCGGTGATCGCGCACCACGGATCGCTCGCTTCCGTCGCAGACGGGGCGTTACCGGGTGGCGCGACCCCCGGGATGCCGGCCTCGAACGCGCCGATCGGCAGTGTCGAGCAGGTGGCCGCCAAGGTAGTGCCCAGCGTCGTCATGCTAGAGACCAACCTCGGTCGTGCGTCCGAGGAGGGCTCGGGCATCATCCTGTCCGCGGACGGATTGATCCTGACCAACAACCACGTCGTCGCGACCGCGGCCAACCCCGGCAAGCCGCCTGCGCCGCACGGGCGTCCGGGCGAACATCAGGGCCCTGAGGATGACCCCGGCGGCCCGGCCCCCGATCCCGACCAGCCCGACCAGCCCGCCCCGCCCGCCGGAGCCAAGCCGAAGACCACGGTGACGTTCTCCGACGGTCGCACCGCCGGGTTCACCGTTGTCGGTACCGACCCCACCACCGACATCGCCGTGGTTCGCGTGCAAGGCATTTCGGGGCTGACGCCGATCAGCCTCGGGTCGTCGGCCAACCTTCGGGTCGGCCAGCCGGTGATGGCGGTCGGTTCGCCGCTCGGCTTGGAGGGCACGGTGACGACCGGTATCGTCAGCGCGCTCAACCGGCCGGTGTCGACGACCGGTGAGTCGAGCAACCAGAACACCGTGCTCGACGCGATCCAGACCGACGCCGCGATCAACCCCGGTAACTCCGGCGGCGCGTTGGTCAACATGAGCGGACAGCTGGTCGGCGTCAACTCGGCGATCGCCACACTCGGCGGTGACTCGCCCGACGCGCAGAGCGGCTCGATCGGTCTCGGCTTTGCGATCCCGGTCGATCAGGCCAAGCGCATCGCCGACGAGCTGATCAGTTCCGGCACCGCGTCGCACGCCTCGCTGGGCGTGCAGGTCACCAACGACAAGGAAACGCCCGGCGCCAAAGTTGTCGAGGTGGTGCCGAACGGCGCGGCGGCAGCCGCTGGCATGCCCGGCAACGTGGTGGTCACCAAGGTCGACGACCGCACCGTCAACAGCGCTGACGCGTTGGTCGCCGCCGTGCGGTCCAAGGCTCCCGGCGACAAAGTCACGCTGACCTATAAGGATCCGTCGGGTGGAACCAAGAAGGTCCAGGTCACGTTGGGTAAGGCCCAGCAGTGATGAGAGCCGCCGCGCCGTGGTCGGAGTCCAGATATACGGTTGCAGCCATGGAGGAGCGTGCGGAGTTGGTCGGCAGGGCACTTGTTATTGTTGTTGACGATCGGACTGCGCACGGGGACGAGGACCACAGCGGTCCGCTGGTCACCGAGCTGCTCACCGAAGCCGGGTTCGTTGTCGACGGCGTGATAGCCGTCGCCGGCGACGAGGTGGAGATTCGCAATGCGCTCAACACCGCCGTAATCGGGGGAGTGGACCTGGTCGTGTCGGTCGGCGGCACCGGTGTGACTCCCCGCGATGTCACCCCGGAAGCGACGCTGGACATTCTCGACCGCGAAGTTCTCGGCATCGCCGAAGCTATTCGTGCATCGGGGCTATCCGCGGGCATCATCGAAGCGGGCCTGTCACGCGGTCTGGCCGGCATTTCCGGCAGCACCCTGGTGGTCAATCTCGCCGGCTCGCGATTCGCCGTGCGCGATGGCATGGCGACGCTCAATCCGTTGGCGGCCCAGATCATCGGGCAACTCTCCAGCCTGGAGATCTGACGCTGAGCAGGCCGGCCAGTGACGACCCGGGGGCGATTCACCGGGTATTCGGGACAGAGCTACCGCAAGAGTCGTCAGACGAGCGTGATCCGCATGTGAGCCGAGACGCAGACGATCGTGAGCAGTGGCTGCGCGACAACGTGCCTCCACACCACAATTGATTCGCGCGCCGGACTGCGATGTCACGGCATGAACATCCTTGCATGACTAATTCGCCGCAAACGGCGCGAATGTCGATGAGCGGTCTTACCGTCATTCCAGGGTGATCCCTCGCCCTTTTGATTCCTGCTCACAGGAGGTTGGCCCGGGTGCTAAAAGGTTTCAAGAATTTCGTCATGCGCGAGGACGTCATTACCGTCGCCGTCGGTTTGGTTGTGGCATTGGCTTTCTCGAATCTGGTCAAGTCGTTTACCGAAACCGTGATCAACCCGTTGGTGGCGGCGGCCCAGCCTCATGCCGCACTCGGATTGGGTGTGCAACTCGGCGATGCCGGCAATGCGAAGACCTTTATCGACATCGGATCGTTGATCGGCGCGTTCATCTACTTCTTCGTCTTCATGACTACCGTCTACATCGCAATCGTGGTGCCCTACCGGCACATTCAGAAACGTCGCGGGGTCACCGTGTTCGGCGAGGCGCCCGCGACCAAGGCATGCCCGGAATGCTGCTCGGACATCCCCGAGGCTGCGCACAGGTGCAAGTTCTGTGCCAGCGAACAGTCGGCCCCTGCGGCTTGATGCCGGTTAGTGCAGCGTAAGCGTCACGGTCTGCACTAAGGCAGCGCCTGCCACCGCGTTGGCCGAGGTGGCAGGCAGCGCGACGAGTACCACCCGATCATTGGTCGCGGTCTGAGCTTTCTGCTTTGCCGAGACCGACACCACGATCGCGTCGGTGGCGACGACGTGCGGGTTGGCTTGCGAGCTGTTCTCCGACGCAGCAACGACATCGACGACATCACCCGGTCGCACCAAGTCGATCAGCGCGCTGTCCGCCGGATGCACCGGCACTATCCGGGCGTCGGGCCCAGCGGCCGACTCGGCGAGTCGACGGCCCAGCAGCCGGACGTCGGTGAGCACTTCGCCGCGCCGCGCCGGTCCCGCCAACGTCGAACCGACGACCGCGCCGACGTCCGACGGTGATCCGTCGGGAATTGTTGGGATTAACCGTGTTTCGAGGCGGAGGTCATCGGCGGTCAGCGCGTTGCCGGGGCTGAGGTCACGCGCGGCCACCACTACATGCGCGCGGTCGCCGTCGGGATCAGGCCGCAACGCGGCAACGCCGGCCAGTACCACCAGGCCGCCCGCGGCAATGCGCCGCGCCAACACCGTGCGCGACCACTCTGGGCGCAGCCACTGCGAAATCCGGTCTGGCAGCGAAGGATTCAGTGATTTCGGGGAATCTCCCACCCGCCAACAATAGGCGTGGCAGCACAATACGTGCGGCCACCGAACGGCCGCTTGTGGATAACCGGCTAGCTGGAGGTGGTCGCGGCCGACTTCGACGACGACGAGCCGGACTTCTCACTCGACGAACTGCTCGAGGAGCTGGACTTCTCCGACGAGCTGGACTTCTCCGACGAGCTTGACGAGTCGCTCGAGCTGGACCCCTCGGAGCTCGACGACGAACTCGACTTAGCCGAGCCGTTACTCGAGCTCTTCGCCGCTTCGCGGCTGTCGTTGCGGTAGAAGCCGCTGCCCTTGAACACCACCCCGACGGAGCCGAACAGTTTGCGCAGCCGACCCGAGCACGTCTCGCACGTGGTCAGAGCATCGTCACTGAATGCCTGGACCGCATCGAAGCGATTGTCGCACTCGGTGCAGGCATAGCTGTAAGTCGGCACACAAACCTCCGTGATGGTCTAAACGCTTAGCACTCTACCGTCTCAAGTGCTAGAACCGCTATGTGGCACGTGTCATTCCCGCACGGCGCGGCCGGTTCCGGGATGGGTTGGCCATCGCGATTGTGGTCGCTGTTGCGGTGGGTGTCGGGTGGCTCTACCTGCGCGATGAGGCACGGCACCAACCGGAGCCTGGCCCGTCGCCGACGGCGACGCCGAGCTACGACACCGCCCGCCATCAGATGGAGGCGTTGCCCGTCCACGGCTGGGACCGGCTGAGCGACTTCCAGCGGTTCCGGTTCGGTGAGCCGTGGAGTGACGACGTCAACGTGGAGTTCGGTCACAACGGATGCAACACCCGCGACGACATCCTGCGCCACGACCTCGCCGACCTTAAGGTGCGGCCCGGCACCTGCTTCGCGCAAAGCGGCGTGCTGCACGACCTGTACACCGGGGCGACCATCGACTTCGTTCGCGGCCCCGACACCTCGTCCGCGGTGCAGATCGACCATGTGGTGGCGCTGGCCGACGCCTGGTACAAGGGTGCCCGGTTGTGGGACGGCCAGCGCCGTCGCGACTTCGCCAACGACCCGCGTAATCTGTTGGCCGTGGCCGGTCAGGTCAACTTCGACAAGGCTTTTCGTGATGCCGCGTCGTGGTTGCCGCCGAATACGGGGTTCCGGTGTGCCTTCGTCGCCCGCCAGGTCGAGGTGAAGACCGACTACCAGTTGTGGGTGTCGGGCAAAGAGAAAGACGCGATGCGCGACGTGTTGCGGGACTGCTAACCGGTTAGCTCGACCAAGCCGTGCCCGGGGGTCAGGGCATGCGTCATCGGCACGTCGTGCGGCTCGCGTGGCACCTCGTCGAGTAGCTCGTCGTCGCGCACCACGGCGATCAGGCGCGCGTCCGGATTCCGCAGCACCAGCGTGCGGTCGTAGAAACCGCGGCCCCGGCCGAGCCGCGCCCCCGTGCGGTCGACGGCGAGCGCCGGGACAAACAGGACGCTCGCCTCGGCCACGGCGGTCGGCGGTAACCACGGCCCGCGCGGTTCGAGCAGGCCGAACCGCGCGGTCAGCAGCTGTCCGGGCCGGTATTCACCCCACAGCAGCGCCATCGCGGAGTCGTCGCCGGTGGTGCGCGTGACGGGCAGCAGCACCCGGTCGGCTTGCCGCAGCAGCACATCCAGCATCTCGATGGATCCCGGCTCGGCCCCGACCGGGACGTAGGCACACACCGTGCGGCCGCCGTTGATCGTCAAGGCATCGATATGGGCAGCCAACGATCGGGCGTCCCGAGCGTGGGCGTCGTCGGAAACCGAACGACGGCCTGCTAGCAGCCGTTCTCGCAATGCGGACTTGCCCGCGGTCGCCACAAGGTCAACGATATGGTTTCAACGATGTCTCGCTCACAGGTTTCGGTTCCCCGCACGGCGATCGTGCCCGCCGCCGGTTTGGGCACCCGTTTTCTGCCCGCGACCAAGACCGTGCCCAAGGAACTGTTGCCTGTCGTCGACACACCCGGCATCGAGTTGGTGGCGGCCGAAGCCGCCGAGGCCGGCGCCGAACGGCTGGTCATCATCACCTCCGAAGGAAAAGACGGCGTCGTTGCGCACTTCGTCCAAGACCTGGTGCTCGAAGGCACTCTCGAGGCGCGGGGCAAGGTGGCCATGCTAGCCAAGGTCCGTCGCGCACCGGCGCTGATCAAAGTCGAGTCTGTGGTGCAGACCGAGCCGCTCGGCCTTGGGCACGCGATCAGCTGCGTGGAGCCGGTGCTGGGCGCCGACGACGACGCGGTCGCGGTGCTGCTGCCCGACGACCTGGTGCTGCCGACCGGCGTGCTGGAGACGATGTCGAAGGTGCGCGCCCAGTTCGGCGGCACGGTGTTGTGCGCGATCGAGGTGACGCCCGAAGAGATAAGCGCCTACGGCGTTTTCGACGTCGAACCGGTGCCCGGTGCCGACAAGGACGTGCTGAAGGTCAACGGCATGGTGGAAAAGCCGAACCAGGCCGACGCGCCGTCGCTGTACGCGGCAGCGGGCCGCTACATCCTCGACCGCGCCATCTTCGATGCGCTGCAACGCATCCAGCGCGGCGTCGGCGGCGAAATGCAGCTCACCGACGCGATCGCGCTGCTGATCAAAGAAGGGCACCCGGTGCACGTCGTCGTTCACCGCGGCTCCCGACACGACTTGGGAAATCCCGGCGGCTACCTGAAGGCTGCGGTTGACTTTGCCTTGGACCGTGACGACTACGGACCAGAGCTACGGCGGTGGCTGGTGACTCGATTGGGTCTGGCGAAACGCTAGCGGCCAGTCGTCACTTTCCGGCCCGGCCAGCTCCGGCCTGGGGTGATGCGGGTGACGGCAGAAAGGCGCGCTGTGCGTTCGGTGGAAGAGCAACAAGCCCGCGTATCGGCCGCCGCGGTTGCGCCGAGGCCGGTGCGGGTCGCGATCGCCGAAGCGCAAGGCCTGTTGTGTGCCGAAGAAGTCGTCACCGAGCACCCGCTACCCGGATTCGACCAGGCCGCTATCGACGGCTACGCGGTTCGCAGTGTCGACGTGCTCGGTGTCGGGCAGGGCGATCCGTCCGAAGATCAGTCCGAAGATCAGGCCGACGACGAGCTGCGATCGCTGAACGCAGTGGAGGGTTCCTCGCCGGGCAACTGGGTGACCCTGCCGGTGATGGGCACCGTCCAGGCTGGCGCGCGGACGCCGAGCAGGCTGCAACCTGGGCAGGCCGCGCGCGTGCAGACCGGGGCGCCGCTGCCGACGCTGGCCGACGCGGTGCTGCCGTTGCGCTGGACTGATGGCGGGCAGTCGCGGGTGCGGGTACTGCGCGGTGTGCGGTCGGGCGCCTATGTGCGACGCACCGGCGACGACGTGCAGCCCGGCGATGTCGCGGTGCGGGCCGGGACGATCATCGGCGCCGCCCAGGTCGGGCTGCTGGCCGCGGTGGGCCGCGACCGGGTACTGGTGCATCCGCGGCCGCGGGTATCGGTGCTCGCGGTGGGCGGCGAGCTGGTTGACATCTCGCGCACCCCCGGCAACGGACAGGTTTACGACGTCAACTCCTACGCCTTGGCGGCCGCCGCGCGCGACGCGGGCGCGCAGGTGAACCGGGTCGGCATCGTCAATAATGACGCACGAGAACTCGGCGAAGTCGTTGAGGGTCAGGTCAGTCGAGCCGAGATCGTGGTGATTGCCGGCGCGGTCGGTGGCGCGGCGGCCGAGGCGGTGCGATCCGTGCTCGCCGAGCTCGGGGAAATGGAGGTCACCCGCGTTGCCATGCATCCCGGTTCCGTTCAGGGCTTCGGGCAGTTGGGCCGCGACGGTGTGCCGACCTTTCTGCTACCCGCCAACCCGGTGAGCGCGCTGGTGGTGTTCGAAGTGATGGTCCGGCCGCTGATTCGGTTGTCGCTGGGAAAGCGACAGCCGATGCGCCGGGTCGTGCAGGCACGCACGCTGTCGCCGATCACCTCGGTAGCCGGCCGCAAAGGCTTCCTGCGCGGACAGCTGATGCGCGATCAGGACACCGGCGAGTATCTGGTGCAGGCGCTGGGCGGGGCGCCGGGCGCCTCGTCGCACTTGCTGGCGACGCTGGCTGAGGCAAACTGTCTGGTCGTGGTTCCCCGCGATGCAGAGCAGATCCGCACCGGCGAGGTCGTCGAAGTCGCCTTTCTGGCTCAGCGCGGCTGAGAGGCCTGGTGGCATCGGCTCGTGAATCTGTGGCGCTCCAACTCCCAGCACCCCGGCTGGCCGACTTCGGTCGGACCGTTGCGGGTCGCCGCCGGCCTGATCCGGCTGCGCCCGGTGCGCCTGCGCGACGCCGCGAAATGGAGTCGCGCGAGGCTGGCTGATCGGAGGCATCTGGAGCCGTGGGAACCCAATACCGAAGCTGATTGGACTGCGCGACACTCGGTTTCGACATGGCCGGCGGTGTGTTCGAGTTTGCGGGCGGAAGCGCGCAACGGCCGGATGCTGCCCTACGTGATCGAGCTGAACGGCGAATTCTGCGGGCAGCTGACGGTCGGGAACGTCACGCATGGCGCGTTGCGGTCGGCCTGGATCGGCTACTGGGTGTCCAGTTCGGTGACCGGAGGCGGCGTCGCCACCGGAGCCTTGGCGCTGGGTCTCGATCACTGCTTCGGCCCGGTCCGGTTGCATCGCGTGGAAGCCACTGTGCGGCCGGAGAATGCGGCGAGCCGGGCCGTGCTGGCAAAGGTCGGGTTTCGCGAAGAGGGATTGCTGCGCCGCTACCTCCAGGTTGACGGGGGCTGGCGCGATCACCTGTTGGTCGGCCTGACGGTCGAGGAGGTCTACGGGTCGGTGACTTCGGCCCTGGTGCGCGAGGGGCACGCCGGCTGGGCGTAGTCCGACCGATTTGCGCGGCGTGTCGTGTTACCAACGTGACTTTTGTGACTAATGATGCTTGTCAGAGGTAAATTACAGATGTGTAATTGATCTGAGTGTGCCTCGGCCGGCAGCGCTGGCCACCGGTCAAGTCTTGCGGGGAAAGGAGCGGGTCGCCATGCCAAGCATCCCGCAGTCGTTGTTGTGGATATCGCTCGTGGTGCTCTGGCTATTCGTGCTGGTCCCCATGCTGGTCAGC
>DATAZN010000029.1:0-4582 GCA_036272035.1 Mycobacterium sp. | reverse complement strand
TCGTAATAGCCCTGGTCGATGATCGGCCGCTTGCACGCGAAAGGATGCACGGGCACCAACGACGCCGCCGTTTCCGGATCTTTGACGATCCGTGCTACCGCCTCGCCGTACAGTTTGGCGGCCATCCGGTTGGCTTCGATGTCGAAGAAGATGTCGCTCCAGTTCAGCGCACCCAATACGCCCTTCTCTTTGACGGCGCGCAATTGTTCCTCGCGCGACGCCGACTTCAGCCGCGGGCTGCCGAGCATCTCAAGCAGCACCGAAAACGCGCTCAGCCGCGCGGCACCGATCGGGTGTTCGCGCTGGGCCGCCCGTATCTCTGGATAGCGAGCCTTCATCTCGTCCAACTCGCCGGGCTCGAAGCGGCGTACCCGCCACGGCAGGGTGTACGTAGGCGAGCGCTGAAATACCGAGAGCCGCAGAGCTTCCCGGGCCACAACAGGTATGAGCTGAACACCGCTCGAGCCCGTGCCGATGACGCCGACCCGCTTTCCGATCAGATCGAAGCCCTCCTTGGGCCATCGGCTGGTGAACAACGACGTTCCGGCGAAGCCGGCCATCCCGCGAATGTCGGGTTCCAGCGGCACCGACAAAATCCCGGAGGCGGCGACCACAAATGGGGCGGTGAAGGTCTCGCCCGCTTCGGTTTGCACAATCCAGACCGCGGCCTGCTCGTCGAACGTCATCGCGACGACCTTGGTGTTGAACGCGATATCGCGGCGAAGGTCGAGCCGGTCGGCGACGAAGTTCAGGTAGGCCTCCACCTCGGGCTGGGCCGGCATCGTCTCCGTCCACACCCATTCCTGCTCGATCTCCTCGGAGAAGCTGTACGAGTATTCGATGCTTTCGATGTCACACCGCGCACCGGGATACCGGTTGTAGAACCAAGTGCCGCCAACGTTTTCGGCCATCTCCAGCACGCGGACCCGAAGGCCGAGCTGACGCAGCCGATGCAGTGTGTACAGGCCGGAAAATCCCGCACCGATCACGAGCGCGTCGAAGCGCGAATCGCTATCAAGCATTGTCACCGGTGATCTGCTGGATGGTCCGGGTCAGGTGCAGCGTCTTGATCCGCCAAGTGCCGTCCTGCTTTTCGTAGGTGGTAGTGGCCCGCGCCGTGCAGTTCGTTGCCGTTGCCGAAGATGATCCAGTCCTCCATCGCCCAGATGCCGGTGGCGGTTACCGGCGAGGTGAGGGCGATTTCCGGGGTATGGCAATGGTGCATGGTGGCCGCATTCTCGAGACTGCCCAGCACCATGGGCACGAAGTTGTCGGCGCCCTCCACCGGCGGGCCGGTCATCGGGTCGGCTCCGTCGGACGACACCGCCATGTCCAGCTGGACCACCACGTCGTCGCTGAACACACTGCGCCACCCGTCGGCGTCCTTGGCGTCGAGAAACCGGCAATAACGTGCTTTCAACTGCCGAATCGCTTCGAGCTCGTCTGCCACTTTCCAACGCCTCTCTCGACCTGGAATGCATACTGTAACGTATTTAGTATCGCCGCCACGAGTGCTTGAGGAGCCGGTGTGAAAGTCCCGTTCACCTGGAAAGTCACCGGTTGGTTCATGGTCGGTTGGTCGCCGGAATTCCCGATCGGCGAAGTCCGGCCGCTGCATTATTTCGGCGAGGATCTGGTCGCTTACCGAGACGAGCAGGGTGAACTCCGCGTCATGGAAGCGCACTGCAAACACCTCGGCGCCCACATCGGCCACGGCGGCACCGTGGTCGGCGATTGTGTTCAATGCCCGTTCCACGGATGGCGCTGGGGACCCGACGGCACGAATCGGTATATCCCCTACCAGCCGGATCGGCCCAACAAAGTACTGCGACTGCGGGTCTACCCAGTCCGGGAGCAGTACGACTGCGTGTTCATCTGGCATCAGCCGGCCGGCAAGGAGCCGCAGTGGGAGATGCCAGACATCTTCGGCAAGTTCCCGCAATTCGAGACCGATCCGGCTGCCTACTACCGTGCGTTTCCGGAATTCTCCCGGCGGGCTGAACGCGAACCCGTGCATCCGCAAACGGTCGCCGAGAATGCGCCCGACAGTGCGCATTTCGAGTATGTGCACCATGCCACTGTGACGCCGCGTGTGCTGGATTGGAAGATCGTCGACCAGGAATGGCAATTCGTCGCGGGCTGGCCGGACGCGAGCAGCGACAACGCTGAGGATCTCGCGTTGCGATTCCACAGCCACTTGTTCGGTCTGGGTGGCGCGATCAGCGTGTTCGAGGGCGCCCAGAATCATCGGCTGATCTTCACCTGCACGCCGGTCGACGACGAATGCTCCGATCTGTTCTATTCGATCTGGTGGCCGCGGCTACCTGGCGACTCGTCGGACGTACCGGACGGCGAGCTGCGCAACACCATCGAAAAGCATTTCCTGTCAACAGTCTTCGACGATCTTCAGATCTGGCGTTACCAGAAGTACGTGGAAAATCCCGCGATGTCCAAAGAGGACGCGAAAGGGTATATGGCACTGCGTAAGTGGGCGACTCAGTTCTACGAAGTGCCGGCGTGATCGACCTGGCCGAGCTCGCGGCACCCGGGCACACCGCGATCGTCACTCAGGAATGCCAGGGCGCCGTCATCGGCCCGAACGCCGGATTGGCGCTACTCGCCGAGGAGGCACGACGCGTCGCACTGCCCAACATCACCAGGCTGCTGCCGGTGGCACGTTCGGCAGGCGTGCGGGTGGTGCACTGCGTGGTGCAGCGACGTCCCGACGGGCTCGGTTCCAATCACAACGCCAGGATCTTCTCCATCGGACGCGGTGAGGTGAACATTCTTCCGGGCACGCCCGGAGCCGCAGTGCTGCCCGAATTAGGGCCCGAGCCAACCGATCTCGTCCTGAGCAGGTGGCACGGTGTCGGCCCGATGGGTGGCACCGACCTGGACGCGGTGCTACGCAACCTCGGGGTGTCCACCATCGTGGTGGTCGGGGTGTCGCTGAATATCGCGATCCCCAATGTGGTCATGGACGCGGTCAACGCCGCATATCGGGTCGTCGTACCGCGCGATGCCGTCGCCGGAATCCCCACCGACTACGGCAATGCGATCATCGATAACACGCTGTCGCTGTTGGCGACAATCACCAGCACGGACGATCTGCTCCAGACATGGGGCCAGCCGGACCCGGACAAGGGGACTTTGTGACAGACACCGCCGATACCGCGCCCGCAGCCCGGGGTGGATTTCCAGAAGTCAGACCGGTTGAAGACGCACCCCCGGAGCTGAATAGATTCGTCGCCGCAATGCGCCGCCTGCAGGATCTGACCGTCTCGACCAACCCGACCAGCTCACTGTGGGCTGACGCGGCCGCGCACCTGGAAAGCGCGTGCGCTCTGTTGGACGGCCACCAGGTTCCGGAGACGCAGGTCGTGGCGGGCCGGGTGTTGAGCATTCCCGGATTGGGGCATCCACTGATGCCGCCGTGGACGCTGACCGACTCCGGGCGCGACGGTGTCACGATGGCCGGACACTTCACCGAGGCTCATGTCGGCGGTAATCGGGCTGTGCACGGCGGCATGATCCCGCTGCTGTACGACTGGCTGCTCGGGATGGTGGTGACCGCAGCGGGCATCCGGCCGACCCGGACCGCCTTCCTGCACGTCGACTACCGGAAGATCACGCCGATCAACGAACCGCTGGAGGCTCGCGGAACGATCACCGAGATCGACCGCCGGAAAGTTTTCATCACCGCTACCATGACGGCGGCCGACGGCGCGGTACTCAGCGAAGCCAACGGCCTGATGGTTCGCTTACTTCCGCACCAGCCTTGAGAGGCCTGATGTCCGACACCGCAGTCGAATTCACCGTGCCCGCCGTCGCCGGAGCCGTCGCGGCAACGATCCCGGACCGCGAGCTGATCATCCAGGGCGACCGCCGCTACACCTACGCCGACATCGTCGGGCGGTCGAATCGTCTGGCCGCATACCTGCACTCGCGCGGGTTGGGTTGCCACACAGAGCGATCGGCGCTGGATGGCCACGAAGTCGGGCAGGATCTTCTCGGGCTGTATGCCTACAACGGCAAGGAGTTCGTCGAGGCCCTCCTCGGCGCCTTCGGCGCCCGCGTCGCACCGTTCAACGTCAACTTCCGCTACGTCAAGAGCGAGTTGCAGTATCTGCTCGCCGACTCGGGCGCCACAGCATTGATCTACCACGCCTGCTTCGCACCGCGGGTGGCCGAGGTACTGCCGGACCTTCCCCAGCTGCGCGTCTTGATTCAAATCGCTGACGATTCGGGCAACGCGTTGCTCGACGGCGCCGTGGACTACGAGACCATCATCGGCTCAGATTTGCCGAAGCCGGCGCTGCATCACTCCCCCGACGATTTGTACGTCCTCTATACCGGCGGCACCACCGGGATGCCCAAAGGCGTGCTGTGGCGCCAGCACGACATCTTCATGACGTCCTTCGGCGGACGAAATCTGATGACGGGCGAGCCCACCAGCTCACTCGACGAGATCGCGGCGAGGCTGGCCGGGGGCACCGGCATCAAGCTGATGATTCTGCCGCCGCTCATTCACGGCGCGGCGCAGTGGAGCGTGATGACAGCGATCACTACCGGCCAAACTGTC
>DATAZN010000028.1:0-14152 GCA_036272035.1 Mycobacterium sp. | reverse complement strand
GGATTCAGGTCGAGAGCGAACTCGGTGGCCAAAGCGCCCCGCGCCCCCACTGGCCGGGCCTGTTCCCAGGGAGCCAATGCCGGTCCGCCACCCCAACGCTCCGGTGGCGCCGGGTACACCTCAACGATCGACTCGCTGGTGATCGTCAGCGTCTGATGCGGTTCGGTGACATGAAAATACGAGCTGACGTTGCCGTAGGTGTCCAGGCTCGTTGAGCTGTCCGCGGGGGCCGGCGAGATCGTCAGCTCGTGGAACAGGCAGCGCTGCCGCAACAGATCCCGCGGGGTCAAGAAACCACGACCGTAGGAACTGGTCACCACGTCCGTGTAGCGGTATTCGGTGCGATGGGTGATCCGGTAGCGGGCCCACGGGCCGGGCGGGTGCTGATCCGGCGATGTCACGCTGCAACACTAATGAGCCTGAACATCGCGTGCATCGCCGCAGCCTGGATCCAGCGCTTGGCCCGCGCGATGAGCGCACAATGAGTCATGGCCACCTGGGACGATGTCGCCAGCGTCGTCGGTGAGCTGCAACTCACCGAGGAGCGGTCGCCACACGAATGGCGGGTCGGCAAGAAGCTGATCGCCTGGGAGCGTCCGCTGCGCAAGTCTGACTACGACGCGCTCACCGCGATCGGGGTCGAACCACCGCAGGGCGACATTCTCAGCGTCCGAGTGGCCGACGAGGGCGTCAAGTTCGCTCTGATCGCCGACGAGCCCGAGCTGTACTTCACCACCCCGCATTTCGACGGCTATCCGGCCGTTCTGGTGAGACTCGCGGCGATCGACGAACGTGGGCTACGGGAGCTGATCGTCGAGGCCTGGCTGACTCAGGCCCCAAAACGCCTGGTCCAGGAGTTTCTCGAGGGGACCAGATGACTCACCACGCCGGCCGCCGAGCCGCATCATCAGTCACTTGAGTAACAGCAACCTCACAGGCCACTCTAGTTAACTCCATCACAGCTAGATAACTCAATTCACATATATCACTCTAGTTATAAAGCACACCAATAGTCACTTTAATTAACTCCTATTATCATCAGCAACATAAAACACTCTTTAAACAATTATCTCATTGAATTACTAAAGTCCCACGCATTGACTCTTTTCCCGCGTGTTTGTTAGAAGTGTTAAATGAGTCATTTAGGTGGGCTACTGAGCACGATGTGCAAGCACCTGGTGATAGCCGCATTGGTCGCACTAGGCATGACGCTGTTGGTCAATCCGACCACTGGGGTGGCCTACGCGGACGGCATGAACTGGGACGCCGTCGCGCAGTGCGAATCGGGTGGCAACTGGCACGCCAACACCGGCAACGGCTTCTATGGCGGCCTGCAGTTCAAGCCGTCTACCTGGGCCGCCAACGGCGGCATCGGCGACCCGGCGATGGCGTCGCGCGAGCAGCAGATCGCCGTGGCAAACCGGGTGCTGGCCACCCAGGGCGCCGGCGCGTGGCCCAAGTGCGGCGGGAATGGCCAGCTCTTCCCGATCCAGATCGTCAACATCTTCCTGCACCCGGTGCGCGGCACGCTGCAAACGATCTTGTCGCTGGTCCCCCATTAAGCCATTCGCGGGCCGCGTGACCACCCTGTGATGGGTGACGAGATCGCCCCGTGATCGAGCGCTGCAGCTGTTTGGTTGACGGGCTAACTACCCGGCGGGGCTAACTCGCCGGCTGCAGCTCGAAGACGGGGATCACCCGCGATGTCTTCGCCTGGTACTCGGCGAAACCCGGGGAGGCCGCGGCGATCTGGCCGAAAAGTTCGTCACGTTCGCCGGACGGCAATTCCCGCGCAGTGACGTCCGAAGACTCGTTGCCGATCTCGACGCGCGCCGCCGGCTTCGCCCGCAGATTGTGCACCCAGCCCGGGTTGACGTCGGACCCGGCGAAAGACCCGATGATGAGTAGCTTGCCGTCGATACGGAAATAGGCCAGCGGCGAGACCCGAGGCTCGCCCGACTTGGCGCCTGTCGTGGTCAGCAGGAGCAGGTCAGCGCCTTCGAACTGGCCACCGACCTTGCCGTCATTGGCGCGGAACTCGTCGGCCACGCTGTTGTTGAACGCTTTGATCGTTTCGGTGTCAGGAAATCCTTGGGACATGCCACCTGAACCTAACCGGTGCGGGTGTCTATTCCGGTTCGACGGCCTTGCGCGTCCGTGCCGCCTCGGGCACGACGTCGATTCCCGACTCCTTGCGCTGTTGCGCGGTGATCGGCGCCGGGGCGTCGGTCAGTGGGTCAACGCCGCCGCCGGACTTCGGGAACGCGATCACCTCGCGGATGGAATCGGCTCCGGCCAGCAGCTGGACGATCCGATCCCAACCGAACGCGATGCCGCCGTGCGGCGGGGCGCCAAAGGTGAACGCATCCAACAGGAATCCGAACTTCTCCTGCGCTTCCGCGCCGCCGATGCCCATCATCGCGAACACACGTTCCTGGATGTCGCGGCGGTGGATACGAACTGAGCCGCCACCGATTTCGTTGCCGTTGCAGACGATGTCGTAGGCGTCCGCCAGCGCGTTGCCCGGATCGCTGTCGAAGGTGACCTCCGACTCGGACTTGGGCGAGGTGAACGCGTGGTGCACCGCGGTCCACGCGCCACTACCCAGCGCGACATCGCCGGCGGCGGTGGCCTCATCGGCCGGCTCGAACAGCGGGAAGTCCACCACCCAGGTCAACGCCCAGGCGTCGGGGTCGATCAGGTTGAGCCGATGCGCGATCTCCACGCGGGCCGCACCCAGCAGCGCACGGGAAGCCTTGGCCGGCCCGGCGGAGAAGAAGATGCAGTCGCCGGGTTGCGCGCCAACATGCGCGGCCAGACCTTCGCGTTCGGCATCGGACAGGTTTTTGGCCACTGGCCCACCCAACGTGCCGTCATCACCGACCAGCACGTAGGCCAGGCCCTTGTGGCCGCGCTGTTTGGCCCATTCCTGCCAGCCGTCCAGCGTGCGACGCGGCTGCGAGGCGCCGCCCGACATCACTACCGCGCCCACATAGGGTGCCTGGAATACCCGAAAAGTGGTGTCGGAGAAGAACTCTGCGCACTCGACCAGCTCCAGCCCGAAACGCAGGTCGGGCCGGTCGGAACCGAACCGTCGCATCGCATCGGCGTAGCTGATCCGCGGCACCGGCAGCGGTAGGTCGTAGCCGATCAACGCCCACACGGCCTTGAGCACCTGTTCGGAAATCGCGATGACGTCGTCGGCCTCGACAAAGCTCAGTTCCATGTCGAGCTGAGTGAATTCCGGCTGACGGTCGGCGCGGAAATCCTCGTCCCGGTAGCAGCGGGCGATTTGGTAGTACCGCTCCATGCCGGCCACCATCAGAAGCTGCTTGAACAGCTGCGGGCTCTGCGGCAACGCGTAGAACGAGCCGGGTTGCAGCCGGGCCGGCACCAGGAAGTCGCGCGCGCCTTCCGGCGTCGAGCGCGTCATCGTCGGCGTCTCGATCTCGACGAAATCGTGCGCGGACAGCACGCCACGCGCCGCGGCATTTACCCTGGAGCGCAACCGAATTGCGCTACCAGGGCCCTCGCGGCGCAGGTCGAGATAGCGATAGCGCAGCCGGACCTCCTCGCCGGCGGGCTCATCGAGCTGGAACGGCAGCGGCGCGCACTCCCCCAACACCGTCAGCGACGTCGCGTTGACCTCGATCTCGCCGGTGGCGATCTCCGCGTTGGCATTGCCCTCCGGGCGGATCTCGACAACACCCTCGACGGCCACACAGAACTCGGCGCGCAGACGGTGGGCCTGAGCCAGCACGTCGTCGGCACGAAACACCACCTGAGAAACCCCCGTAGCGTCGCGCAGATCGATGAAGATCACCCCGCCGTGGTCGCGCCGACGCGCGACCCAACCGGCCAGCGTCACCTGTTGACCGGCGTCGGTGGCTCGCAACGAACCCGCGGCGTGAGTGCGCAGCACAAATACTCCTTGCATACGGTGGGAACGACAGCCCAGTCTAGAGGCGCTAATTTCAAGGAGCACCGTGGATGTCATCAAAAATGTGGCGGTTGTGGGTCCCGGCGCGGTCGGCACGACGGTCGCTGCGTACCTGTCCGCCGCCGGCCACCAGGTATTGGTGTGCGGACGGACACCACGATCGCAGATCGAATTGCGGCCCGATGAGCACGATCCGATCGTGGTCCCGGGCCCGGTCCGCACTGATCCGGTCGAGATCACCGGCCCGGTCGGGTTGGTTCTACTGGCGATCAAAGCCACCCAGAACGCCGACGGGGCTCGCTGGCTGGCCCGCCTGTGTGACGAGAACACCATCGTCGTGGTCCTGCAGAACGGCGTGGAGCAGATCGAGCAGGTACAGCCGCTCTGCCCGTCATCGACGGTCATCCCCGCTATCGTCTGGTTCTCGGCCGAGACGCAGGCCGACGGTTGGGTGCGACTGCGCGGAGAGGCCCGGCTCGCGCTGCCGACCGGGTCCGCCGCGACGACGTTCGCCGACATCTGGCGCGCCGCCGGGGGCACCGCCGACTGCGACCCCGACTTCGTCACGGCCGCATGGCGCAAGCTGCTGGTCAATGCGGTCGCCGGCCTGATGGTGCTGACCGGCCGTCGGGCCGGAATGTTCCGCCGCGACGACCTGGCTGCACTGGCGCGCCGATATGCCGCCGAATGCCTCGAGGTCGCCCGCGCCGAGGGCGCACAGCTCGGTGATGACGTCGCCGACGGTACGGTCGAGATGTTCCGTCAGGCGCCCACCGACATGGGCACCTCGATGCTGGCCGACCGCGAAGCCGGCCGCCCGCAGGAGTGGGACATCCGCAACGGGGTGATCATCCGAAAGGCACGCGCGCACGACATCGCGACACCGCTCAGCGATGTGCTGGTGCCACTCTTGGCGGCGTCCAGCGACGGCCCGGGCTAGTCGGAGAAACCTGCGGGGCCCGCCAAACTGGCCATGCTCGTGGTTAAGCCCTTGCTGAGCCTGGCTTTTCGCCGATTCTTGTCAAACCTGCGCTGCTACACCGATAACCGGTTTGCGACGACGCCGCAGGTTTAGCGACAGCTCACAGGCCGTTCATCAACTCCGGCAGGATGTTGAACATATCGTGGATTAGGCCTGCTGCCGCGTCGAACGGAGCCGGTAGGCTGATGTCCCCGAACGGGGTGACGAACGTTTCAGTGATGATGTCCTGGCCGGGAACCGCCGAGGCGATGTCGGAGTAGACGCTCTCGAACCCGGTGTTGGCGAAGTTGACGATCTCGAACTCCGAACCCTGTGGCAACAATGCCGCGTCTGAGGATGAGGTGACCAGGATTGTCTCGGTGGAGTCATTGAACTTGTCCAGCGTGTTGCTCACGTCTGCGGTGAACGACCCGGACGACGCGCCGTCGGTGAAGTCGAATGCCTGCTGTCCCTGAATCCCGACATCCACCGGCGGAAGCCCGTTGATTCCAGTGAAACTCAGCTCAGAGGTCGGATCGAAGGTCATCCCGTTTGAGAACGTGACGGGCGATTCGCTGAGGGTTTCCACCTTGGCCGCATCGAAGGTGATCGGGATGACGAAGTTGCCGAGAGGCGTAATAAAGGTGTCCAAGTACTGGTTTCCGGCCGGTGTGACGAGGTCGGAGTAGACATTGTCGTAGCCGAAGAAGTTGATGGTGTTGAAGATCGAACCGACCGCCGGAACATCCGCGGCGGTGGTGCCGACAGTGCCGTCTACGTCTTTAGTGATGAGGACGGCCTCGGTGTAGGTGCCGACTTGGTCTGTCGTCGTCGTGTCGACGGTGGAGACGGTGCCGACCACCTGATGAGCTGAGTTGTAGAAGTCGAAGTCCTGTGTCCCCTGGGGGGCTACGTCGATCGGCGGGATTCCGCTGATCGACGTAACAAGCTGGGAGCCAACGGGTTCCATGGTGCCGCCATTGCCGACGGGCACCCCTCCTGCATCGGCGATCAAAACTTCAGCCGCGCCAAACGTCGTGGGAATGACCATGTTTCCCGTCGGGGTCTCCAAGGTGTCCGTCACGGTGCCGTCGACATCGGAGTAGACATTGGTGTAAAGGCCAAGGGCGTTGTCGAAGCTATAAGTGTCGAACACCGAACCCACCGACGGACCGCCGGCACCCGTCACATCGCTGGCGACATACACCTCGGTGTTGATGCCGCCCAGCCCATCGTTCGAGTAACTCTCGAAGCCGTAAAACGTCCCGCCGCCACCGCTCGGGCTGGTGTAGTCGAACGTCTGATTGCCCTGAATGGCGCCCTCCACCGCCGGCGGCACAGTGGCTCCCCCTTCGAAGCCATGTCCGTAAATGCCGGTGATCGTCTCGATCGAAGCGGGATCAGGAGTGACGATCCAGTCGTCGGCGTTAGCGACGGCCACCGGGAGGAATGCCAACCCGAGCAATCCACCGGCAGCCGCGCCGATTCTCCGCGTAGTACGACGCCGACTCACCATCGAAGTCGCCTGGCCGACGGCCAAGCGAACTCGCCCATCGAAAAGCGAAGTGCTCGAGATATTGTCACGCTTCTCGATCGAGTGCTTACCCATTTATTCAATCCCTCAGGTTATTCCTGGCTGGTAAATCTGCGGCTGGGACATCAGCCGGTTCTGTCCGAGAGCCCGAATGCTTCGTAGACGAACCCGAGGTCTGCCCGAATCCGGTCAGGGGTCAGGCCGAATTGCGAGGGCGAATGTTCGTGGTCGCTGGTGTAGCTGCGCTGTCGCTCCGCCTGCTCGCGAACCTCTTCGACAAAAGCCTCGGTGGGCTTTATCTCGATGAAGTCGAGGATGCGCTCCATGGTCGGTTCGAGGTCGTTGATCAAGTCCTCGTAGCGCACCACGCACAAGTTGTGTTCGGGGATTTTGCCCGCCGACTGCGCGTCGTGAAAGTAGCGCAGCATGTCGCAGGACGCCTGATACAGGTTTTCCAGCCACCTGCGCTGGTCGGAGTCCTTGGTGCGGTTCCACACGTCGTAGCCGTTCTCGAGCACGCTGGCGAGCAACGACATTCCGGACGGGATGACCTCGACCGGGTCGCGGATGACGTACACGAGCTTGCAATCCGGGTAACGTCGCAGCACCGCATCGAGACGCATGGTCAGCATGCTGGTCTTGGCCAGCACCCGGTTGGCGCCTTTGAGCGTCAGGTTCCGCCGCCAGCATGCGTCGTAGTAATTGAAGAACCGCTCCTCTTCGCGCGGCGACACATCGTCGATGCCGAACTCGCGCCGCGATAGCTCACTCCCCCAAGTATCTTGCCAGGCAAGGAAATACGCCCATGCAAACGGCCCGCCCATCGTGCGGAAGAACCACGCCACGTCGTCAGTCTCGATGCCCCGCAAGCTGGTGTCGTGCACGTCGGACGGGTGGTAGCGCGCCGGCGACAGCTTATCCAGCCGCGGCACGATCCCGCCGAGCAGCTTGCGCGCGGTGATCGCGGGAAACAACATCTCCCACAACTCGAGAGCGGCCACGTCGCCGGCCCCTACCAGCAGCCGATGCAGAAACGTCGTGCCGCTGCGCGGATTGCCGATGATGAAGATCGGCCGGTCGATCACTTGGTTACGATGACCGGGGTAAAACACGTAGTCCAGACCAAGCGTTATCGCCGAAATCGCCTGGCGCAACTGCAAAAGCCCGAATGCGCCCAGTGGCCGAAACCACAGTCCGAACGTCTTGCCGATCACCCGGTAGACCCGTAGATAATGCCGCATTCAGCTCTCCCATACCGCAGAGGCGCACACGATCGTGAACCCTGATGCGGCGCTTGCGATCACGAGCCTGTCACCATTGTTGATGCTGCCATGCTTCAGACGGTGATTGAGCGCGACCGCCCATGAGGTACTGGCGGTATTCCCGTATACCGAGTGCGTATGGACGCACGCCTCGGGCCGCGCACCGAGTGCGTCGAAGACGCGCTCGAGGATTGCCTGACTGGGCTGGTGGAAGATGTAGTGGTCGACGTCTTGGGCCGTCCAGCCCACGGAGGTGAGGAGGCGCTGGACCTCTCCCGGCACGTGAACCGCGAGTGCGAACAGCTCTTTCGAGCGCGATACGAAGTGGCCGTCGATCGGAGCCGAGCACAGGTCATAATGCTCGGCAAGTGTCTTGTGCTGGAAGCCCAGCAACCGAGCGCTGCCCGCCGGCAGCGACTCGCGAGTCACCAGGAATGCGGCGGCCGCGTTCCCGAGCGTCAGGCCGGCGGCCAGGTTCGCGACGTCGTCGAGCGTCTGGAGGTCATAGGTGACCCGGTCGCGCCAAAGTTCGCCCGCGCACACCAGCGCCGTTTTGATCTCGGGATGCAGGGCGAAGTAACCGGCGACGACGTGTATCGCCTCGATGAGCCCGGCGCAGGCGCAGGTCACATCGAACGCGTGTAGTGGCCTCGCTCCAAGGCGCCCGGCGACCTCAGCGGCGGTCGCCGGCTCGAAGTTCTCGCGGGCAATTCCGCCATAAACCAAAAGGTCGATCTCGGACGCATCGACGCCATTCTCAAAAAGGCAGGCGGTCGCCGCGCGAGACGCGAACTCGCCAGGCGAAAGCGTCTGGTCCGGGTCGACGTAACGGACCTGGGTATTACATCGGCCCAAAACATATTGAATGCCTTGCGCGATCGGATCCCACTCAGATTCGGTTCCCCGGAAGGATTCTCGTACGCGCGCCAACACCCTCTCGTTGTCGAGGGCGGCGTCCGGAAGGACAACCGCAGGCCTCGACAAGTGCATACACGGAAGGTTCATGCGGCGGTCTCAGCGGCCACATGAACGGGCAGACACTCGGTGAAATCTCGGGACATACGGACGCACCACCCCTTTTGCCATGCCGACCAGCCTTATCAATTAAGTTTACAAAATACCGCGCGAACAATTGGCCGACCAGCGGAGTCCAACTAATCGGACCCTAGCAGGCCGTTCCACGCCGAGCGGCGGACCGCATCGGGGTCGTCGACCGCGACATCGGAGAACGATCGAATGACGCGGGTGCCCCTTCGCGTGGTGTCGTAGCGGGGCCAGTCGCGAGACCAAGGTTGGCTATCGGACCCGGCCGCGTCGGCGAATTCCAGCCAGGTCCTCTGCATCCGGCGCCCTACCGCGGGCGTCAGCCATCTCCCCAGCGGATGCAGTCGTCGACCCAAGTGCGAGCCGTAGGTGTGCAAGATGTGCACGATCTCGCTGCCGTGAACCGCGCCCAGGCCTGTCGCCCGCAGCGTCGCTGAGGTGTGGTCGAAGCGGTAGACGTACGTCGGTGCGAACGCACTGTAGGCACCGGCGAACGCCCATGTCGGGGCCACGAACATCGCGTCAGCGCCGATGTCCTCCAACGCGCGGCGGCGCGGATAGCCCGGGTAAGCCGCAAGCACCCGCGCCCTCGCCTCCGGCGCGAATCGCGCGAAATATTGGTCGACGTTGGCCGGCGTGGTCGGCAGCATCGCCGTCTTGTCTCGGGCGAACAGCGACGCCTCACGCCGGTTGGAGCCGATGACCAACGGGACACGGGCCGTCGCACCCGTCCGCGCGGCCTCGATCGGGTGCAATGGCAGCAGCTCGACCCCGTAGGTCAGGCCATGCGCCAGCGTCGGTGTCGTCGTCACACTCGCGAGTTGTAATTCCCCTGCCGCGCGGCGTAAGTCACGCTGCGGGAGCGTTTTCAACTCCCCTGCCGCCACCCCGAGCCGACTGAGAAATCGTTGCGCCTGCTCAGCGCGCGTCTCACGGTCGGCCATCAGTGGCAGCGCCGGGCTTTGCGCAATCGCCTGGGCGAAAAGACCTTCGGCGGCCGGGCTGGCCAGCAGGGCTAATACCGAAGTGGCGCCGGCAGATTCGCCGAACACGGTGACCCGGTTGGCGTCGCCGCCAAACGCCGCAATATTGTCACGGACCCAGGCCAAGGCGGCGATCTGATCGCGCAGGCACAGATTGTCGTCAAAGCCATCGCCGAGATCGCCAAGCTCGAAACCGCCGAAAACCCCCACCCGGTAGGTGACATTGACGACCACGACGTTGCCGTTCGCGGCCAGCTGCCTCCCATCGTAGAGCTGCAGTTGCCCGGCGCCGTTGAGGAACGCCCCGCCGGGGATCCACACCATCACCGGCAGCGAGCCGGACACGTCCGGCGACCACACCGTCACCATCAAGCAGGCTTCGTCGCGAATCTTCGGGTCTCTGCGGTCGCCGGCGACCATCGAGCGGCTCTGCAGCGGCACCGGTCCGTGCTCGACGGCGTCGCGCACACCCGTCCAGGGCAGCAGCGGCGCCGGTGCGGCGAATCGACGCTCACCGATGGGCTGTTGCGCGTACGGCACGCCGCGCCAGACCACTACGCCGCCTTCGACGGTGCCCCGGAGATCGCCGACGGACGTGCGCGCGAGCGCAGGAACTTCGGCAACCGCGGGCACGCCTGAATCGTAGTGTGCAAAGCTGACGTTGCCGGGCCACCAGCCACGCCGAAAACCGCAACGGAGAGTGCGATGACCTTCAACGAGGGTATGCAGATCGACACGAGCACGACGGCGTCGTCCGGGGGCGGCGGAGGGCGAGGAATCGCGATCGGCGGCGGGCTCGGCGGGTTGTTATTCCTCGTGGTCGCGCTGCTGCTCGGGGTCGATCCCGGCAAAGTGGCCACCCAGCTGCCGGCGCCGAGCGCCAGCCAGGACATCGCGCCCGGGTTCGATCTGAGCAAGTGCCGCACCGGGGCCGACGCCAACCAATACGCGCAATGCCGCGTGGTCGCCACCGGGAACTCCGTCGACGCGGTGTGGAAGCAGCTGATGCGCGGATACACCCGGCCGCGGGTGCGGCTGTTCAGTGGTCAGGTCAACACCGGGTGCGGAGCGGCCAGCACCGAGGTTGGGCCGTTCTACTGCCCGGTCGATAAAACCGCCTACTTCGACACCGGCTTTTTCGACGTGCTGCGCACCCAATTCGGTTCAAGCGGTGGGCCATTGGCGCAGGAATACGTGGTAGCTCACGAGTTCGGGCACCATGTGCAGGATCTGCAGGGATCACTCGGTCGCGCCCAGCAGGGCGCGCAAGGCGCCGGCGGTAACGGCGTGCGCACCGAGCTGCAAGCCGACTGCTATGCCGGCGTGTGGGCCCACTACGCCTCCACCACCAAGCAGGAAAGCACCGGTGTGCCTTTCCTGGAACCGCTGAGCGACAAGGACATTGCCGACGCATTGTCGGCGGCGTCCTCAGTCGGCGATGACCGCATTCAGAAGACCGCCACCGGCCGGATCAACCCGGAGTCGTGGACCCACGGCTCCTCGGAGCAGCGTCAGCACTGGTTCACCGTCGGCTATCAGACCGGCGACCCCAACCAGTGCGACACCTACCACGCATCCGACCTGAACTAGCTCAGAACAGCGTCGGCTGTAGCGTCTCGGCGGTTTGCGGTGGCGGGGCGGCATCGAAGCGCCGCTGAGCGCCGGCCAGCCCGTATGTGGCGATCAGCGGTGCCACCCGCGCGCGGAGCTCGTCTCGGTAGGACTGCGGCAAATACGCTCCACGCCGATACAACTCGCGATACCGGCCCACCAGCTGCGGATAGGTGCGCGTCAGCCACGACATGAACCAGCCGCGGGTCGATCCACGCAGGTGCAGGCCGAAAACCGTGACCCCGACGGCCCCGGCCTCCGCGATCTGGCGCAGCAATCCGTCGAGATGCTCGGCAGAATCAGTCAGATACGGCAATACCGGCGCCACCATCACGTGACAGTCCAAACCGGCTTCGCGAATCGCGGTGACCAATCCGAGGCGGGCCTGCGGGCCCGGCGTGCCGGGCTCGACCTGCTTGTGCAGTTCGGGGTCACCGACCGCAAGCGAGACGGCGAGGCTGACCGGCACCTGTTCGGCCGCGTCGGCGATCAGCGGCAGATCACGGCGCAGCAGCGTGCCCTTGGTCAGGATCGACAGCGGCGTGCCCGACGCCGCCAGCGCGCCGATGATGCCGGGCATCAACGCGTAGCGACCCTCGGCGCGTTGATAGGGGTCGGTGTTGGTACCCAGTGCAACCGTCTCGCGACACCACGACTTTCGGGCCAGTTCGCGACGGAGCACATCGACGACGTTAGTCTTGACGACGACCTGGGTGTCGAAGTCGTTGCCGCAGTCGAAATCCAGATACTCGTGGGTCGGCCGGGCGAAGCAGTACCGGCAAGCGTGCGAGCAACCGCGGTATCCGTTGACGGTGTAGTGGAATGGCAACGCCGCGGCGCGCGGAATTCGGTTCAGTGCCGATTTACACAGGACCTCGTGAAACGTGATGCCCTCGAACTGCGGCGTCCGCACACTGCGGACGAAGCCGATGCGTTCCAATCCGGGCAGCGCGCCGTCGTCGACGTCGATGCTCTGGTGGTCCCACCGCATTACTATATTCGAACGCTTGTTCGAGTCAATGTCAACCCCACGGCCAGGTTGGTTCCTATCGCGATCAGCGTCTCGGCTCGTCGCCAATACGCCTGCGGTGAGCCGGTTGTCATTTAAGCTGGATCATCGTGACGTCTGATACTGACGCCCCTAAAGAAAACAAAAATCTTAAGTGGGCAATGGGTGGGGTGGCCGCGGTAGCGGTCTTGGCAACGATCGTCGCAGCGGTATTGCTATTCGGCGGTGGGGATTCAGGGGGGCCCAAAGGCGGCTCGGACAATGGTTCGGGCCAGGAGACGGCCCCCGTGGCCAGCGCGAAAGATACCGGGCCGGTGGCGGTGATCACCGACGATCCGAGTTGCACGGCGTGGACGGCGATCAACAGTCAACTGGCGAACGGTGGCCAGGGGCTCTGGAATGATCGCGACCGGTCGGTGCCAGCTTCGGCGTGGACGCCGAAGCTGCGTGCGCAATTCATCGCAGCCGGCCAGTCGATGCGCGGCGCGGCGGCGCAAACGGTCGGCCTGGTCAAGCTGACGCCGCATCGGGTGATGCGTGAGCTCTACCAGCAGTTCATCGCATATGCGCGTGCCTACTCCGAGCGGATCCCCAAATACACGCCGGCCGACAATAATTTGGCCGGCGCCGCGAACAGTGCCTCGTCCGCGCTGGGAGCGATCTGCGCCGCCATCACCGACGGGTCGGCAGCGGCCCGCGGTCCGCTGGTGTCGCCGTCGCCGCCGCCGTCCGACATCGCCCCGGTGGGCAACCTCGCGAACCCACAGCCCATGCTCACCAACGACAACTCCGTGTGCTCCGACTGGAAGTCGGCGTTAAACGAGTTCGGCAAGCAGACCGCTGCGTGGCAGCAAATGGATCCCAATGTCCCGTCGATCTATTGGAATAAAGAGCAGAAGGCGGTCAACTACGCGGTTGGACCCGTGATGAACTCGTTTGCCGGCAAATTGGAACAGCTTGGCCGGCAAAGCGATAACGCGGTCTTCCAGGATCTGGCGAACCTTTCGGCCCAGTACCGTCGCGCGTTTGTCACGGCGCTGCCGACCTACACTCCGACCGACAATCATTTGGCCAACGCGGCCAACTTCACCTCGACGACCATCCTCGGTGCGTGTGTAGCAGTTGCTGAGTAGGCGCGCGTCCAGCGCCTACTCAGGCTGCTCGATGTCAGTAGAGCGCGAACAGATCGACTACCCGGCCCCTGGCGCTGGGCGCAATGCGCCCAAAAGAAAACACACCGGGCATCAGGTACCCGGTGTGTTTCGAACCCTTTACTGGGTGAGGCGTCAGGCCCAGCTAGAGCCCACAGCGGAGTCGGTGCTGCTCATGTTGTTGCCGGCGGTCTGGACTTTTTGGCCGTGGCTGTTGGCTTGTTGGTAGATGGTCTGGAAGTTGCGGCCCAACTGGGTGATGAACTCCTGGCAGGCCACTGAACCCGAGCCGCCCCAGAAGTCGCCGGCGGCCAGCACATCGCGCACGATGGACTGGTGCTCGGCCTCCAACGAGGCGGCCTGGGAGCGGATCATCGCGCCGTGGGCATCGACGTCACCGAACTGATAGTTGATCGACATGACTGTTCTCCTAAGACGTTTCGGTGATCGGCTAGCTGGACAGGATCTGCTGAGAGGCCTGCTCTTGGCTCTCGTAGTTGTTCGCGTCGCGGATCAGGCCGTCGCGCACCCCGTGCAGCATGTTGACGATGTTGCGGAACGCGGTGTTCATCTGGCCCATGGTGTCGTAGGAGGTGGCCTGCGCGGTACCACTCCAGCTGGCACCGGCGATGTTCTGGCTCGACGCCCACATCTTGC
>DATAZN010000027.1:0-2318 GCA_036272035.1 Mycobacterium sp. | reverse complement strand
GGCTACTGGCTGGCCGGCGGGGTGAGTGCGCTGTGGATGGCGGTCGCGGGCTGGTCGCTGTGGGCCGCCAACTCCCCCGGGATGGGCGCCGACGCCACCCGCGTCACCTACTCGGGGATCGTCGACGAGCGCCGCTTTTACTCGCAGGCAACGGGCCATGCGCACCCGCTGACGGCTGCCGACTACCTGGACTACCCCCGGATGCGCGCGGTGCTGGTGGCGTTGAACAACACCCCGGATGGCGCGCTGCTACTGCCGTCCGGCAACTACGACCAGTGGGACTTGGTCCCGCCGGTTCCACCGAAACAACCGGGCACGCCACCGGACGATGCGCCGCCCGCCCCGCCGCCGGCACGCCAAAAGGGGCCGCACACAGTGTTTTTCACCAACCTCGGCATGGTGGGGATGAATGTCGGGCTGGATGTTCGGGTGATCGACCAGATCGGGCTGGCCAACCCACTGGCGGCGCACACCGCCCGGTTGCAGCACGGCCGAATCGGTCACGACAAGAACCTCTTCCCGGATTGGGTGATCGCCGACGGGCCGTGGGTGAAGTGGTATCCGGGTGTGCCTAGCTACCTCGACGCGAAGTTCGTCGTGCAGGCCGAGGCGGCGCTGCAATGCCAGGGGACCCAGCAGATGTTGAATTCGGTGCGGGCTCCGATGGGCTTTCACCGGTTCCTGTCGAATCTTGTGCACGCCGTCGCGTTCACCCGCTACCGAATCGACCGTGTTCCGCGTTACGAACTCATCAGGTGCGGCCTGGCCGTGCCGGAGCCGGGCGCTCCCCCCTATACCGGTCTGCCCGCCACCGGGCCCTAGCACCGCGTAGCACTCAGTAGCACCGCGTAGCAGTCAGCAGCACCGCGCAACCGTCAGCGAGAACAGTTATCGGCAGAAGAATTTTTGTCAGCCATTCGGTCGGCGCCCGGTGAGCGCATCGCCTGGCCCCCGAATATCTTCCAGCAACCGTCAATATGTATCGTTACCGGCGAACAACCGCTCGTCGGCACATTCACAACGGGGTGATCCGCAGCCGAGTTGAGCGGGTCCGGCCGCAGCGCGAGGCCCGGTTTCGGGCCTACGCCGATGTCAGTCAGGACCGCGAGATGTGGTTGACTACGGAAGCACAGCTGCGCCCGTCCGGTATTGATGCGGCTCCGAATGGCTAGTGGAAATCCGGACACCCAGGCCGGCGCGCTCAGCAACGACGCGAGCCAAGAAGCGGTTCCCGAAGAAGCTGCGCAATAGGGCGATGAAGTCCGACCCACAATGTTGGGCCCGACAAAGAATGAGGAAAGCAAGAATGAGGCTTGTTGACAGGTTTCGCGGTGTGGCAGGTAATTTGCCGCGCCGGCTCGCGCTAGGGGCGGCCGCAGCGGCGCTGCTGCCGGGCCTGATCGGCGTCGTGGGCCAGACCGCGGATGCTGGCGCGTTCTCCCGGCCGGGTCTGCCCGTTGAGTACCTCCAGGTGCCGTCGGCAGCCATGGGTCGTGACATCAAGATCCAGTTCCAGAGCGGCGGTGCCAACTCGCCCGCCGTGTATCTGCTCGACGGTCTTCGTGCGCAGGACGACTTCAGCGGCTGGGACATCAACACCCCCGCCTTCGAGTGGTACCTGCAGTCCGGTCTGTCGCTGGTGATGCCGGTCGGCGGCCAGTCCAGCTGGTACACCGACTGGTACAAGCCGGCTTGCGGAAAGGCGGGCTGCCAGACCTACAAGTGGGAGACCTTCCTCACTAGCGAACTGCCCGCCTTCCTGGCCACCAAAGGGGTCAAGCAGACCGGTGGCGCGGCTGTCGGCCTGTCGATGGCCGGTGCCTCGTCGCTGAACCTGGCTAACTACCACCCCGCGCAGTTCATCGAGGTCGGCTCGTTCTCCGGTCTGATGGACCCCTCGCAGGGCATGGGACCGACGCTGATCGGCTTCGCGATGGGTGACGCCGGTGGCTACAAGCCCGCCGACATGTGGGGCCCGAAGGAAGATCCGGCGTGGGCACGTAACGACCCGCTGCTGAACGTCGGCAAGACGGTTGCCAACAACACCCGCCTGTGGATGTACTGCGGTAACGGCAAGCCCTCCGACCTGGGTGGCGACAACCTGCCGGCCAAGTTCCTCGAGGGCTTCGTGCGCACCAGCAACATCAAGTTCCAGGACGCATATAACGCCGCTGGCGGTCACAACGCGCAGTTCCACTTCGACGCCAACGGCACGCACGACTGGCCGTACTGGGGTGCACAGTTGCACGCCATGCTGCCCGACCTGCAGGCGACGCTCGGTGCCACTCCGGGTGCCGGTCCCGGCCCGGGTGCTCCGG
>DATAZN010000026.1:0-13783 GCA_036272035.1 Mycobacterium sp. | reverse complement strand
CGGTTCGAGGACTAGCGGTTGAGCGCTTTGTCGATCAGCGACTCAGCTGCCTCGCGCGCGTACGCCCACGGCGACGAGTCGTCTAACGACGTGGCCAGTGCGGCCGCACCTTCATAGAGCACCCCGAGCTCGTTGCCCAGTTGTTGCGGATGGGCGACGCCCGCTTGTTTAGCCAGCTCAGCCAATCCGTTGATGAAGCTGCGCTTGCTAGCACGAACGATTTCCTGAACCCCCGGCATGGCCCCTGCGGACTCGACGGCCGCGTTATGGAACGGGCAGCCCCGCAGCGGTCCGCCCCGCGACGTCGGCGTTTGGAAAACGGCCAGCAGTCGTTCGCGCGGCGTTTGATCAGTGCCTTGCTGGGGATTGGCGACCCGGTCCTCGATGCCGCGCAGATATTCCTCGACTACGGCTGTCTTGCTTGGAAAGTGTTGGTAGAGAGTGCGTTTAGAGACCGATGATTCGGCCGCGAGTCGCTCAACGCCGGTGGCGTTGATGCCGTCGCGGTAGAACAATTCGGCGGCGGTGTCCAGGATGCGCTGACGTGCGCCACGGCCGCCCTTGTTTGCCACAGCCTGCTTGCCCATATTTGGAGTATACCGACCGGTTTACATCGGCCGTCAAGTGGTGTACCGTCGCGACCGCATAGGTACACCAATCGGTTTACTAGGAGTAGACATGACACAGCGATCGCCCGTAGTGCTGATTACCGGCACCTCGTCAGGAATCGGTCAAGCCATCGCCAGCTCCTTTGCGGCGAAGGGCTTCGAGGTTTTCGGCACCAGCCGCAACCCGCAACGCACCGAGCCGATCGCGGGCGTGGAGTTGCTGCCGCTCGACGTCACCGACCCCGAGTCGGTCACCGCGGCCGTGGCGACCGTCATCCAGCGGGCGGGTCGGATCGACGTCCTGGTCAACAACGCCGGAGTCGGCGTGTTCGGCGCCGCGGAAGAGAGCTCGATCGCTCAGGCTCAGGAACTGTTCGACACCAACTTCTTCGGATTGATCCGGCTGACTCGTGAGGTGCTGCCGCATCTGCGGGCCCAGGGCAGTGGTCGGATCATCAATGTCGGCTCGGTGTTGGGTTTCCTTCCGGCGCCGTACGGCGCCCTCTACGCGGCCTCGAAGCACGCGGTCGAAGGCTATTCAGAATCCCTGGATCATGAGACCCGCGAGTTCGGTGTGCGGGTATCGGTGGTCGAACCCGGCTACACCAGCACCTCGTTCGAGGCCAACGCGACCGACGCCGATTCGCCGATCGAGAGCTATGCGCCTCTGCGCGAACACGTCAAAGCCGGCCTGCGCAAGGCGGTGGATGCCGGGGATGACCCCGGGGTGGTGGCGCGTGTCGTACTGCAAGCGGCGACCAGTCGCACGCCGAAGTTGCGCTACCCGGCCGGGCCGCTGGCGCGCCAATTAACGGCTCTGAAAAAGTTCGCGCCGGCAGCGTTGCTGGACAAGGGGATTCGCAAGGCGAACAAACTGACCGCCGCGCCGAGGCCGAGTCAGGTGCCGCAGAAGGTGCGCTGATAACGGACGTAGAAGCTACTGGTTGCCAACCAGTTTCACTTTTCTTTGTCGTACCGGCGAACTAAATCGTCCTCGCCAAACACGTTTGCGTAGTCCATGCCCTTGTCGTCGCGACCGAAGAACGTCCACTTTCGCGGAGCTTTCTGAGGGACACTGACCATCTTGACGGTGTAGCGCAAGCTGGTTTCGCGCAGCGTTCCGATGATGTCGCCGACGCGGATCTTCGAAGGATGAATCTCGGGTGCGTCGCACCAGTTTTGTGTGGCCACTACGTCCCCCTGGGGTATTTGCACCACTCTACCCGCAAGCGGACGTAGCGACACACCTAAGTTACTAAACCGGCGTTGGTGGCGTACCTTTGAACGTGAGCCGTTTTGTTGCCGGCGGTGGTCTGCCGGGACGCGTGCGGATGGCACTCGCGGGCAATGGGATTCCTCCGCTTTCCTGCGCCAGCGGGCTTGCGACGCCAGCCGTGAGGAATTCCCTTGACCAGCAACACCTTTACCGCAGACCGATTTGTCGCGAGATGAGCGACTGGCGCTCTGCGAATCCTATTCGGCTGGCGGTTGCCAGCCATTTGGGCGGGGACATCGACGGAGCATGGTGGCCGCGTGTCGACCGTATGACCGTCGAATTACCCGGCCTGATTGCTGCCCTGACCCCGTTGCTGGGAGACATCACCTCGATCAACGTCAACTGGCCACACCTGCAGCGCCCACCTGACTTCAATTGGCCGGGATGGGAACACAAACCCCAGCACGTGATGACCATCAATGGCGAGAAGGCGCGGGTCAACCTGTTGATCATCCCGTACACGACGTACAGCGGCCTTGCCCTGATGGTGCTGCGGCGCGCCGCCAGTCTGCCCATCCTTCCGGCCGACCGCGACAAACCCGCATTCGTGACTGCCGGCTCGATCCTGCAGGCCGCTATGACCCAGCGCGCGACCAATCTTGCAGGTCAGGTGCCACAAAACGTCCGGTAGTCGCCGAAGTCTTCCGGCGCTGGGGCGGCGTAACGCTCCAACCCCGGTCGCTCGTCGTAGGGGGCGGTGACGGCAGTCAGCAGCTGCTGGAGGGGACCCAACTCGCCCGCCGTTGCCGCGGTCAACGCCTCCTCGACGAGGTGGTTGCGAGGGATGTAGATGGGATTGCTTCGATCCATCACGGCCGCATCCGGACTAAGCGCTCGCCAGCGCGAGATCCATCCGTCGATGCCGGCCAGGTTGATGAACAATCCGCGCGTGGCCGCCGTGCCTTCCGGGTCGTCTCCGCATGCGTGGCTCAGCCCGCGGAAGAACGAGGTGTAGTCGACGCGGCTCTCATTCAGCAGCGCGAGCAGGTCTTCGACCAACGACATGATCGTGGCGGAGTCGATGTCCGCGGAGAGGCCCAACTTGTCCCGCATCCCATTCGCCCACGTGGCGTCGTATTGGCCGCGGAAAACATCGAACGCTTTCTCCGCGAGTGGGATGCCCTCGTCCATCGTGTCCGCCAGAAGCGGCAGCAGGGCCTCGCCGAACCGGGCGAGGTTCCACCCGGCGATGGCGGGCTGGTTGTCGTAGGCGTATCGACCCCATTGGTCGATCGAACTGAATACCGTCTCGGGGTTGTAGGCCTCCATGAAGGCGCACGGCCCGTAGTCGATCGTCTCGCCGGAGATGGTCATGTTGTCGGTGTTCATCACGCCGTGGACGAAGCCGATCAGCATCCACTGGGCCACCAGCGATGCCTGAACCGCGGCCACTGCTTCGAACAGCGCGAGGTAGGGGTTGTCGAGCATCGCTACGCCGGGATAGTGGCGGGCGATCGCGTGGTCGGCCAAGCGCCGCAGCAGGTCGAGGTTGCGGGTCGCGGCGGCATATTGAAAGCTGCCCACCCGCAGGTGGCTGGCGGCGACGCGAGTGAGCACGGCGCCGGGCAGCGGCGTCTCGCGCTGCACTGGGCGTCCCGTCGACACGACGGCCAGGGATCGCGTCGTGGGAACGCCCAGCGCGTGCATCGCCTCGCTCACGATGTATTCGCGCAGCATCGGACCGACCGCCGCCAGGCCGTCGCCGCCACGGGCGAATGGCGTGGCTCCTGACCCTTTCAAATGGATGTCGCGGAGACGCCCGTCACCGTCGGAAAGCTCGCCCAGCAGCAGCGCGCGCCCGTCGCCCAACTGCGGCACGTACCCGCCGAACTGGTGCCCCGCGTAGGCCTGCGCGACCGGCGCGGCGCCGCTGGGAACCAGATTGCCGACCAGAAAACGCAGCCCGTCCGGACTTGTGAGCCAGGCAGTGTCGAGACCCAGCTGGTCGGCCAGCGGTTCATTGAAGGCCAGCAACCGCAGGTCGGGAAACGTCTGCGCCTGCCAGCTGACAGCCATCTCCGGTAGGTCGCTGGCGAAGCGGTCTTCCAGAGCAACGGTGGTATCCGGTGCGACGCTCACCCACCCAGCCTACGGAGGGTACGGACGGTGAGCTGTGTCCCGCTGCGACCAGCGTGACTAACATCGACCAGGCAAACCGTCCCCGATAGGAGCCCTCACCGGAATGCTGGAGCCGCACGAGGTCGACAACCTCTTTCCCGCCGATCTGCCGGAACCGGGCGGGTGGGAACAGCGCTATCCACCCCGTGAGCTGGCTGACGGTGCTGAGGTGACCCGGTTGGCCCCGTCACCGACCGGCTTCATTCACCTTGGCGGCATCTACGCGGCGATGATCGACCGCGCAGTCGCGCACCAGACCGGTGGCCGCTACTTCGTGCGAATCGAGGACACCGACCAATCGCGGGAAGTGGCGGGCGCACATGAACAGTTCGATCGTGCCTTCGCGTATTTTCGGGTCATTCCCGACGAGGGGGTTGGCGGCGGCGAGTACGGGCCGTACCGCCAGTCGGAGCGGGCGACGATCTATCTGAGTTTCGCGCGCGAGATGTTGCGCGCCGGGAAGGCATATCTGTGCTTTGCCACCTCCGAGCAGCTCACCGAAATGCGCACGCGCCAGCAACAACTCAAGCGTCCGACTGGCTACTACGGCGAGTGGGCGATCTGGCGTGACGCCGATGTTGCGGCCGTCCGCGAGCAGTTGGAGAAGGGGACGCCGTACGTGGTGCGTTTCCGGTCGCCGGGCCAAACCGGCGCACGGGCCTCCTTCAACGACGCGATCCGCGGCGAATTGTCGATGGAGGCCAACTACAACGACGTGGTCATCCTCAAATCGTCAGCGGCCGTGCAGCTGCCGACCTACCACTTCGCGCATGCTGTCGACGATCACCTGATGCGGTGCAACCTGGTCATCCGCGGCGAGGAGTGGCTGTCGTCGACGTCGTTGCATCTGCAACTGTTCGAGGCGCTCGGATTCCAGCCGCCTACCTACGCACATATCGCGCTGCTGATGAAGCAGATTCCGGGCGGCAAACGAAAACTATCCAAACGCAAAGACCCCGAAGCCGACGTCGACTTCTACATCAGTTCGGGCTATCCCGCCGACGCGGTGCTCTACTACTTACGCGGTCTGGCGAACGGACGCCTGGCCGAAATCCCGCTGCCCGAAGCGCTCGCCGCGCCGATCTCGCTGGCCGAGTGCGGAGGCGCCGGCCCGCTGGTCGATCTGGTGAAGCTGGAAGACATCAGCGCCGACCACATTGCGACGCTGAGTGGGCCGGAAATCTATGCGGCCGTGACGGCGTGGGCGGCGGAGTTCGATCCTGAGCTGCATCGCGTGATCGAGGCCCACCCGGACCAGACATTGGCCGCGTTGGCGGTCGAGCGCGACGGCGTCGCCAACCCGCGCAAAGACCTGCGCAAATGGTCAGACTTTCGAGCCGCCTACGGCTTCTTCTTCGCCGAGCTGTTCACGCCGGTGGCCGCCGACGACGCGCAACTGGGCCTGCCGGCCGACCTGGTCCGCTCGTTCGCGGCGGACTTCATCGCGGCCTATCAAGATCTCGACGATCCGGTGCAGTGGTTCCAGCAGATCAGGGACCTGTCCGACAAGTTCGGCTTTGCCGCCAACGCGAAGGACTACAAGAAGAATCCCGATGCCTATCCGGGCTCGATCCGGGAGGCCTCGCAGTTGATCAGAGTCGGTCTGACCGGCTCGACCAAAAGCCCTGACCTGTTCCAGATCGCGCGCACCCTGGGCCGCGACGAAGTAATCCGGCGGATCAGTTCGCTGACCTAAACCCGTGGTTCCGCGTTTGGCTAGCCGCGGCCGTGCTCGATCAGGTCACGAACGCGGTCCACCATCGACGCAAACGGTCCGACGGCAAAATTCAACATCGGTGATTCCACCCCGGCGTGCGGACGGGTTGGCGCGATGGCTTCAGCTGCCCGTACGGCTGCTGTCAGCCGCTTGAGCTCGTCGGCGTCGAGTTCCTTTTGCAACCTGGGGAATTCGTAGGTCTCCTCATGATGGGCGTGGTCCAACACCGCATCCCGCAGCTTCGTAAGCTCATCAATGAACTGCTGTGAGGTGATATCGAGCTTCTCGATTCCCGACAACAGCTCCTTTGCCTCATGCTCCTCTTCGAGCCGAGCATCGACAATCGAGTCGCTGGCATCCGCCTCGCGGCGCACCCGCGGGTGTACCACCATTTCCTCGGCTGTCTCGTGCACAGCCAGCAATTGGCGCAAGTGCACAAATGGTTTCTCTCGGGCCTTCGGGTCCGTCGCGTGCAGCACCTGGTCGAACATGTCCTCGATCAGGTTGTGCTGAGCTTTCAGGAACGCGATCACTTCGTCGGGCGATTGGATGATCATCTCGGACATGCCCCATACCTCCATTGTTCGAAAAGTCGACGAATGCGGGCAGTTGGCTGGGCGGCCCGTTTTGACTTGGCGTACCCCGCAAGGATGCGACTAAACGCCGCGGCCCTGGGCGCTAGTCTGCATTCGGCATCAAGTCGAGGAGGCGGCCGGTGGTTTCTACGGATCGCGACGTCGCGGACATCGACTTCGACGATTTGACGTCGCCCCGGCTGAGCGATGTTCAGCGTCAGATTCTCGAGTTCACTGAAGCTAGACCCATCGAACTCGACATCGACCGGATGCTCGGCGAAGCGATCGATCAGGCCGGGGTGGGCGACGATCTGGCCGACACCGATGGCTTCCGCGACCGGCTGGCCGCGCACGTCGCCGCGATCGAAAGCGACCGGGGCCTGACCCAGCTCACCCGCTCGTCATTGCGGCAGCGAATCGTTCGTCTGCTGCGCAACCGGCTGTCGCTAACCGAGCTCATCAAGCGGTATCCCGAAATCGAGTCGATTCGGATCGAGAAGCCGTTCATCGTCGTCGGGATGCCGCGGTCGGGGACCACGCATCTGGTGAACCTGATCGCCGCCGACCCGCGCCGACGGGCGCTGCCGTACTGGGAAAGCCAGGATCCGATCCCCGCGATCGGCGACGGCCCCGACATCTTCGGGGTCGATCCCCGCTATGCCCGGGCGAAGGCCGAGCACGACGCGCTGATGGCCAGTGCTCCCGTCGTAGCCGCCATGCACGACCGGTTCCCCGAAGCGATCGAGGAAGAAGTCGAGCTGCTCGACTTGGACCTGGCCGGCTACGTTCTGGAATGGCATGCGCGCGTGCCAGATTGGCGCGACTACTACCTGAGCCTGGATCAGAATCGGCACTACGCCTACATGAAGAAGGTCTTGCAGGCGTTGACGTTCCTGCGTGGCCCGCGTACCTGGATCCTCAAGAGCCCGCAGCACTGTGAGCAACTCGGACCGCTGATCGCGACCTTCCCCGACGCGACAGTGGCGTTCACCCACCGCGATCCGGTCGCGGTGATCCAGTCGGCGATCACGATGATGGCCTACTCGGATCGCCTGCGCCGCACAAGCATCGAGCCGGGCTGGCTGCTGGACTATTGGAGCGACCGCGTACAGCGACTACTCGGTGCCTGCGTGCGCGACCGCGAGCTGATACCGGCCGAGCGCAGCATCGACATCAGCTTCCACCACCTCAACGGTAATGAAATGCCATTGCTCGACCAGCTTTATCGTTGTGGCGGGATCGAATTGACGCCGAAGGTGCGTGGACGCTTCCAGCAGTACCTGGACGGCAATCCACGCGGCAAACACGGCAGCATCCGCTATGACCTGCAACGACACTTCGGGATCTCGCCCGACGAGTTGCGGCAGCGGTTCGACTTTTACTTCGACCGGTTCGATGTTCGGCCCGAATGAAGGAGTCCACAGCGATGTTCGAACCCATCTATCGCACACGGCCGGGCGCGGATGCCCTGGCTCCAGCGTCCGCCGACCAGGCCGAGGAGATCGCTCCGAGGCTGTGGTGCTCACCGGGCCTGTCGAATTCCTACTTGTTGACCACCGATGAAGGCCGGGTCATCGTCAACACCGGCATGGGCTTCGAAGGGCCGGTGCACCGGGCCAACTTCGACGCCGTCGACTCCTCGCCGGTGCGATACATCATTTTCACGCAGGGCCACGTCGATCACGTCGGCGGCCTGGACAGCGTCCGTGATCGCGACACAACGGTTGTCGCGCAGGCGAACTGGACATTGTGGCGTGACGACAACGAGCGGCTGATCCGGTATCGGGCCAACCGCAGCGCGTTCGCGTTCAAAAACACCCTGGCAACCGGCATTCGGGCCATCCAGCGTCGACTCGGCACCAAGCGCTTGCCGGGACAGAGCGTTCCGTCCGTGGACCTCGACTTCGACGACACCCTCACGCTGAACGTCGGCGGTCGCCGGATGGACCTGATCGCGGTGCCGGGCGGGGAAACCAACGACTCGCTGGTGCTATGGCTACCCGACGAACGGATTTGTCTGTGCGGGAACACCTTCGGTCCTATCTTCGGGCACATTCCCAACCTCGTCACGATGCGCGGCGACCGGTATCGAGACGCGCTCACCGCGATCGCATCGGTCGAGCGGGTCCGTGAGCTGCAGCCCGAACTACTGGTGACCGGTCACTTCGCGCCGATCGCCGGTGCCGAACGCATCCGCGCGGAGCTGACCCGGCTACGCGACGCCATCCAGTACATTCACGACCAGACGGTGGCAGGCATGAACGCCGGCAAAGATGTTCGGACTCTGATGCGCGAAATCACCGTGCCATCGGAATACGAAGTAGGCCAAGGCTACGGAAAGGTCGCGTGGGATGTGCGGGCCATCTGGGAGAACTACTCCGGCTGGTTTCACCACCGCTCCACCACCGAGCTCTACCCGGTTGCGTTCGGCGAAGTGGCCGCCGATGTGGTCGAGCTGGCCGGCGCCGACGCGCTCGTTCAGCGGGCACGCGAGCACCTGGCCGCCGGCCGTTCGCTGCACGCCATCCACTTGGCCGAGCTGGTGGCCGCCGATCATCCGGGAGCGCGCGACGTGCTGAAGCAGGCCCACGAAAATCTGTTGAGCGACACCACGAACTTCTGGGAACGAGCCTGGCTCACGGAACAAATCGCGAGAAACGCATGACGGGGCGGGTCAACTTCGACTTCACCGGGACCACGGTGGTGATCACCGGTGGAACCAGCGGGATCGGGCATGCGACAGCGTCGTTGTTTCGCGACGCCGGGGCGCAGGTCACTATCACCGGCACCAAACCGTCGGCGCCGGACTACGACGCCGACCTGTCCGGCATGGCATACCAGCAGCTCCGGATCACCGATCGCGAATCGGTGGACGCGTTGGTGGGAAACTTCAGCCAACTCGATGTCCTGGTCAACAACGCAGGAGCGAATTTCCCGGGCGGCCTTGATGAGTCGAAGCCGGACGGGTTCGAAGCGTCGGTGGCGCTCAACCTGACCGGGCCATACCGCCTGACGGTCGGCCTGTACGGCGCACTCAAGGCATCGACAGCGGCGGGGGGTGCCAGCGTGGTCAATCTGGCGTCGATGTCGGCGTTGCGCTCCGTCGCGATGGTGCCCGGCTACGGGGCCGCCAAATCCGGCATCGTCAACATCACCCGAAATCTCGCGGTCAAGTGGGCGGGCAAGGGAATTCGCGTGAACGCCGTGGCGCCGGGTGCGATCGACACCCCGATGACCGCGCCGATGCACGGCGCTGCCGAACTGGTCGAGGCCGAGCTGGCCCACATCCCGCTGCGGCGGTTCGGATCGGTCGCCGAGATCGCGCCTACCGTCGCATTTCTGTGCACCGAGCAATGCAGCTACACCAGCGGCGCAGTCTTCGTCGTCGACGGCGCATCCGATTGCGTCTGAAACTGTAAGGAAATCAATGACATTCGTACTCAAGCCTGAGGACTACTATCACACCGGCATCGTCGTTCCCGACCTCGATGCCGCGATGGGACGGCTCAGCGCGGTGGCCGGCTATCAATGGATCACCCCGCTGACGTACACGCTGCCGTTTCGCACCGTGAACGGAACCCGCGAACTCACCTCGACATTCGTCTACTCGCTGCAGAGCCCACACGTGGAACTCATTCAGCAGGTGGCGGAAAGTCCCTGGACGGCAGCAGCGGGCAACTCGGTGCACCACTTGGGCTACTTCGTCGACGACCTCGCCGAAGCCGCACGAGCATTGGAGGCCAACGGCTTTGCCTTCGAGGCGACCGCCGACATTTCGCCGCCGGATTTGGCCCTGTTCGCTTATTACATCGACGCGTTCGGCACCCGTATCGAGATCGTCGACCGCAAGCTGTTCCCGGACTTTCCCGCGTTTCTGAAGTCGGCCGCGCCGCCGGCCGACGCGTAACCGGAGGGTTGACATGGTGCTGCCGGTGCTGCGCTTCAACTTCGCCTCGCCGCAGGGGGAGCCGCGGACCCAAGGCGAACTGATCCGGGCTGCACTCGAATTGGCGCAGTGGGGCGAGTCGCGGGGCATCTTGACGGTCAGCATCGACGAGCACCACGCCACTGGACAGGGATGGAGTTGCAACCCGATACTGGCCGCCGGGATGTTTCTGGCACAGACGAAGACGCTGATCGCCAGCGTAGACTGCGCGCTGGGGCCGCTGTGGAACCCCGCTCGGCTCGCCGAAGACATCGCCTTGGTTGACAACATGAGTCGCGGTCGACTGCACACCACGTTGGGTCTGGGTTACCGCACGGTCGAATATGAGGCGCTCGGAGTCGATTTCAGTCAACGCGGCCAACTGATGGACACCCTTGTCGAGCGGATGCTGTCGGTGTGGGCAGACATAGGTTCGTGGACCCGGCCACATCCACCGCTGTACGTCGGCGGTGGTGCTCGGATTACCGCGCGGCGGGCGGCGCGGTTTCGGTTGCCGCTCAGCCTCGCCGACCACCTGCCCGATGTCGCGGCTCACTACCGCGAGCTGTGCGTCGAGGTCGGCCTGACGCCGCTGGTCATCATGCCCGGGCCGGTGAACCGCGGAATGATCTATCTGCATGAAGATCCCGACTGGGCGTGGGCCGAGCTTGGCGAGCACATCCTCTGGGAGGCAGTCACTTACGGCGGCTGGTCGGCTGACCAACGATCGTTGATGCACCTACCCGGGGTGCAGACGCTCGAGGAGGTACGGAGATCAGGGCGATACCGCTTCCTGACTCCCGATCAACTGATCGCCGAAGTCCGCGGCGCGCCCGACTATGGGCCGCTGGTGCTGCATCCCCTGGTCGGTGCCATGCCGGTTGACGAAGCGTGGAAGTCGGTTCACCTGCTGGCCGACAAGGTGTTGCCGGCGCTCGCGTGATGACGCTACCCTGGCCGGTCGGACCCGGGAGACTCAACGGCCCTTGAGTCGCTGGCCGACGCATTAGTGCCTTCTTCGGTCTGATGCCGCATGTGATATCGGTCCGCGGTACGCGCCGATGCGAGAAATGTCGGCACTGCAACGCATCTCGGGTGGCGCAGCGACTGGCGGCCCGGTGATATCGCATACGCGGCACTTTCCAGCATCATGTCATGGTGAGGTGCTGGTGCAGGTGTGGCTGCTGATAGTGGATCATGGGACCGGTGACGGAACGCCACGGCGCTACCCTGACCGCATGGGCGCCAACAGCCGAATCCGGGTGGCCCGGGTCTATGACGACCCGAGTCCTGACGACGGCCGGCGCGTCCTGGTCGACCGGTTGTGGCCGCGAGGATTCCGGAAGGGTGACCCGCGCGTGGGTGTCTGGCTGAAAGAAGTTGCGCCGTCGAAAGAACTGCGCGCCTGGTACAACCACCAGCCCGAGCGTTACGACGAGTTCGCGGCGCGATATGAGAAAGAGCTCCAGGGCAGCGAAGCGTTCGATGAGCTGCGGACGTCGGTCAAGCGGGGGGTCGTCACGCTGGTGACCGCGACCCGCGACGTGCAAAGCAGTCACGCAGCGGTGCTGGCATCGCTGATCAAGGGCTGCAGAGACGCCTGGTTAATAGTCGTGGCGCGCCAACTGAGTGCCGCCGTGGCGGTCTGGGCCGGCGATGGTCACCACGGCCGGAACCATCTCGCTGGTGACCAAGCCGTGGTCTGCGGTCAACTCGTGGACGATGTCGAAGCTGCGCGCGATCCACTCCGGGGTGTCGATGATGATCGTAACCACGGGCATACGTCGGGTGAGCTGAAAAAGCTTGTCGCCGTGCGGTTCATGATCGCCGTGGAATCCCCAGATACCGCGCAACACGGTCGCGCCGTGGGCCATACCGGATTCCAGCAATTGGTGCACGAGCGCACGGTGGATCGGCACACCGCCGTGACCGGTCGCTTCGCTGGTGTGCACCATCAGCTTCTGCCAGAGCGGCCGTCCCCGATTGTCGGTGTCCGGCAGCCGATGAGGCCGCCCGAACAACTCGCCGCCCCGTTTGCATAGCCGCACCCGTTCGACGGTCAGCAACGCCCTCGGTGCGACGGCGCTGAGCTCGGCGACCACCGTGGAAACCTGCGCCGTGGTCCCGACCGAGATGATCATCAGCGGAACGTTGACATTGCGGCTGAAGAAAGCAGCCCGATAACGCTCGCCGTGCGCGGTGCCGTCGACACCCAAAAAGACTGCGCCACCGGAGAATCCCTGTCGATACAGCAGATCGCACACCGCGCGGTATGCGGGCAGTCCGCCGATACGCTCCTGGCGGCCCACATAGACCGTGAGCTTGACAGCGCCGTCGGCGCCGACGTCCAGCAGGTCATCGCCGCCGACCAGGCGGGCGCGTTCCAGTGTGACCAGGCCGTGGCCGGTCATCGCGACCACCTCGTCGACCAGGCCGCTGATCTTCGACTCGACGTCGACCGCGGCGATGGCCACTGGCGGGTCCTCGGAAAGGCTCAACGACTCGTCGCTGCGCAAGACGTGCCGCGGCCCGAAACTCGCGATGCCACGCAGCATGACGCTGGCTGCGATTTCCCGGGTGTCGAACAGGTCCAGCATCGCGTCGGCCAGAAAGGCGCGCCGCCGCACACCCGCGACGGCCCGCTGGCGTTCGCCGAAGTATGTGGTCAGCTTGAGGGCGGGCTGGTTCACAGGCGGCCCGCGATCCATTGCCCGAATAGCGCCGCGCCGATACCCAACCCGATGCTGACGACGATGTTGGCGACCGCGTTGCGGACTTGGCGCTCTTCGCCGAGCCGCTGTGTTTCCAGCATCCAGGTCGAGAACGTGGTGTAGGAGCCGACGAAGGCGGTGCCGGCGAGCAACGCGGTGTAGCGACTCAACGCCAGGCTGCCGAGCAGTCCGAGGAGCGCGGCACCGCTGACGTTGACCACGAGGGTTCCCAAGGGGAACGACCGTGCCGCCCGCCGAGCGACCGCGCGGTCCACCAGGAACCGCAGCACGGCTCCGACCCCGCCGGCGAGCACCACCCCGAGCCAGATCATTAGCGCACCGGCACCCGACGAACCAGGGCAGTGGCGAGATACGCCGCAAGGAATCCGAAAACGATGCTGGCGAAGGTGTATCCAGCCGCCAGACCGTAGTGGTGATGCTCGATCATCTTGAGCGTCTCGACCTGCATGGTCGAGAAGGTGGTCAGACCGCCGCACAACCCGGTTCCAAGCAGGGGCCGGCGGTAACTCGACAGCGGCAACCGCTCCAGCAACCGCGTCGTGAAATAACCCACCAGGAAGGCGCCGACGATGTTGACCGTGAACGTCGGCCAGGGCCAGCGCCCCGGGTCGGCGGCCACTAGCAAGCTCAGTCCGGTGCGCGCCACGGTGCCCAGGGCGCCGCCGGCGAACACCGCGGCCAACTCCCGGTAGTCGTGCGGGAAAGCAGAGTTGGCCACTCGTCGAAATCCCTTCCATTGCAGGGCGCGTCCAGGCAGCTTATTCGGCAGAATCGAGGACATGGTGGCCCACCCACGCGCCGGTCAGCCGGCCCAGCCCGAAGACCTCGTCGA
>DATAZN010000025.1:0-12726 GCA_036272035.1 Mycobacterium sp. | reverse complement strand
CTGCCAACAGACTGAGCAAGCGCAGCGACCCCCGCGGTATGCCGCGGTGCGATCCGCTCATCCCCATTACCTCCTGCGTAAGTACCAGCCGAATTCAGCCAGAATGTCGCAAGATTTTGATCTTGACGACACAACTTTGTTCATATAACCGTAGCCTGCGTCGCAGGATCAGGCATATCGACGTCGGGTTTCCCGGTTCCGCCGGAGGGTGATTCACCGGCATATTGCCAAGCGGTAGCTTCATAGCTTCGGCTGAACGGCAACTCGACAGCAAAGGTGTCTTTCGCATGGGCGTGCTTGATTCATTTCGGCTCGATGACAAAGTCGTGATCGTGACCGGCGCTTCGTCCGGGCTGGGTGTGTCGTTCGCCCAGGCATTCGCCGAGGCCGGCGCCGATGTCGTGTTAGGCGCCCGCCGCGTCGACAAGTTGGCCGAGACGGCGTCTCTCGTTGAGGCCGGCGGTCGCAAGGCACTGACCATTGCGACCGACGTCAGCGAGCCCGAGCAGTGCCAGGCGCTGGTCGATGCCGCGATGCAGACCTTTGGCCGAGTCGACGTTTTGATCAACAACGCCGGCGTCGGGACCGCGCACCCAGCGACCCGCGAGACACCCGAGCAGTTCCGCTCGGTGATCGACGTCAACCTCAACGGCGCGTACTGGGTGGCACAGGCCTGCGGGCGGGTCATGCAGCCCGGCAGCTCGGTGATCAACATCGCCAGCATTCTGGGGATCACCACCGCCGGACTGCCGCAGGCGGCCTACAGCGCAAGCAAGGCCGCGATCATCGGGCTCACCCGGGATCTGGCGCAGCAGTGGGGCGCGCGCAAGGGCATCCGGGTCAACGCTCTCGCTCCGGGATTCTTCAAAACCGAGATGACCGACGAATACAAACCCGGCTACCTGGAGAGCCAGTCGCATCGACTGATCCTGGGCCGATTGGGCGATGGACGCGAACTCGCGGCCACCGCGGTCTGGCTGGCATCGGCGGCAGGCGGATACGTCACCGGACAGACGATCGTCGTCGACGGCGGCCTCAGCATTACCTAAATCAACTCCGGCACCTAGGCTCGACGATGTGGTCGAATTCGACCCCCAGGTCCGCTTCGCGCACTCACCGGTAGCCCGGTTGGCCAGCGCCGCCCTCGACGGCCGGCCGCATCTGGTGCCGCTGGTCTTCGCGCTGCACGACGACGTCATATATACGGCCGTCGACGCCAAACCCAAGACGACCCAACGGCTGCGCCGGCTCGCCAATATCGAGCGCAACCCGCAGGTGAGCCTGCTGGTCGACCACTACGCCGACGACTGGACGCAGTTGTGGTGGGTCCGCGCCGACGGTGTTGCCGCGATCCATCACGACGGCGACACCATGCACGTCGGCCGCGATCTGCTACGTGCGAAATATGCTCAATACCAATCGGTTTCGCTGGATGGCCCGGTGATCGCCGTCGCGGTCCAGCGCTGGAGCAGTTGGCACGCCTGAGCCCGCTGGCTCCCTTAATTCCCTTCACCGCCGTTCAACCCTTGTTTTGCGCGGACGCTAGGAGAAAAGTGACGTGCATCACGATGACGCGGGCCGCGAGGGAGTGACGTCATGGCAGACAAGTCCCATAGTTCGAACGGCGCAGGAGCCGCTCCCGCCGTAGACGATCCGGCCGCCGTCCGGAATGTGGTGCTGGTAGGCCCGTCCGGCGGCGGCAAGACCACCTTGGTCGACGCGCTTCTTGTCGCGTCCGGCGTGTTGTCCAGACCCGGCTGTATCGCTGACGGCACCACGGTCTGCGATCACGACGAGGCCGAGATCCGCCAGCAGCGTTCGGTCAGTCTCGCTTTGGCGTCGCTGTCGCACGACGGCGTCAAGGTCAACCTCGTCGACACCCCCGGCTACGCCGACTTCGTCGGCGAACTACGGGCCGGGTTGCGCGCCGCGGACTGCGCGCTGTTCGTGATCGCGGCCAACGAGGACGTCGACGAGCCGACGAAGTCGCTGTGGCAGGAGTGCAACCAGGTCGGCATGCCCCGAGCCGTGGTGATCACCAAACTCGACCACGCCAGGGCCAACTACCAGAATGCACTCGCGTCTGCACAGAATGCGTTCGGCGACAAGGTTTTACCGCTCTATCTCCCTACCGGTGACGGCGTGATCGGTCTGTTATCGCAGACGCACTACGAGTACGCGAACGGCAAGCGGACCACCCATGCGCCCGACGCCTCCTACGCCGATCAGATCGAGGAAACCCGCGGCACGTTGATCGAGGGAATCATCGAGGAGTCCGAAGACGAATCGCTGATGGAGCGTTACCTGGGCGGCGAAAAGATCGACGAAGCGGTGCTGATCGACGATCTGGAGAAAGCAGTCGCCCGCGGCTCGTTCTTCCCGGTGATTCCGGTCTGTAGCGGCACCGGCGTCGGCACCCTGGAACTACTGGAGGTCGCCACCCGCGGATTTCCGTCCCCGGCGGAACACCCACTGCCCGAGGTGTTTACGGCGCAAGGCGCCGCCTTCACGAAGGTGACCTGCGGCTCCGAGTCGCCGCTGCTGGCCGAGGTGGTGAAGACGACGTCGGACCCCTATGTCGGCAGGGTCAGCCTGGTCCGGGTGTTCTCCGGGACCATCAGGCCCGACACGACCGTTCATGTGTCGGGCCATTTCTCGTCGTTCTTCGGCTCGCCAGACGACGCCGGCCCCGATTCTTTGGCCGGCCACGTGGACCACGACGAGGACGAACGCATCGGTGCGCTGTCCTTCCCGCTGGGCAAGCAGCAGCGGCCGGCATCGATGGTGCTGCCCGGCGACATGTGCGCCATCGGACGTCTGAGCCGGGCCGAAACCGGCGACACACTCTCCGACAAGGCGCAGCCGCTGGTGCTCAAGCCGTGGATGATGCCGGAATCGTTGCTGCCGGTGGCGATTCAGGCACACGCCAAGACCGACGAGGACAAGCTGGCGGTCGGGCTTGGACGATTAGCCGCCGAGGACCCGACACTGCGGATCGAGCAGAACCCGGAGACGCATCAGATCGTGCTGTGGTGCATGGGCGAAGCCCATGCCGGTGTGGTGCTGGACGCACTGGCCAACCGGTACAGCGTCACCGTGGATACCGTCGAGCTGCGGGTACCGCTGCGAGAAACCTTTGGCAGCAAGGCGAAAGGCCACGGCCGGCACGTCAAACAATCCGGTGGTCACGGTCAGTACGCGGTCTGCGACATCGAGGTCGAACCGCTACCCGAAGGCTCCGGCTTCGAGTTCCGCGACAAGGTGGTCGGCGGCGCGGTCCCACGCCAGTTCATCACGAGCGTCGAGAAGGGCGTGCGCGCTCAGATGGAAAGGGGTGTGCACGCCGGTTATCCCGTCGTCGACATCCGGGTCACCCTGCTCGACGGCAAGGCGCACAGCGTGGACTCCTCAGATTTCGCCTTCCAGATGGCCGGCGCGCTGGCGCTGAAAGAAGCCGCGGCGGCGGCGAAGGCGGCGCTGCTCGAACCGATCGACGAGGTCTCGGTGCTGATACCCGACGACCTTGTCGGTGCCGTGATGAGCGACTTGTCCGGGCGTCGCGGCCGGGTGTTGGGGACCGACACCGCCGGCAACGACCGCACATTGGTGAAATCCGAAGTGCCACAGGCTGAGCTGACCCGCTACGCAATCGATTTGCGTTCGCTCTCACACGGAGCGGCGTCGTTCACCCGGACCTTCGCCCGGTATGAACCGATGCCGGAATCCGCTGCGGCGCGGGTGAAGTCCGCGGGCTGACCCACCCCGCCCGAACACGAGCAGTGAACCGGTTGGCGGGACCGCCTCCATCACGAGATCGCCGATCACACCAGCAGTCTCGCTCTGGCTACCCTCGCAGTTGCCGACCGGCTGCTCGGTTACGGTAACCATGCCAGCGTCGCTGACAAGTCTCGAACGTCGACGCCTATCGCCCGACACTCCTCGATGCCCCGATCATCGAGCCCGGACACCGCATCTGAGACCAGCACGGCCCGAAAGTCCCGCTCGGAGGCCTCATAGATAGACGTCCGAGGGCAGTTCGGGAAGTTGCAACCGGCGAAAACCAAGGTGTCGCTGCCGGTATCGCGAAGATGCTGCTCGAGCTTGGTCTGGTAGAAGGCGCCCCACCGCGGCTTGTACATCACATGCTCGCGCGGGCCGACGTGTTGGAGTTCGCCGCCGAGCAACAGTTCATGGTCCAGCTCAACAGGATTGGGCAACAACTCGGCCGCGATCTGTGAGCCGGCGCTGCCCGGGACGGCCATCCGCGCGCCTTGTTCGATCGCCAGTTTGCGCACCATGTCCGCGTTCGAGCCGTCCCGACGGTAGAGCCGGACGACGTGCACGATCGGTAGTTCGCGATCGCGGAATTCGCTCGCCAACCGAGCCATAGCCGGGATCGCTGCCGCGGTGCCCTCGATGGGCAACGGAGCATCGTCGGCATAGAAGTCGCGTTGAACGTCGATCAGGACAAGTGCCGCCGAGTCGGGCAGCGGCTGCGTGTACGGATCGGTCATGGCATTCGGTGTAACACAGCGATCTGAGCTTGCCAAATTGCAAGTAGCTGGGCGAGCTTCGGATCACGAAAGGGACTCTTTTGCGACCCCGAATAGGCACGCAAATGGATATTGCGCTCAGCTAATCGCGACTTTCGCAATTCATAATCTGTTTGCTGAGCGCCAGATAAGGCATATTAGAGCTACGGAATGCGAGCGCTTCGGGCTTGCATCGTCTCGGAGGGGTGGACACCGTGGTGAGAGCGATTCGAATGGGATGGCTCGCGGTCCTGACCGCAATGCTGGCCGTGGCGGGATCGGTGGCCACGGGCGCGGCGGCGATCGCACCGCCAAACCAGGCCGCGGGCGTGGCATCGATCCAGCCGGCCAACGGCGCCGTGGTCGGCGTGGCTCACCCGGTGATCGTCACGTTCACCGCTCCGGTCACCAACCGCGCCGCCGCCCAACGGGCAATCAAGATCGCCGCACCGAATCACATGACCGGGCGGTTCGATTGGGTCGACACCAATACCGTCCAGTGGAAGCCGGACGGTTACTGGCCGGCCCACAGCCACGTCGGCGTCGAAGTGCGGGCGCTGTCAACCGGTTTCGACACCGGTGACCAGGTGGTTGGCGTTGCCAGCATCTCCGCGCACACGTTCACGGTCAGCCAGAATGGTGAGGTGCTGCGCACGATGCCGGCGTCGATGGGTAAGCCCACTCGTCCAACACCGATGGGGAATTTCTCCGCACTGTCCAAAGAGCGCACGGTCGTGATGGACTCGCGGACCATCGGCATCCCACTCGAGTCTTCGGAGGGATACAAGATCACCGCGCAGTACGCCGTCCGGGTCACCTGGAGCGGTGTCTACGTGCACTCGGCCCCATGGTCGGTGGACTCCCAGGGCTACTCGAACGTCAGCCACGGCTGCATCAACCTCAGCCCTGACAACGCTGCGTGGTACTTCGACACCGTCCACTTGGGGGACCCCATCAACGTGGTGGCTTGACCCCGATATCTGCAGCGGCCACGTCGCTGTGACGGCGGTCACACGGCCACGTCGGAAGACATCACCGAGCTGCCTCTGTTGCGCCTACAGAGGGCTGTAACGCGTGAGTGATCGACTCGATACGACTAATCTCGGTCGGTTGTTGAAAGTCGCTGCAGCCGATGGATTTTCGCAACAACGAGTAGGGAGATCACGATGGCAGACGCACAAGCGCGCGCAGTCCGCTTCGACCGTTACGGCGGGCGGGAGGAGTTGTACGTGGCCGATGTCGATCGGCCGTCGCCCAGTGCCGGTGAGGTGTTGGTCGAGGTTCGCGCAGCCGGAATCAATCCCGGCGAGATCGGCATCCGCAGCGGGGCACTGCACGAGCGTTTCCCCGCCACCTTCCCGTCCGGCGAGGGCAGCGACCTGGCCGGCGTCGTCCTCGAGGTCGGAGATGGGGTCAGCGATTTCGCCGTCGGTGACGAGGTGCTGGGTTTCAGTTTCCAGCGGTCGAGCCACGCCACCCACACCGTCGTCCCGGTCGACCAGCTGATCCACCGACCTGACGAGTTGAGTTGGGAGGTCGCGGGTTCGCTGTACGTCGTCGGCGTCACGGCTTATGCGGCCGTTCGCGCCGTCGCGCCGCGGCCGGGTGAGACCGTCGCGGTCTCCGCCGCGGCCGGAGGCGTTGGCAGCCTGGTGGTTCAGCTGTTGGCACTGCGCGACGTGCGGGTGTTGGGCATCGCATCGTCGGGCAATGCAGAGTGGCTCCGCGCGCACGGCGTCCAGCCGGTCGAATACGGCGACGGGTTGGCACAACGACTGCAGCAGGCCGCACCGGACGGCATCGATGCCTTCATCGACCTGTTCGGACCGGACTATGTGCAGCTGGCGGTCGACCTCGGCGTGCCACCCGAGCGGATCAATACCATCATCTCCTTCGAGAAGGCCGCCGAGGTCGGCGCCAAAAGCGAAGGCAGCGCTGAGGCGTCGACACCGGCGGTGCTGACTGAGATCGCCGATCTGGTCGCTTCCGGCGCGCTCGACTTCGATGTCGCCGCGACCTACCCGCTCGACCGGGTCGTCGACGCGTTCGCAGAACTCGAGCAACGACACACGCACGGCAAGATCGTTCTGCTGCCTCAGGTTTCGTGATCCTGGTCAGGACGCGGTGGCCCGGCCGGCCAGGCCGCGGTCCTCGTCGACGGTGCTGACCAGTCTCGCTTTCTGGGCTATCCGACTCCGGTAGTACGACCACGGTTGACGCTCCTCTACTGGAACGCCGACCATCTGGTCGAGCAGGTTGGTGGCTTGCAGCGCATCGGCGAGATGGCGCTGCAGCCTACCCAAATCGCTGAGTGCTTTGAACGTGTCGTCGCTGGCGGTGGTGGGAATGCTGCCGTCCGCGAGGAGTTCCAATGCACTGAACAGCGCCGCGCGGACGTCACCACAGGCTCGATGAATCTGACGTTCGGGGTTGGGACGCATGATGGTCTCCTCAGGGGAAGCCCGACCCATCGCTACGAGCGAGTCAGCCACCGCCAATTGCAGGTCGGCACAAGAAGAACCAAACTACGGGGAGGCTCAGGCGGCGGCGGGAAGGCCGCTACCGGATCGGGACGAAATGGATTTCCAATATGGATGCGGACTATCGCTCGGACTCATATCGCCCTCACCTCCTCACGGCCAGGACACACGGGGGTGTCACCACAGTGCACGCATGACAGGGGGTTGGCGCCTCACGGCGACGCACCCCCATCGTCGGAGCTTCGGCACTGCACGGCGTATCCGGTGGTACACCCGGAAGCCACTTGGGCTCAACCCTTAGGTCGGGAAGAGCTGTCCTGACCCGGGGCGTCTGTCGACGTTCGGGGTCAGTGGCCTGTATCCGTGCAGACGCCTCACCTACCGAGGTGCTTGCCGATCCATCCTCGCACCACTATCAATGCTCGTCAAACATGGTGGAGGCCAATTCTCACGGCCCCGTGGCTAGGCTCGACGGCATGGCCACCACACTGCAGGATCCTCGAGTCGCCGAAACGCTTCAACGGATGTATACCGAGTCGCGCGAACAGATGTCACAGTTGCGCGCGAGCCGCCCCGACATGTCGCCGGCGAGGACCGCGCAGGAACGCGCCGACACGATGAGCAATTTCTATATCCCGGTGACACCGGAGGCCGGCCGACTGCTGTACTCGCTGGTGCGGGCGACACGTCCAAACACCATCGTGGAATTCGGTATGTCATTTGGCATTTCGGCGCTGCACCTGGCATCAGCAGTGCGCGACAACGGCAGCGGCAGGGTGGTGACAACCGAGCTCAGCGAGAGCAAGATCGCTGCGGCGACAAAGACCTTCACCGAAACAGGGCTGGACGACGTGATCACCGTCCTGGGCGGGGACGCCCTCTCCACCCTGGAGACCTTGGACGGACCGATTGACTTCGTGCTGCTCGACGGCTGGAAAGAGTTGTATCTCCCGGTTATCAAACTGCTCGAAGGGCATCTGTCACCCGGAGCTCTCGTCGTCGCCGACAACACCGAGATGGCCGATGCGAAGTCCTACCTCGACTACGTCCGTGACAGCGAAAACGGCTATGTCAGCGTCAATTTCGCCGCTCGGGAAAGTGACAGCATGGAGATCAGCTGCCACGCCGGCGTTTAGTCACCGCGGGCGCAGCGATTGCTCGAGCCAGGGCGTCAGCCACTGCACGCCTTCCTCGGTCAAGTGCACGCCGTCGCTGCGGACCTGAATGCCGTCGACTTTCGCGGTGTACGTGCCTTCAGGACACAGCTTCTTTTTGAAGTCCAGTATCCGCACGTCCGGACGATTGCCAATGGTCTTGCCCAGCATGGTGTTCCATTCATCCACCCGCTCAGGCTGATCCTCGGGATACAGGCTGCCGTCCGGCCGTTCACCGCGCCTGCTGTACGGCAGGTTCGCGACGGTCAGCGGCGCACCACTGAAGCTGAGGATGTCCACCGCACGCCGCAGCTCGGCGCTGATGTAGGAGTCAAAGGCCGGATCCCCGATGTGAGTCCACCGCCCCTCATTGACCCGGTCCACGGTCTCCCAGCGGCCGATCACCAGCAGGACGGCATCGGGCTGGTCGACGGCGATCTGCGATGTCCACCGGCCCGGCCATGATTCGCATTCGCTTTTCTGGTCCAAGGCCTGGCCGAGGTAGCTGTACGGGCCGCCGCGCACCAGGCTGCAGCCGATCACGGTGTGGTCGATGAACTGGAACCCGGGGGTCTGCGGCAGGAAGTGCATCATCGTCCAGCCGATCGAGTCGCCGAACACCGAAACGGTGAACGGCCGCCGCGGGTCTCGCTTCGCGATGGCCCGTGCGGGCCGGACTCCCTGAGGAGGAGACGGCGACACGACCGCGACCGGCGACACCCCGGGCGGAAGGCTGGCGTCGAGTGCGCTGACGCCGGGCTTGTGCACGACCGGAATCACCAGCAGCGTCACCGCCGCAGCGGTTGCCGCGGTCGCTGCGGCCAGCGGCAGCAGCGGTACCTGCACTGGTCGCCACTTTCGGACCGGCTGCTCGATCGCCCACCACGACACCACCGAGACCGCCAGCGTGGCGGCGCACCGGACAGCGAACAACGAGAGCCCGTGCCATCCGGTTCGCTGACCGTTGAGCACCAGAAAGACCGGCCAATGCCACAGGTAGACGCCGTATGAGATGCTGCCCAGCCAGGCCAACGGACCCCAGGCCAGCACGGTGGCGACTGGCCCGCGCTGATCCAATGCCACCGGGGCGATCACCAACACCGCCGCGACGGCGACCACGATCAGCAGGCCGCTGCGGAATTCGCGGGCGCTGCCGGTGGCGTAGTGAACGGCCACCCCCAACACCACCAGGCCGACCACCGGAAGCCCCCGGGCGACCCACCTGCCCCACCGCGAACGAATCAGCGACCATCCGCGATTCAGCGACTCCCAATCGCCGACCAGCAACGCCGACGCCGCGGCGCCCACCAGCAGCGCCTGGGCCCGGGTGTCGGTCCCGAAGTAGACCCGATCGCGCGTTGCATCGGACGCGAGCAGGATCGCGGTCGCGGCAGAGCCCAACGCTCCCAGCATGGCCAGCAGGAACACCGTCAAGCGGACGCCGCCTAGGGTGGCCCGTTTGTCCTGACGACGCGCTCGCGCCGCCAGTACCACGGCCAACGCGACAAGCACCAGCGGCCAGGCGATGTAGTACTGCTCCTCCACCCCGAGCGACCAGGCGTGCTGCAGCGGCGACGGCGGCGCACCCTGGGCGAAGTAACCGGTCTTGTCAGCGACGAACATCCAGTTCGACACCCAGAAGAATGCGGCCACGGCATCGTCGCGCAAACCCACGATCGCTTCGGGTGAGAAGAACTGACGCCCGACTGCCACGGTCAGCACCATCAAGACCAGCGCCGGCAGCAACCGGCGGGCCCGACGAATCCAGAAATTCGCCAGCTCGATACGACCGCTGCGGCCCAGCTCGTCCAACAGCAGCGAGGTGATCAGAAATCCACTCAGCACGAAAAACACATCGACGCCGAGGAACCCGCCCGCCATACCGGGGATGCCGCCGTGGTCGGCCAGCACCAGCGCGACCGCCACCGCCCGCACGCCGTCCAGCGCACGAATACCCGGACGGCGCTCTGGACGGTCACCGTTGTCGCGCGCGCTGCGGGTGGGCATCCGGCTCGCCGGCGGTACCGCAACCCATCGGGGCTTCCCAGCAGAATGAACCGGCGCGGGGTACGCCCCGGCCGGTTCCATGGTCACCTTTCCAGCGCGCCGACCGGTTTCCTGGTCGGCGGCTTTGTTGCCGCCGATACTCGGGTGCCCCTCCCTGCTGATGCAGGCGTCAGTTTAGGTGCGGGCAGACCGCATCAGCGGCAGACACGGCGCGGCGGCAACCGAAATATGCTGCCGCGCGGCAACTCCGCGTGCGGCAAGAGAATTGGCTCTAGGCCAGGCCAAGCACGGCCTGCGATTCGGCGCAACTGTCCGCGGGTAGATCGCGGCCCCAGCGGGGGTCGAACATGGCGCCGTTGGCATGTTCGACCAAGATGAACGATGCCATGGTTTCGAACATGGCGACCTCAACTTCTTGACCTTCGCCGGTTCTTTCGCGGTGGAACAGCGCCATCGTCGTGGCGTAGAGCGCGGTGAGGCCGGCGACCTTGTCCGCCATGATCGTGCCCACGTAGTTGGCTGGCGGGAGCGATCGTGTACCTGCGGGTTTCCTGATGCCTTACGGCTTTATAGCCCGGCGAAATCGATGATGCCGCGAATGTTGCGGCCTTCGCGCAGGTCCGCGAACGCCTCGTTGATCTGGTCGAGCTCGTAGTGCCGAGTGACCAGCTCGTCGAGTTTCAATGCACCTGCCTTATACATCGACAACAACAATGGCACGCTGGTGCGCGGATTCATCCCGCCGTAAAGCGCTCCCTTGAGTTGTTTGGCCGACAGCACCATCTCCTGCAGGATCAGCGGAACCACGGGCTCGGTATAGGGGGTGATGCCGGTGACCACACATGTCCCGCCTTTGCGAAGCAGCCTCATGGCCAACGGGATCAAGTCCACGTGCACAACGCCGGCGGTCACGACGACGCGGTCAGCCATCACGCCGGCGGTGATGTCAGCCACCAGCGGTATCGCCTCCTCGGCGGAGACCGCGCTGTGCGTGGCGCCGAAGATCTTGGCCGAATCCCGCTTGGACTCAATCGGGTCCACTGCAACGACATAGGTCGCGCCGGACGCGCGCGCCCCTTGCAGGGCATTCATCCCGACACCACCGGTACCGATGACGACGACGGTGTCACCGGGCTCGGTGCCCGCCGAAACCGTTGCGGAGCCCCAGCCGGTGCTGACGCCGCACGACACCAGTGAGGCAGCATGGAATGGGATCGTGTCGTCGATCTTGATGACGGACCTGTCCGTTAGGACCGCATACTCGGCGAATGTGCCGAGTTGACCGTAAGCCATCAGGTTTTCGTCGCCGAGATGCCGGCGACAGGTTCCGTCGGTAGGCATCTCCCTCGAGAACAAACTTGCGCCGGCGTCGCAGATGTAGCTCTGACCGTTCACACAAAACCGGCAACCGCCGCACGCGGGAATGAAAGACATCGCTACGTGGTCCCCCGGCTGCACCGTCGTCACGCCCGGCCCGATTTCTTCGACGACACCGGCGCCCTCGTGACCACCGAGCATCGGGAACCAGTCCGGCTCCGGAATACCGGTTGAGGCCCGCACCTCAGGGGTCGGCAATACGTCGCCGGTAACAAGGTGGTCATCGGAGTGGCAGATGCCGGCAACGGCCATCCGCACCACGACTTCGCCGGCGTGGGGCGGATCGAGATCAACCTCGCGGATCTCCCAGTCCTCGCCAACCCCGCGCAGCACAGCGGCACGACACTTCATAGCGATCTCCCTTGATGGCTGCGCGGCTATTCGGGCGCGTATCCCAACGTGCTCTTGACCTCTAAGTACTCGTGGAAGCCGAACTCGCTCCACTCTCGACCGTTGCCGCTGTGCTTGTAGCCGCCGAACGCCGCGTTCATGTCAAAGGCGTGATTGATCGTCACCCAGCCGGCCCGGATCTTGCGGGCCACCTCTCGGGCCTTGTCGAGGTCAGCTCCCGAGACGAACCCGGCCAGCCCGTAGTCGGTGTCGTTGGCGATCTCGACGGCCTGGTCGATGTCGTCATACCCGAGGATGCACAGCACCGGCCCGAAGATCTCCTGACGCGCGACCGTCATGTCGTTGGTGACGTCGGCAAAGACGGTCGGCTTGACGTAGTAACCCTTGTCCAGGCCGGTCGGCCGGCCCGGGCCGCCCGCGATGACCGTCGCACCCTCGTCGATGCCCTGCTTGATCAGGCGCTGGATCTTGTCGAACTGCGTCTTCGACACCACCGGCCCGATCGCGGTCTCGTCGTCGGGATCGCCGACCTTCACCCCCTCGGCGACCGCGCGCGCGATCGTGATGGCTTCATCCATCCGGGAGTTCGGGACCAGCATGCGCGACGGCGCGTTACAGCTCTGCCCCGCGTTCGGCATCATGTTGGCCACGCCGGCACGAACGCCATCCGCGAACCCCGCGTCATCGAGAACGATGTTGGGGCTCTTGCCGCCCAACTCCTGGGTCACCCGCTTCACCGTCGGGGCGGCAAGCCTGGCCACCTCAACGCCGGCGCGGGTGGATCCGGTGAACGACACCATGTCGATGTCGGGATGGCTGGCCAGG
>DATAZN010000024.1:0-10149 GCA_036272035.1 Mycobacterium sp. | reverse complement strand
GGCGCCCAAAGCGCATAACGGCAACATCACGTAGCCAATCTCAGCTGCCGAGGAAGTCGAGATTGGCGCGGTGCCTCGCAGAGCGACGTAGCACCACAGGCCATTCCCGGCTGCCCAGCCGCCCAGCCCGGTAGCCAGGGCGATCCACGCAAGTCGCTGGCCGCTACGGGCAGCCCAAGCGGCGTTGACCGCACAGCCGGTCGCGAAGGCACCTATGATGACAGCGCCCGCCGGGCCGACCACCGAATCGTGTGCGCCGCCGAACAAAATCGCCGCAACAAAGAGCAAGCCTGCGGTCGCCAACACCACCAGCTCGGTACGGCGTGGCGCGATTGCGGACATCTCTCAACCTGTCAGAGGTGATGACCAAATTCCGGGCAAGCGACGTTCGCTTGCCGATACCTTAAAATATGCTGAGCGCGGCCGCAGTCATTCGGAAGGTGCTCCTGAATTCCGGAACTCTGGAGTGAATTCCCAAATATTTTTGCCGTGGTTGATTTCCAGACTCACTCAAGGATTTCGGAAATTTCCATCCACCGATTCTCCAGTTCGGTAACGCCGCCTTCGAGGTCGCGCAATTGCTCGGTGAGCCGGGCGATGCCGACGTGGTCGGATTGATCGTGGTCGGCCAGTTCACGGTGCTTGGCCGCGATCTGGTCGGCCAGCTTGGCGAGCCTGCGATCGATGGCACCGAGCTCTTTTTCGGCGGCGCGCAGTCCGGCCCCGGAGATCTGCGGCAACTCCGAAGTTCTGGCGGCCGCCGGTGCGGCACGCTCTACCGTCGCATCGGATGCCAGTCGCAAGTATTCGTCGATGCCACCGGGCAGGTGTCGTAGCCGACCGTCCAGAATTGCGTACTGCTGATCGGTGACGCGCTCCAAGAGGTAGCGGTCGTGGGAGACCACGATCAACGTCCCCGGCCACGAGTCGAGAAGATCTTCGGTGGCGGCCAGCATGTCGGTGTCCACGTCATTGGTGGGCTCGTCGAGCAGCAGCACATTCGGTTCCGCCAACAGCGTCAACATCAGTTGCAGTCGGCGACGTTGCCCGCCCGATAGCTCACTGACCCGGGCCGAAAGCTGACCGCCCGCGAACCCGAGACGCTCCAGCAATTGGGCGGGTGTGACGTCGCGGCCGTCAACCTCGTAGCCGCTGCGCAGCCGACCGAGCACATCGGCGACTCGTTCACCGGCCAGCGGAACCAGCTCGTCACCCCGTTGGTCGAGCATCCCCAGCCGAACGGTCTTGCCGCGCTTGACTTTTCCGCTCTCCGGCTGGACGGCGCCGGTGATCAGCCCCAACAACGTCGACTTGCCGGCGCCGTTGGCGCCGACGATGCCGGTGCGTTCGCCCGGCCCGATCCGCCATTCGACATCGCGCAGCACGGCCCGGCCTTCGAACGAGACGGACACATCGATCAAATCGACGACATCCTTGCCGAGCCGTGCGGTGGCGAGTTTGGCGAGCTCGACGGTATTGCGAAGCGGTGGCACGTCGGCGATCAACTGGTTCGCCGCATCGATACGAAATTTTGGTTTCGACGTACGGGCCGGGGGCCCGCGGCGCAACCAGGCCAACTCTTTGCGCATCAGGTTCTGCCGTTTGGCCTCGGTGGCGGCGGCCATCCGATCGCGCTCGACTCGCTGGAGCACGAAGGCGGCGTAGCCGCCCTCGAACGGCTCCACGATGCCGTCGTGCACCTCCCACGTCGTGGTTGCCACCTCGTCGAGGAACCAGCGGTCGTGGGTTACCAGTAGCAGCCCGCCGCTGTTGCGGGCCCAACGTTGGCGCAGGTGGGTAGCCAGCCAGGTGATGCCCTGAATATCCAGATGGTTGGTCGGCTCGTCCAGGGCGATGACGTCCCATTCACCGACCAGCAGCGCCGCCAGCTGGACTCGCCGCCGCTGACCACCGCTGAGCGTGCCGATCGCGGCGTTCCACTCGATGTCGGACACCAGGCCGCTGACGACGTCGCGGATCCGCGGATCACCGGCCCACTCGTGATCGGCCCGGTCGCCGACCAGCGTCCAGCCCACCGTGCTGTCCGAATCAAGGATGTCGACCTGACTCAGCGCCCCGACGCGCAGTCCACTGCGCTGCGTGACTCGTCCGGCATGCGGGCGCACCTGATCCGTAAGCAAATCCAGCAAACTGGATTTTCCGTCGCCGTTTCGCCCCACGATGCCGATGCGATCGCCGTCGCTGATTCCGACGGTCACTGATTCGAACACAACCTGAGTCGAATATTCGAGGTGCACGGCCTCGGCGCCCAGCAGGTGTGCCACCGGCCCGACCCTAGACGCACATCACGGCGAGGTGGTCGGCGAGGCGCAGCGACTAGGCTGGTCGAACGGGCCGGCACCGTGACCAAAGCAACGAGCCCACCCCCTGTGATGTGCCATGATGTGCACGCTGTCAGGCCCGTGCGCAGCACACGATGGTCTTCGTTCGAGGGGAGCGGCGGCATGGATCTGAAGTTTTCAGCGGTCACTCGACCGGTTGAGCGCCTCATGGCGACCGCACAGAACGGCCTGGAAGTCCTGCGGCTCGGTGGGCTGGAAACCGGCAACTCCCCGTCGCCGTCACAGACCGTCGAGAGCACGCCGATGTACAAGCTCCGACGGTATTACCCGCCGGACAGCCGCCCGGGGCACCCTCAGGCAGGCCCGCCGGTGCTGCTGGTGCATCCCATGATGATGTCGGCGAATATGTTCGACGTCACTCGCGAGGAAGGCGCGGTCGGCATCTTGCACGCCGCCGGGCTGGATCCCTGGGTCATCGACTTCGGCTCACCCGACAAGATCGAAGGCGGGATGCGCCGTACGCTGGCGGACCATATCGTCGCGCTGAGCGAGTCGCTCGATGCCATCACCGATATCACCGGTCAAGACGTACATCTCACCGGCTATTCGCAGGGTGGGATGTTCTGCTACCAGGCGGCGGCCTACCGGCGCTCGAAAAGCATCGCCAGCATCGTGACGTTCGGCTCGCCGGTCGACACCCTGGCAGCCCTGCCGATGGGACTTCCGCCCAACTTGGCTCCCGGTATCGCCAATTTCATGGCCGACCATGTCTTCAACCGGCTCGATATTCCAGGTTGGCTAGCGCGCACCGGCTTTCAGATGCTCGACCCGCTCAAGACCGCCAAAGCGCGAGTCGATTTCGTGCGCCAACTGCACGATCGCGAAGCGCTGCTGCCGCGCGAAGCCCAGCGCCGATTCCTGGAGTCAGAAGGCTGGATCGCCTGGTCCGGACCGGCAATCTCCGAACTGCTCAAGCAATTCATCGCGCACAACCGGATGATGACCGGCGGTTTCGCGATCAACGGCCAATTGGTGACGCTGACCGATATCACCTGTCCTGTGCTGGCTTTCGTCGGCGAGGTCGACGACATCGGTCAGCCGGCCGCGGTGCGCGGTATCCGGCGAGCTGCGCCCAACGCCGAGGTCTACGAATACCTGATCCGGACCGGGCACTTCGGCTTGGTTGTCGGATCCAGAGCAGCGCAGGAATCGTGGCCGACGGTCGCCGATTGGGCGCTGTGGATCTCCGGAAACGGCGACAAGCCCACCGACATCTTCCCGATGGCCGATCAGCCGGAGGAGCCTAACGATCGCGGTGTCGCACTCAGTTCTCGGCTGATGCACGGCCTCGGCGAGGCCTCCGAGGTGGCACTGACATTCGCCCGCGGAGCGGCCGACGCCGTCTTCGCGGCGAATAAATCCGTACGCACATTGGCCGTTGAGACCGTTCGCACGCTGCCCCGACTGGTTCGCCTGGGCCAGATCAACGACCACACCCGGATCTCATTGGGCCGGATCATCGGCGAGCAGGCGCACGATGCTCCCAACGGCGAGTTCCTGCTCTTCGACGGGCGGGTGCACACCTACGAAGCGGTGAACAGGCGCATCGACAACGTGGTGCGCGGCCTGATCGCAGTCGGAGTGCGCCAAGGCGAACACGTCGGGGTGCTCATGGAGACCCGGCCCAGCGCGCTCGTCGCCATCGCTGCGCTGTCGCGGTTGGGTGCCGTCGCGGTCCTGTTGAAGCCCGATATCGACCTGGCAGCGTCGGTCCGGCTCGGGGGCGTGAGCGAAATCATCACCGACCCCACCAATCTCGAGACCGCGCGGCAATTGCCCGAGCAGATCCTGGTTCTCGGCGGTGGTGGTGAGTCGCGCGATCTGCACCTGGGTGATGACGCGAACGTCATCGACATGGAGCAGATCGATCCCGACGCCGTCGAGTTGCCGGCTTGGTACCGGCCGAACCCGGGGTATGCGCGCGATCTGGCGTTCATCGGCTTCAGCAACGCAAGCGGTCAGCTGGTCGCCAAGCAGATCACCAACTACCGGTGGGCGTTGTCGGCCTTTGGTACCGCCTCGACCGCCGCCCTGGGGCGCACCGACACCGTGTACTGCCTCACCCCGCTACACCACGAGTCCGCGTTGCTGGTCAGCCTCGGCGGAGCGGTAGTCGGCGGCACCCGTATCGCGTTGTCCCGTGGGCTGCGGCCCGAGCGATTCGCGGCCGAGCTTCGTCAATATGGCGTCACCGTCGTCTCCTATACCTGGGCGATGTTGCGCGACGTCATCGACGACCCCGGATTTGCCTTGCACGGCAACCATCCGGTGCGGTTGTTCATCGGCTCAGGTATGCCGACCGGTCTGTGGCAGCAGATCACTGACGTGTTCGCGCCCGCGCACGTCGTCGAGTTCTTCGCGACGACCGACGGGCATGCGGTGCTGGCCAACGTGTCCGGTGTCAAGATCGGCAGCAAGGGCCGGCCGCTGCCGGGAGCGGGACGGGTTGAACTGGGCGCCTACGACGTCGAGCATGACCTGATCCTGGAGAACGACCGCGGGCTGGTCCGCATCCCGGACACCAATGAAGTCGGTGTATTACTCGCCGAGCCCCGCGGGCCGATCGATCCGACTGCGTCGATCAAGCGCGGTGTCTTCGGTCCCGCAGATACCTGGATTTCCACCGAGTACTTGTTCCGCAGAGACGCCGACGGCGACTTCTGGTTAGTGGGCAGGCGCGGCTCGACGGTGCCCACCGAGCGCGGAATCGTTTTCTGCGATCCGATCACCGATGCGCTCGGGCTGCTGCCCGCGGTCGACCTCGCTGTGACGTACGGGGTGTCGATCGACGGTCACCAGGTCGCGGTGACCGCGGTGACGACGCGGCCGGGAGCGACAATCACCGCCGCCGATCTCACCGAAGCCGTTGCCGCCATGCCGTTCGGACTGGGACCCGACATCGTGCACGTGGTGCCGGAGCTGAAGCTCAGCGCCTCTTACCGCCCAACCGTGAGCGCATTGCGGGCTGGCGGCATTCCCAAAGCGGGACGGCACGCGTGGTTTTTCGACGCCGAGGCGAATCAGTTCCGGCGCCTGACCGGTCCCGCGCGAGCCGAGTTGTACGGTGCGCAATAACGTTGGGAGCGGCCATGATTGACCAGGAGTTGCTGAGCATCCTGGTGTGCCCGGCCGATCGGGGTCCGCTGGTGCTCGTGGACGACGCCAACGATCAGCTGCTGTACAACCCACGGCTGCGCCGCGCCTATCGCATCGAAGACAACATCCCGGTGTTGCTGGTCGATGAGGCGGTCGAGGTCGGCGACGACGAGCATGCGCGCCTCATCGCGAAGGCAACTCCGGCAAATCCCCAGTGAGGTAGCGCTGCAGGTTTGGTGCGATTGTGTCGGCGACCTGTTGCGCGGGTAGCGATGCGAACGGCTCCAGCTCCAGGATGTAGCGCGCCATGACGATGCCCACCAATTGCGAGGCGACGAACTGAATGCGGATGATGCCGCTGCCGGGCGGATCGTCGACGCGGGAGCCCACTTCGACCGCGATCACGTCCTGGATGAAAGTCCGGAACAGGTTGACCTCCGAACCCGCCAGGATCGACCGCAGCGTGGCGACGAAACTCGCGCCGACCTCGGAGTCCCACAGCGTCAACAACGTTGACAATATTCGGTGGCCTAGTTCTTCTACGGGCACCTCGCGCAAAGGGCCGATGACATCCATCGGATCGATCGGGATGTGGACAGCCGCGGCGAACAATTGCTCCTTCGTGCCGAAGTAGTGATGCACCAACGCCGAATCCACGCCGGCGGCAGTGGCCACCGCACGTATTGAGGTGTTCTTAATGCCGTTGCGCGCAAACAGCTCTCGGGCGCAGTCCAGAATTTTCTTGCGGGTGTTCGAGCTGCCGGCGGGGCGGCCCGGACGCCGGCGTCCGGCCTTGGTTGCCGTCACGTCAGGGTGTCTCGCGGCGAAGGGTCGCGGCAGCCAGGCACAGTGCGGCGAGCGCAAAGCCCAACACGACCGCAATGTCGCGGACCGCGACGCCGGTCAGATCGCTGTGTGCACCAACTTGTTGCAGCGCCTCCAGCGCGTAGCTGGCCGGCAGCACGTTGCTGATCCACTCCAGCCAGCTAGGCATCAGCGCTCGCGGCACGATGATGCCCGCCAGCAGCAGTTGCGGCACCATCACCAGCGGGATGAACTGCACGGCCTGAAATTCCGTGCGTGCGAACGCACTGCACAGCAAGCCGAGGCCAACGCCGAGCACCGCGTTGACGATCGCGATCACGAACACCCAGACCGGGCTGCCCGCGGTGTCGAAGCCGAGTAGCCAGAACGACACCCCGCACGCAAACACGGCCTGCGTCGCCGCGGCTATCGAAAACGCAGTGCCATACGCGATCAGCAGGTCGAGTCGGCGCAGGGGAGTGGTCAGGATGCGCTCCAAGGTCCCCGAGGCCCGCTCCCGCTGCATGGTGATCGCCGTGATGATGAACATGACGAAAAGCGGGAACAGGCCAAGCAGAATCAAACATGCGTTGTTGAACGGTGTCGGAGCGCCCGGACGGTGCGGCGCATTCTGAAACATGAAGTACATCAACGTAATGACCACAATCGGCACCAGCAAGATCATCGCGATGCTGCGTGGATCGGCGAGCAGTTGCCTCAGAATCCGCAATGTGGTGGCGCCGTACGGTTTTAGGGACCCCTGCAGACCTACCCGGCTTGGCGCGTGGTGTTGCGCGTGATGATCGACAGAAACGCGTCCTCCAGTGACGTGCATCCGGTGTCCTCTCGTAGTTGGTTCGGGGTGGTCTGCGCGACGAGGTGGCCATCTCGCATCAGCAACAGGTCACCGCAGTGGTCGGCTTCGTCCATCACATGGCTGGAAATCAGCAGGGTGGTCCCGCCGCGAGCCAGGTCGGTGAACTGCTCCCACAGATCTGCGCGCAGCACCGGGTCCAAACCCACGGTCGGCTCGTCGAGAACCAGTAGCTCGGGCCGGCAGACCAACGCACACGCCAGCGACACCCTGGTGCGCTGACCACCGGATAAGTTGCCGCAGTAGGCGGTGCTGTGATCGCTGAGACCCACCCGGTCGATCGCGGAGTCGGCGGCGTTGCTGTCAAAACCGTAGAGCGCTGCGAAATATCGAACGTTGTCGACGATCCGCAGGTCGTTGTAGATCGTCGGGTCCTGCGGCAGATAGCCGATCCGGTGCCGCAACGGCGCGGATCCGGCGGGCAAGCCGAGCACCCGCACGGTGCCCGACGCGATGAGCTGGGTGCCGACAATGCATCGGATCAACGTGGTCTTTCCGCAGCCCGACGGCCCGAGCAGGCCGGTGATGCTGCCGCGGGCCACCCGCACCGAGAAGTCGTGCAGTGCAGGCCGTTTGCCGCGAACCACCCGCAAGTGGTTGATGTCGATCGCTACCTCGTGACCCGTTGACATCAATTCATCATCCGATGAAGTCATCATATGATGAATATTCACCCCTGTTGGTCGGCTGTCAAGCGTCGCGGGCAGAATCTGTCTGGTGGGCGCTGACCAACTTGCGGTCGACCCGGTCGAAGCCGCACATCGACTACTCGGCGCAACCCTCACAAGTCGTGGCGTTACCGCGACAATCGTTGAGGTCGAGGCATACGGCGGGGGACCCGATGGCCCTTGGCCAGACGCCGCCGCGCACTCATACCGCGGTGTGACCGCCCGCAACGCGGTGATGTTCGGCCCTTCCGGCCGGCTCTACACGTACCTCAGCCATGGCATCCACGTCTGCGCGAACGTGGTCTGCGGACCCGAGGGAATCGCGGCCGCCGTCCTGCTCAGGGCTGCGGTCCTCGAAACCGGGTTCGACATCGCCCAGTCCAGGCGCGGGGCGGCGATCCGCCCTCGTGTGCTGGCGCGTGGACCGGGGAATCTCTGCTCGGCGACCGGAATCGCCATGGCCGACAACGGAATCGACCTGTTTGCCAGCGACAGTCCGATACGGCTGACGCTCAACGATTCGTCCGAAGCCAGTTCGGGACCTCGCGTCGGTGTCAGCCAAGCTGCCGACCGGCCGTGGCGGCTGTGGTTGCCCGGCCGAGCGGAAGTCTCCGCCTACCGGCGCAGTCCACGAGCGCCGGCACCGGGCGCCAGCGACTGAATCGACGCGCCGTCTGGTCGCCCGCCGCGGGCGCGCCACGTAGATGCGAGAAGATCTATGACTGTGGGCGCTGAAATCGTCGAGGAGCTGAACTGGCGTGGACTGATCGCACAGTCCACCGACCTTGACGCGCTGACCAAGGACGCCGCCGACGGACCGATCACCCTGTATGCGGGGTTTGATCCCACCGCGCCGAGTCTGCACGCCGGTCACCTGGTGCCGTTGTTGACGTTGCGGCGTTTCCAGCAGTCCGGCCACCGGCCGATCGTTCTTGCCGGCGGCGCCACCGGACTGATCGGCGACCCGCGCGAAACCGGCGAGCGGCTGCTCAACACCGCTGAGACGGTCCAGGAATGGACCGGACGAATTCGCGGACAGCTCGAGCGATTCGTCGACTTCGACAGCTCACCGACGGGCGCCATCGTCGAGAACAACCTCGAGTGGACCAGCGCAATGTCGGCGATCGAGTTGCTGCGCGACGTCGGTAAGCACTTCTCGGTCAACGTGATGCTGGATCGAGACACCATTCGGCGACGGCTGGAAGGTGAGGGGATCTCCTACACGGAGTTCAGCTACATGCTGTTGCAGGCCAACGACTACGTCGAGCTGCATCGACGCCATCAGTGCGTGCTTCAGATCGGCGGATCCGATCAGTGGGGCAACATCATCGCCGGCGTCCGATTGGTGCGTCAGAAGTCGGCCGCCTCGGTGCATGCCCTCACGGTTCCGTTGGTGACCTCCACGGACGGGACGAAGTTCGGAAAGTCCACCGGCGGGGGCAACCTGTGGCTGGACCCCGAGATGACGACGCCGTATGCCTGGTACCAGTACTTCGTGAACACCGCCGACGCCGACGTCATCCCGTACCTGCGCTGGTTCACTTTCCTGTCGGCCGACGAGCTGGCCGAATTGGAGGAGGTTACCGCCGAGCGACCGCAGCAGCGCGAGGCACAACGCCGATTGGCGCGCGAGCTCACCACCCTCGTGCACGGCGAGCACGCCACCGAAGCCGTCGAACACGCGAGCGCGGCGTTATTCGGGCGTGGGGAACTGGCCCGCCTGGACGACGCCACGTTGAGGGCCGCACTGCGGGAGACCTCGATAGCCGAGCTGACTGCCGGAATGCCAGACGGAATCGTCGATCTGCTTGTCGTCAGCGGCTTGGCGCCAAGCAAGGGAGCTGCGCGGCGCACCATCGCCGAGGGCGGGGCGTACGTCAACAACACCAAAATCGACGACGAGACGTGGGCGCCACAACCCACCGACTTCCTCCATGGACGGTGGCTGGTGCTACGCCGCGGCAAGCGAAATATCGCCGGGGTCGAGCGCCTCGGCTGATCTCGGCGCAGCCCGAAACACGCCGTCTAGCAGCTTGTTTGACTGTAAGTTTCCTGTCGCGTAACTTAATCGCGTCGCCGCGACACGGTCAGCCCGTCGAGCGCGGCGATGTCCAAGAGGGAAGTTCCACTTCGGTGGTGTTCTTTCGTCGTCCGCACAGCGAGTGAGCGGCCAAGAGTCGCGGGTCTTGTTGCGCGGCCGGTGGGGTGTTGTTTGAGAACTCAATAGTGTGTTTGGTGGTTTTGTTTTTGTTGTTGTTTTTTTGGCCGCGTTTCAGCTTCCCGTGTTGGGGCGTGGTTTTTTGATGCCAGTTTTTTGGTGTTTTTTTGTTAGGTCAGATTGTTC
>DATAZN010000023.1:0-3191 GCA_036272035.1 Mycobacterium sp. | reverse complement strand
TCCCGTCGGCCCCTCGACCACGAGAAGAGCTCGGGTGTGACCGCCGGCGACGCGGGAGACGGTGATCGTGCGGGCCTCCCCCGCGATGGTGATGCTTGGGTATGTACTGCTAATTCGCGCTTCCGACATTCAGGATCGAATTCTCCGGCTATTCGCCGGGCTAATTGGCGGTCGCCGTATCGTAGGTGCGGATTCCGAGGGAAGCCGTCCAGGCGTTCTGATCTGATGGCGCCCACCATTCTGATCTGATGGCGCCCACCATTCTGATCTGATGCCGTCCAGGCATACCGAACTGAAGGCGTCCACCGTTCTGACGAAGCCGTCCACCTGCGTGGGAAGGGCGGCCGGGAAGAGGTGGCGTCTGGCAGGTCAGCATCGCGCTGGCATTCACTGCTCCATTGCAACGAACGGAGTGAGGGATGCCCACCAAGAGGCTGACCATGCGGCGGATACATCGGCTGATGACAATGCATTTCGGTGCCGGAGCCGGGACGCGGGTGATCGCCCGGGAGCTGGGCATCTCGCACAGCACGGTGCGCGAGTATCTCGCCCGGATCGCTGCGGCGGAGATCACGTGGCCACTGCCTGCGGAGGTCACCGACGAGGAGTTGGAACGGCAACTGTTCGCCAATGGCGGTGTGCGAGCCGGAGCACGGCATTACGCGGAGCCCGACTGGGCGGTTGTCGCGCGGGAGCTGAAGCGTCCGGGCGTCAACTTGATGATCCTGTGGGAGGAATATCGGGCCATTCACGCTGACGGCTACGCATATAGCCGCTACTGCCAGCTGTTCAGGGAATTCGAACGCCGGCTGTCGCCGAGCATGCGGCAGACGCATGTTGCTGGCGACAAGGCCTTCGTCGACTTCTCGGGCAAGAAGATCCCGGTCATCGACCCGATAAGCGGCGCGGGGCGCGAGGCGGAGATCTTCGTCGCCGTACTGGGCGCGTCCAATCTCACCTACGCGGAGGCGACCTGGACACAGGGCTTGCCGGACTGGATCGGCGCACACGTGCGGATGTTTCGCTTCTGGGGTGCGAGGCCTCGCCTCCTGGTACCCGACAATCTGAGAAGCGGGGTGCACAAGGCTTCGTTCTACGATCCCGAGATCAACCGCAGTTATGGCGCCATGGCCGCACATTACGGTGTCGGCATTCTGCCAGCACGGCCGTATCACCCGAAGGACAAAGCCAAGGTTGAGGCTGGCGTACGTATCGCTCAGCTCTACGTGTTGGGGCGGCTGCGCAACCTGAAGTTCTTCTCCCTCGCCGAGTGCAACGCGGCGATCACCGAGATCCTGGTGCAGCTGAACGGACGGGTTATGCGGCGCCTCGGGGTCAGCCGGCGCGAACTGTTCGAGACCGTTGAGCGACCGGCAATGCAGCCGCTGCCAGCAACCGAGCACGAGTATGCCGAATGGACGTTGGCCCGGGTCGGGATTGACTATCACGTCGAGGCGGCCGGGTTCTTCTACTCGGTTCCGTACAGTCTGATCCGCCAACAGGTCGAGACACGGCTGACCGAGCGCACGGTGGAAGTGTTCCACCGCGGGCAACGTGTTGCCGCACACGCGCGGCGCTACGGTGGTCCACGGTACGGCACCTTGCCCGACCACATGCCGAGCGCGCATCGGCTGTACGCCGAGTGGAACCCCGAACGCTTCCAGAGCCAGGCTCGCGCGATCGGTCCCAACACCGAGGCGCTGATCATCGCCGTGCTGGCGCGACGGCCACATCCGGAGCAGGGGTTCCGCACCTGCCTCGGCATCCTGCGTCTCTATCGCGGCATCAATGCTGACCGTGCCGAGGCGATCTCGGTCCGCGCGGTCGAGATCGGCGCGCTCAATTATCAGAGCGTCGCCTCCATCCTCGAGCATCGGCTCGAGACCAAGACGGCGACGCGCACCGCGGACAGCGCGCCGATCTTGCACACCAACATCCGCGGTTCCCGCTACTACCATTGAGGAGAACGACGTTGCTGCAGCATCCCACGATAGACCGGCTGCGCGAGCTCGGCCTGGAGGGCATGGCCAAGAGCCTCCGCGATCTGGCGGCCAACCCTGAGAGCAAAGCTCTCGACCACATGGAATGGCTCGGCATCCTGCTCGAGCACGAGATGACGCTACGGCAGCAGAAACGGTTCGAGGCGCGGGCTCGGACCGCAAAGCTGCGCCACCTCGCCTCGGTGGAGGATATCGACTACCGCGCCGCCCGTGGCCTCGACCGCACGCTATTCCTGAAACTCGCCGGCTGTGACTGGATCCGTGAGCATCGCCATTGTCTCCTGACCGGGCCGTGCGGCGTGGGAAAATCGTGGTTGGCCTGTGCTCTCGGCTTCAAAGCATGCCGGGAAAACCTCTCGGTGCTCTATCAGCGCGTCCCTCGCCTGTTCGCTCTGCTGGCGTTGGGGCGCGGTGATGGTCGTTACGCCAAGCTGATGCGCCAACTCGGCCGCGTCGATCTGCTCATACTCGACGATTGGGGACCCGAACCGCTGTTGCCCGAGCAGCAGCGCGATCTGCTGGAGATCGTCGAAGATCGCTACAATGCCGGCTCGCTGATCATCACCAGCCAGCTTCCCGTCGACCGCTGGTATGAGCTCGTGGGCAACCCCACTCTGGCCGACGCCATACTCGATCGCATCGTTCACAACGCCTATCGCGTCGAGCTGAGCGGCGAGAGCCTGCGCAAACCAAGAGCTTCCGCTTGACCTCGATCAGTCACTCATGACATGAGCCAAATCGACCTGCCGAGACGACACCACCTGGACGCCATCACCTCAGAACGGTGGACGGCATCAGATCAGAACAGGTGGACGCCTTCAGTTCGGTATGCCTGGACGGCATCGTTGGAATCCGCACCCTGACGATGCAAAACGGATTACGCACGAAATTGAGGAACTTAGCGGCAAAAAGGTCGATGATCTCGGCCTTGATGCCGCCGTCGCGCGTGTTCAGTTTGGCGAGCAGACTCTTCGTATGGGCCTCAATGTATCCTTCGTATTTGTGGAACAACGACTCGAAATTGAGCCGCAAGCGGCTGTTGCCAGGCACGTCAATACTGAACAGGTCGAACAGCGACAGGTTGCTGCCGATCGGCCTGCCGTTTGGGCTTTCGAGCGCGAGGGTGTAGTTCTCCCGATCGACGACTGTGAACGAGTAGATCCGCAGATTGCTGGGGTCGGCCTGGGGATT
>DATAZN010000022.1:0-14464 GCA_036272035.1 Mycobacterium sp. | reverse complement strand
CCGATGGCCTCCTCGAAGCAGCGAAAGCAGGGCCACCCATCGAGACCGGCGCTCGCCCAAAGCTCATCGTTCACCATGTAAACGCGGGCAACCTCGGGGCGCCAGCAATGACGGCACCGCATGTCGTAGAGGTCGTGCTTCCACTCGTACCGATGGACCGTGCCATCGTCCCACTCAAACTCTCGCCAGCCGTGGGAGCCGTGCACGCGGACGATCGAGGCGCCCGTCTCCCTCCCGTAACCGGATTCATCATGCTCGATGATCAGCTCCAATTCGCTGAGATGGCGCCAGTCCCAACTCCATTCCTCGTCTATCTCGCCCAAGCCGCGCCCGAAAACGCGGTAGCCCCAGACGATCACAAAGCCCGGCTCCGGGCGATAGTCGAAATCGGTCATGGGCCTCATCTTCCGGTGTATCGCGGGCAGTAGGCGCCGATGGCCGCGCCGATCAATATGGAAGCATTCTCTGCTGTCAGCGTTGGGTTTTCGGCAATCGCCAGCCTCATGGTGTCGTGAGCGGTATGGCCCGCGGCGATGTACTCGCACGCCCGATGTCCGCCCGCGATGATCTCCGCGGGGTCGGTGACGATAATGCCGCCTTCGCGGAGCGCAGCTATGAATGCCTCATCCGCACCGCTGCGATGCGGTGTGACCGGCGTCGGGGCAGGCGTAGGCACGTAAACGGTTGTTGGCGTGGGTGCTTCCGTCTTCACCGGTGGCGGCTCAGTAATCACGGGCGGCGGCGCGGGCTCGGTCGTCGCGGTCACGATCTTGTCGTCTGGCCCCGACGGGACCGGCGTCGCGACCGCTGCGCTGGACACCGGGACCCTGGGCGCCGCAGCGGGTTCGGGCTCGGGACGCTGGCTCAGCACGTACCACAGCGTCACGCCCAGGACGACAACGACGACGGCGATGGTTCCGACATAGAGCCGCAGCCAGAACGTTGTGCGGTCGTGCTGATCGAACGAGAACGTCTCGTCGTCATCGGTGTCCGACCATGCCAGCCCGGCGAGCGCGGTGGCGTTGTCGTCAGCGACGATGACAGTGGGCTCGCCGGCGTCGGGCGCTGCGGCCTGTGTTTGCGTGGACATCGGTTTCACCTCCAGGTGGTGAGAGCGTCCCAGGCAGGTGTGACACCCCGGTGGCGGTGCCTGCCGTCGTCGGGGCCTTCCGCATTTTGCGGGGAGTTCTCGGATCGTGGTGGCGCGGGCGTGCCCACATTTTGCCCACACTTGCCCACCAAACTGCATGCGTGAGCGTGAGTCACCGTGATGCCTTCTAGCAGGCCAGGCGCGGTTTTGGCCCGCTGGCCAGCACGCCACCTATTACCTGCCGGGTAATCGACAGTGCGCTGTGCCGCAATCCACGATCGGATTCCCAACGTGCGAAAGGACAACGCCATGAACGATCTCATCGACCGCTACCTCGCCTGCTGGAATGAGACCGACTCCAGGACCCGACGCGATCTGATCGCGAAGACCTGGGCCGACGACGCCAGCTACATCGATCCGCTGGTCGACGCCCGCGGGCACAACGCGATCGACGCCGCGATCGCCGCCACCCAGGACCAGTTCCCGGGCCACGTTTTCGCCCTCGCCGGCCCCGTCGACACCCACCACGACGTCGCCCGCTTCAGCTGGGGTCTGGGTCGCGACAGAGACGAGCCACTGGTGATCGGCTCCGATGTCGCGTCCGTCGGCACCGACGGACGGCTAGCCCGGGTTGTCGGCTTCCTCGACAAAGTGCCCGGCGGCGCTACAGCTAACGCCTGATGATCTCTTTAATAATTTCCCTTGTCCCACCGTAGATTTCGTTCACGCGAGCTGCCGCATAGGCGCGAGCAATCGGATACTGAGGCCGGAGCGTGCGGCATCCAAGGGCGACAAGCGGCCTCGCCCGATGATCCACGTCGCCGAGTGACGTCAGCTGTCCTTGTCGTCGTCCTTTTTCTGTTTATCGTCGCCGTGGTCGTTGTCTTCGCCGGTAGACAGTTCCAGCGTTGCCCAATGACTCGGCGAGACGAAGACGGTCCAGTCGCCGTCATCGCGCCCCATTTTGACGACCCCATTGTCAACTTCCCATTTGGTGCTGTCGTCGTAGTCGGTCGATTGCCCGTCGCTGTAGGTGAGTTTGAATGCCATGCCGGGGACTGCCACGTTGGAAGCCGGGCTAAACCTCGGTGTATTCCACCGAGCCGTCCTCGAGCACCAGCCGTGCACCAGGGGCACCGGGGCCAGAGGCCCCAGACGCTTCGGTGCGGAATACCGCTTTGCCGGGTTCGGTGCGCCAGATCAGCGTCGTCAGCGTCTCGCCGGGAAAGACCGGTTTGGTGAACCGCGCGTCGATCGCCGTGATGGCGTTGGCGTTGCCGTTGCCGAGTTCGGCGATCAGTGCGCGACCGGAGAACCCGTAAGTGCACAGCCCGTGCATGATTGGCTTGGGGAAGCCGGCCAGTTCCTTGGCGAACCATGGGTCGCTGTGCAGCGGGTTGCGGTCGCCGGAAAGCCGGTAGATCAGCGGCTGATCTTCGCGGGTGGGCAGGGCCACCCGGGCGTCGGGCTCGCGGTCGGGGACCTCCGGTGCGACCGGCCGCTCGCCCGGCTCTCCCCCGAAGCCGCCCTCGCCGCGGATTACCAGTGTGGTCAGCGTCTCGGCGATCAGCGTCCCGGTGTCGGGATCGCTGCCTCGGCCGCGCAGCATGATGATCGCGTTCTTGCCCTCGCCCTTGTCCTGAATGTCGGTCACCTCGGTGACCACCGACAGCTTGCCCGCGGCCGGCAGCGGCGCGTGCAGCCGGATTCCCTGCGAGCCGTGCAGGAGCATGGCCCAGTTGAACGATCCGACCTTGCCGGCCGCGCCGAACGCCGGGCAGCAGATCACCGCGTACGTCGGCAGCACCTGCTGGTCGATGTCATGGCTGTTTTCGGTGGTGAACGACAAATCGTCGAGCCCGGCGCCGACGCCGAGCGCGTAAAGCAACGTGTCGCGGTCGGTCCACTCGAACAGCATGGGTTCGGTGGTCGCGCCGACGGCTTTCGGATCGATCGCCATGCGGATCTCCTCTTCGGTCAGGTTTTACTGGATCGGATCAAATGGGGCGGCTCAGCCATTCCACGCCATTCCACCACCCGCCCGATGCGGTAGGCGAAGTGCGCCCGCATCCGCGATTTTCTGCACCCAACCCTGGCAAACGCATCACGCCGAGGCGGTCGGCAGGGCAGGCTAATCGACATGCGCAATCGCACCCGCACCGTCATCTGGAAGGCTGCTGCCGCCCTTGCCGCCGTCATCACCGTCGGCGCCTGCTCGGGGTCACCGCAGGTACGCAGCATCACGTTGACCTTCATCCGGCACGCCGAGTCGCAAAGCAACGCCCAGCAAGTCATCAACACCGACATCCCAGGACCGAGTCTGAGCGAGCAAGGGGAAGGCCAGGCCGAACAGCTTGCGCACCAACTCTCCCGCAACAACTTCGATGCCATCTACGCCTCGGACATGGTCCGCACCCAGCAGACGGCAGCGCCGCTAGCCCACGCGCTCGGCAAGAGCGTCGACATTCTGCCCGGTCTGCGCGAAATCGAGGCGGGCAGCTACAACAACACGACCTTAAAGAGGGCTGACCTGACCTACCTGGTTGCCCCGGCGGACTGGCTCAACGGCGACGTGAAGGACGCCATCCCCGGGTCAATCAGCGGTGAACAATTCAACGACCGGTTCACCGCCGCCGTTCAGAAGATCTACGACAGCGGTAACAGCAAGCCGGTGGCTTTCTCGCACGCCGAGTCGATCATGTACTGGACGTTGATGAACGTGAAGAACCCGAAGGACAGCCTGGCGAAGAGCCATCCGCTGCCGAACCTCGGCCGTGTGGTCGTCACTGGCAGCCCGGCGCTGGGCTGGACGTTGCTCGACTGGGACGGTATTCGCGACTTCAGCTACTGACCGGAGCGCGCAGCGCCTAGCGGTACGGTACTGGACAGTACTGCCCCGGAGGCCCTAGGGTTAGGCGCTGTGACCGGGACTGTCCATCGAGGCGCGGAGTGCTCATCTTGGTCGCCCCGGGAAACCGAGTTGCTCTCGGTGACGCTGCAGCTGCTGCAAGAACACGGCTATGACCGCCTGACCGTGGACGCCGTCGCCGCCGACGCCCATGCGAGCAAGGCCACCGTGTACCGGCGCTGGCCGTCGAAGGCCGAATTGGTTTTGGCGGCATTTATCGAAGGCTGCCGCCAGATCGCGGTCCACCCAGAGACCGGCACGCTGCGCGGCGATCTGCTGCAACTGGGACACGTGATCAGCCGCCAGACATCCGAGCAGGCCGGCACCATGCGCGCCGTGCTTGTCGAGATATCACGCCACCCCGCGCTTCGTGATGCGATGCAACACCAGTTCCTGGATCAACGGAAAGCGCTGATGCAGGACGTCTTAGGCGACGCGGTCCTCCGTGGTGAAATCGACGCCGCCGCGATCAGCGACGAACTCTGGGACCTGCTACCCGGCTACCTGATCTTCCGGTCCATCATGCCCAACCGGCCACTCACCGAGCACACGGTGGAAGCTCTGGTCGACGAGGTGGTCATTCCGAGTCTCACCCGCCACCGAAAGGCAAACGGGTGAAAAGGATTTCGCCTACCCAAATAATCCGGCAACGGTGGATGATCCTAGTGACCGTCGCGGTGGTGGCGCTGGCCGGGTTCGCCGTGGAACGACTGCACGAGGCGTTCGGCTCGAACAAGAACCCGGCGCACGGCAGTGGGATCTCCAACGAGATCGTTCCATTCAGTCCCAAGCAAGTCATCTACGAGGTCTTCGGCACTCCGGGGTCCACCGCGACGATCAACTATCAGGACGTCCACGCCGCGCCGCAACGAGTCGACAATGTCCCGTTGCCGTGGTCCTACACGATCACGACCACCGATCCCGCGGTCATCGCCAACGTGGTTGCCCAAGGCAACGGCAACTCATTGGGCTGCCGCATCACCGTCAACGGCATCGTCAAAGACGAAAGGACCGTGAACGAATTGAGCGCCTACACCTTCTGCCTGGACAAGTCCGGATGAGCAATCACAGCAGTCGCCGTCCCTTCGTTCCGCATACCATTCACCGCTTGGCGGTGCCCATCCTGTTGTTCTGGGTGGCGTTGGCGGCCGTGCCGAATATCCTTGTGCCGCAACTGGAAGAGGTCGGCAGGCTGCACAACGTCGGCCTGAGCTCCCCCGAGGCGCCGTCGTATCAGGCGTTCAAACACATCGGCAAGGTCTTCCACGAGTTCGACACCGACAGTTCGGCGATGATCGTCCTGGAAGGCGACAAGCCGCTCGGCGCCGACGCCCACAAGTTCTACGACGCGATGATTCACAAGCTGGAACAGGACAAGAAGCACGTTCAGCACATCCAGGACTTCTGGGGAGACACACTGACGGCGGCGGGATCCCAGAGCAGCGACGGCAGGGCCGCCTACGTCCAGCTCTTTCTTAACGGAAGTCAGGGCGAGGCGTCCTCCAACGAATCCGTCGACGCGGTCCGCAGCACCATCGACCATATGCGGCCACCGCCGGGCGTCAAGGCCTACCTGACCGGCGCTGCCCCGCTGATCGCCGACCAATTCACCGAAGGCAGCAAAGGCTCCAACAAAGTCACCGCGATCACCATCGGCGTGATCGCGGTGATGCTGTTCTTCGTGTATCGATCGTTTGCCACCACGCTCCTGGTGTTGGCGACCGTCCTGATCGAGATGGCCGCGGCGCGGGGATTCGTTGCCTTCCTTGGCAATGTCGGCATTTTGGGGCTCTCGACCTATGCGACCAATCTGCTGACATTACTGGTGATCGCCGCCGGAACGGATTACGCGATATTTTTTGTCGGCCGATACCACGAAGCGCGTTCCGCCGGCGAAGAGCGGGAAGCCGCGTTCTACCTCATGTACCGCGGCACCTCGCACGTCGTCTTGGGCTCCGGCCTGACGGTCGCCAGCGCCGTCGCCTGCCTCAGTTTCACCCGGCTGCCCTACTTCCAAAGCTTGGGCCTGCCCGCGGCGATCGGAATCCTGGTGGCCCTGGCGGCCTCGCTCACCCTGGGCCCGGCCATCCTGACGATTGCCAGTCATTTCGGTCTGTTCGATCCCAAGAGAGTGCTGCAAACCCGCGGCTGGCGTCGCATCGGTACCGGCATCGTCCGTTGGCCCGCACCGATTCTCGTCGTCTCGATCGCCATCGCGCTCATCGGTCTGCTCGCCCTGCCCGGCTACAAGACCAGCTACGACACCCGGCCCTACATTCCCGCCTCTGCTGCGGCCAACGTCGGATACACCGCTGCCGAGCGGCACTTCCCCCGCTCCCGGTTGGAGCCCGAACTGCTGATGATCGAGGCCGACCACGACTTGCGGAATCCGGCCGACATGTTAGTGCTGGACAAGGTGGCCAAGGGCGTCGTGCACATACCCGGCATCGCTCAGGTGCAATCCATCACCCGGCCGCTGGGGGCCCCACTCGACCACAGCTCGATCGCATTCCAGATCAGTCAGCAAAGCGTCGGCCAGGTTCAGAACCTCAAATACCAAATGGACCGCGCGCAGGACCTCTTAAGGCAATCCGCCGAGCTGACAAAGACGATCGGCATCCTGCATCAGCAATATGCACTGCAACAGCAGCTCGCCAGCGCCACCCACGACGAGACCCAGAAGTTCCACGAGACCCTGGCGATCATCTCCGAGGTGCGAGACAAGCTCGCGAACTTCGACGACATCTTCCGGTCGCTGCACAGTTACTTCTACTGGGACAAACACTGCTACGACATTCCGGTGTGCTTCGCCTTCCGCAATACCTTTGAGGCACTTGACAGTATCGATCAGCTCACCGAGAAATTCGAAGACCTGGTCACCAGCCTGGACAAGCTCGACTCGATCCAGCCGCAGCTGGTAGGGCTGATCCCACCCCAGATCGCCAGCCAGGAAATCAACCAGGAACTGGTGTTGAAGAACTTCGCCACCAACTCCGGTATCGCCAATCAGTCGGCCACCGCGAATGACAATCCGGCCGCGCTGGGGCAGGCCTTCGACAAAGCCAAAAACGACGATCTGTTCTACCTGCCGCCGGAAGTATTCAGCAACCCCGACTTCAAACGTGGTCTGAAACTGTTTGTTTCGCCCGACGGCAAAGCCGCTCGCATGATCATCACTCATGAAGGCGACCCGGCCGAGCCCGCGGCCATCTCCCACGTCGACCCGATCAAGCTCGCCGCGCACGAGGCGGTGAAGAACACTCCGTTGGCAGGTTCCAGCTTCTACCTCGGTGGCACCGCGTCGACCTTCAAAGACATTGGGGACATGGAGAGTTACGACCTGCTGATCGTCACCATCGCCTCACTGAGCCTGATCTTGCTGATCATGATGCTCATCACCCGCAGCCTGGTCGCTGCGATCGTGATCGTCGGCACTGTCGCTCTGTCGTTGGGCGCATCGTTCGGGCTGTCGGTGCTGGTGTGGCAGTACATGCTGGGCATCAAATTATATTGGGTCGTATTGGCTTTGGCGGTCATCTTGCTGCTGGCGGTCGGATCCGACTACAACCTGCTGCTGATCTCCCGGTTCAAAGAAGAAATCCATGCGGGACTCAAGACCGGCGTGATCCGCTCGATGGCCGGCTCCGGTTCGGTGGTGACCGCCGCCGGTCTGGTGTTCGCCGTCACCATGTGCGGGTTCGTGTTCAGCGGTCTACAGGTACTCGGCCAGATCGGTACCACTATCGGCCTGGGTCTGCTGTTCGACACCTTGATCGTTCGTTCCTTTATGACGCCGTCCATCGCCACACTGCTCGGCCGCTGGTTCTGGTGGCCGCTGCGGGTGCGCCCGCGGCCGGCCAGTCAGATGCTGCAGCCCTATGGATCGCGGCCCGCCGTTCGCCAGCTGCTGCTGTGGGACGACGAAGACTCCACGGTGACGTCGGGCTGATTTCACCGACGACCGCGTCACACTGCGTTGACGTGCGGCCCAGCCGGGCGCACCATATGTCTCATGCGTTATGTCGTTACCGGCGGTACCGGGTTTATTGGGCGCCGCGTGGTGTCCCGTCTGCTAGACAACCGGCCGGACGCCGTGGTGTGGGTTCTGGTCCGACGCTCGTCGCTAGGTCGCTTCGAGCGGCTGGCCGAACAGTGGGGTGAGCGGGCAAAACCGCTGGTGGGCGAGCTGACCGAGCCGAGCCTCGGGTTGACCGACGAGGCCGTCGCGGAGCTGGGCGACGTCGATCACCTAGTGCACTGTGCGGCGATCTACGACATCACCGCCGCCGAGCCCGAGCAGCGCGCGGCCAACGTGGACGGCACCCGGGCCGTCATCGACTTGGCGCGCCGGCTCGATGCAACGCTGCATCACGTCTCGTCGATCGCGGTGGCGGGAGATTTCCACGGCGAATACACCGAAGCCGATTTCGACATCGGCCAACAGCTGCCTACGCCGTATCACCAGACGAAGTTCGAAGCCGAGATGCTGGTCCGCTCGACGACGGGGCTGCGCTACCGGATCTACCGGCCGGCGGTCGTGGTGGGCGATTCACGCACCGGCGAGGTGGACAAGATCGACGGGCCGTACTACTTCTTCGGCACGCTGGCCAAGCTGGCCGTACTGCCCCGGCTGACGCCGATCATGTTGCCCGACACCGGGCGCACCAACATCGTCCCGGTCGACTACGTCGCCGACGCTATGATCGCGTTGCTGCACGCCGACGCCTGCGACGGCCAGACATTCCACCTGACCGCACCGAAAACCATTGGCCTGCGCGGCATCTACCGCGGAATCGCCGCCGCGGCCGGCTTGCCGCCGCTACGCGGCTCGCTCCCCCGGTCGGTGGCCGCACCGGTGCTCAAAGTGCGTGGCCGGCCTAAGGTTTGGCGCAACATGGTGGCCACCCAACTGGGCATCCCGGGCGAGGTCCTCGACGTCGTCGATCTGGCCCCGACCTTCACCTCCGAGCAGACCCAGAAAGCATTGCGCGGCACCGGTATTGCAGTGCCCGAGTTCGCCAGTTATGCGCCCGCGCTGTGGCGGTACTGGGCCGAGCACCTCGATCCCGACCGCGCCCGCCGCGACGACCCGGACGGACCGCTGGTCGGCCGGCACGTGATCATCACCGGAGCTTCCAGTGGCATCGGCCGGGCATCGGCCGTCGCGGTCGCCGAACGGGGTGCGACGGTATTCGCACTGGCCCGTAACGGCGATGCACTCGATGATCTGGTCGCCGAGATTCGCGCCAATGGCGGCCAGGCATATGCCTTTACCTGCGACGTCACCGACTCCGCGTCGGTGGAACACACCGTCAAGGACATCCTGGGGCGCTTCGATCACGTCGATTACCTGGTGAACAACGCGGGCCGGTCGATCCGCCGATCGGTCGTCAACCAGACCGACCGGCTGCATGACTACGAGCGGGTGATGGCGGTCAATTACTTCGGCGCGGTGCGGATGGTGTTGGCACTGCTGCCGCATTGGCGCGAGCGCCGATTCGGCCACGTCGTCAACGTGTCCAGCGCCGGCGTGCAGGCACGTAGCCCGAAGTACAGCGCCTATCTGCCGACCAAGGCCGCGCTCGACGCGTTCTCGGAAGTGGTTGCCACCGAAACACTTTCCGACCACATCACATTCACCAACATCCATATGCCGTTGGTGGCAACCCCGATGATCAAGCCGTCGCGGCGGCTCAACCCGGTTCCGCCGATCACGGCCGAACACGCGGCCGCGATGGTGGTGCGCGGGCTGATCGACAAGCCGCTGCGGATCGACACCCCGCTGGGCACTCTCTCCGAGGCCGGTCATTACTTCACCCCCAAGCTGTCACGGCGAATCCTGCATCAGGTCTACCTCGGTTATCCGGATTCGGCAGCTGCCCGCGGCGAGAATGCGCCGACGTCCATCAGCGGCGAAGGCGTTGTGGAACAAGGCTCTTCACGCCAACCGAAGCGTCCCGCTCGCGCCGGGGTGGCCCGGGTTCGGGTGCCCGGCCCGATCAAGCGGGTCGTTCGACTGGTCCCCGGCTTGCACTGGTAATTGCGCACACCCGAAAGTTCCGATCGGGTTACCCTGAAAACCGTGCCGGACGCCACGGACTTGGACAACACGATCGGAGAAGCCGAGGTCGTCCGGCGTGCGTTCGACAGCCTCCCGACCTTCATCGTCGCGTTCGCAGGACCGGAACACCGTTATGTGGCCGCAAATGCGGCGGTGCGAGCCGCGTTTCCCGCGGTGAGACTGGGTGTTCCGGCGCGTGAGATATTTCCCGAATTCGAACGTCAGAACCTGATCGAGATTCTCGACCGGGTTTATCGCACTGGAGAGATCCAGCAGGGGCGGGAGTGGCGTTTCCAATTCGACTTCGACGGCTCGGGAACCATGCAGGAAATTTGCGGCGATATCGTCGTCAGTCCCCGCGTTGGCGCAGATGGGGCCATCGAAGGCGCCCAGGTGATGCTGACCGACGTCACCGCACAGGTACGCGAGCGAAGGGCAGCCGAAGCCCGCGCTGCAGAACTGTCGGAGCGTTACGCGCAGGTGCGGGATCTTGGGATTTTGGTTCAGCGAGCACTGCTTTCGCCGTCGCTGCCGGTACTACCGGGCGCGGACATCGCGGCCGAATATCTGGTGGCCACTCAGGATACCGGCGCCGGGGGCGACTGGTTCGAGGCAATGCCCGGCGATTCCGGCACCGCTTATCTCGTCGTCGGTGACGTGGTCGGACACGGTGTCGAAGCCGCGGCGGTGATGGCTCAGCTACGGACCGCGATTCGGCTCGAACTGTTGGCCGGCAAGAGTATCGCCGAAAGCCTCACGGCCGTAGATGATTTCAGCAAGCATGTACCGGGGTCGAAGGCGGCGACCCTGTGCATCGGGCGCCTTGACACCCATACCGGGGCGTTCGAGTACTGCACTGCGGGCCACCCTCCTCCGCTGCTGATCAGCGGCGGCGCTGCACGATTCCTCGAGCCATCGGGCGCCGGTCCGCTGGGCAGCGGACTTGGCTTCGCCACCGCCACCCACAACGTGGACGTCGATGATGCTGTGCTGCTCTACAGCGACGGCATCATTGAGCGCCCCGGCCGGCCCCTTGCCGCCAGCACAGCCGAATTCGCCGATTTGGCGGCTCGTGTCCTTGGCGGCTCGGCCTTCCCGATCGAGACAGCAACGCGTCCCGTCGAGCGCTTGTGCTCACAGACTCTTGAACTGATGCTGCGCACCACGGGCTACAGCGACGACGTGACGTTGCTTGCCGCGCATCGACGTACGCCCCCACCGTCACTGAACCTGACTTTGGATGCGGACATCGGCGCGGCGCGAACGGTTCGCGCCGCGCTGCGCACCTGGCTATCCGCTATCGGCGCCGACGACATGGATGTTCTGATCATCGTGCAGATCATCTGCGAATTCGTCGAGAACTCCTTCGAGCACGGATATCGCTCAACGCCCGGGGATGGTATCGACGTCGAGGCAACTCTGGACGACGACGGCATGGTGCACGCCACGGTGACCGATCGAGGGCGGTGGAAGAACCCATCGGCGGACCCAGGAATGCGCGGCCGCGGGCTGATGCTCGCGGATGCGCTCGCCACCGAAAGCCGCGTCGTCGGCAGCGACACCGGTACCACCGCGTCGATTACGCACCGATTGAGTCGGCCCGCCAGCATCGTCACCGACCCCAACGTCGCGCCCGTCGCCCAACGAACCAACGCGCCCGGGTTCTCCGCAGCGGTCCTCGAGGATGGATTTCTGGTGATCACCGGAGATGTCGACAACGAGACCGCCGCGTCTCTGGCGACACAAATCTCGCGTCAAAGCCGCTCAGGCACTTTTCCTTTGAGCCTCGACCTGTCGCCGGTGACGCATATGGGGTCGGCTGGTCTGCGAGTCTTGGCAGAAGCGTTGGAGCGCTCGCGACAGCATGACACCGAACTTGGTTTGATTGCCCCACCGGGGACGCCGGCCCACCACGTCCTGATGCTGGTCGGTCTACCGGTGGTGAGCGAGGCCGTCGCCGACCGGGTCGACTAGCCGGCGGCAGGTATCGTCTCGGTGGTGGCCGCCGCACCAGTTTTCGCCGACGTCGACACCGGCGTAGACGATGCCATCGCGCTGATTTATCTGCTGGCCAGTCCAGACGCCGAACTGGTCGGCATCGCCTCGACCGGCGGAAACGTTGGCGTGGAACAAGTCTGCGAGAACAACCTCGCCCTGCTCGATCTATGCTGCGTCGATGGCGTGCCGGTGTCCAAGGGCGCCGCTCACCCGTTGAAATCCCCAAGCCCGCTCGGCCACAGCGCCGTCCATGGGCCACGCGGGCTGGGCTACGCCGAGCTGCTGTCGACCGATCGGGAGCCCTGCGGCGATGACGCCGCATCGGCGTGGGTCCGGGCCGCCCGTGAGCATCCCGGGGAGCTGATCGGGCTGGCCACCGGACCGCTGACCAACCTGGCGCTGGCGCTGCGCAAGGAACCGGCGCTGCCAACACTGTTGCGCCGGTTGGTGATCATGGGCGGCGTGTACGACTACCGCGGCAATACAAATGCGGTGTCAGAGTGGAACATCGCAGTGGACCCTGAAGCGGCGGCCGAGGTCTTCGCTGCCTGGTCTCCGAATGAGGCAGAAGAGGTTGATCCACTACGTCTTCCGATCTTGTGCGGCCTCGATGTAACTCGGCAGATCGCGCTAACGCCCGAGATCCTGGTCCAGCTGGCCGCCGCTGCGAATACCACGACCACCGCGCTGAGCGTCGACGACGAGTCGGGCACCCGGTCGTCGTCGCCGAACGCGTTGATTCGGGTGATCGAGGACGCGATGCGTTTCTACCTGGAGTCCTATCACCGCCTCGGACACGGTTATCAGGCACACCTGCACGACCCGCTGGCCGCTGCAGTCGCACTGGATCCCCGTCTCGTCGACACCCGGCAGGCCACGGTGGACGTCGAGCTGACCGGCACGCTGACCCGGGGCATGACGGTCGCCGACTGGTCAGGACGCTGGGGCCGAAAGGCCAACGCGCTGATCGGCGTTGGCGTTGACCAGACGGTGTTCTTCGACCGGTTGGTCGATCGGGTGGGGCCGTTCGCCGCTCGGCTGGGCTGACTGGCTTTTACTCGTATATTCCCTCCAGATACCACCTCCGTTGCCGGTAGCACAGCAGCAGCGCGGTACCGGGATCGGACGCCCGCTCACCTTCCAGGAGCACCTGCACACGCGCGGTGCGGCCCGCCGCGCGATCCGGATCCCACCACCGTTCGTCGACCGGCCACGGTCCGGCCCACCAACGCAGCCGATCGTCACGGTCGCGGGCGGTCAGCCGCGCAGGGTCGGCGGAAAACAGTCCACGACTGGTGACTCGAACCGAATTGCCTTGACTGTCAAGTAATTTCACCGGGTCATCGAGCAGGATCGTTGGAGATGGCTCCGGCAGTTGACCGGGCCATGGCAGGTCTGCGTCGGCGCGCGGCACCAGCTCGTCGCCCAGCGGCGTCAACGTGATGCGCTCGGCGGGCCCGCGACCGCCGGACAGCACCGGCACTTGCACCGCCTCCGGACCGAGCAGGCCCTGCACCCGTACCAGCGCTCGACGGGCCCGCATCCTGTCCTCTTCGCCGAGACCGCCCCATAGCGGCAACTGCAGCGCCCCCGCCGACACCACCTCCACCGCGTGCAGCCGTAACAGCACTACCGGCGCGGTAGGTCGATCCACGACAATCCGGGTGTTCAACCAGCCGTCCAGCTGCCAGCGCACCCGGTCGGCCGTGGCGTCCTCTGTCAACGGCTCGGCACAGCGCCAAACCCGAGTCAGCTCTTCGCCATTGGCGGTGACGGCGTGGACAGCCAGTCGAGTGCAGCCCACCCCGGCTGCCATCAACGTCTGATGCAACGCGCTGGCCAACGAGCGCCCGGCGAATGCCGCGGCGTCGACCCGGTCGATCGGTGGATCGCAGTGCAGCACCGCATCGAGTTCGGCCGGCGGCTCTCGCCCGGACGGCCCGCGTTCCGGCTCGCCGCGGGCGAACCGGTGCGCGCTCACCGCGTCGGCCCCGAACCGGGAAGCCACGTCGGTGCGCGACAGCGCGGCGAACTGCCCGATGGTTCGGATTCCCATCCGCCACAGCAGATCTGCCAGATTCGCCCGCCCCGGACCGGACAGGCTCGGCTCGGTGGCGAGTTGCCGGATCGACAGCACCGACAGAAATCGCGCGTCCTCTCCCGCCGCCACGACGCGGCCCGCACGGGCGGCGAATACCGCGGTGGACAGCTGATCGGCTACCCCGACCTGACACTCGGCACCGGCGGCGGCCACTGCATCGGTCAGTCGTTCGGCGACCCGCTGTTCGGACCCGAAGAAGCGGGCCGCCCCGCGGGCCGGCAACACGACCAGGCCGGGACGCAACACCTCGGCGCGAGGCACCAAGTCGTCCACCGACGCGACGACCCCTTCGAAGAAGCGGGCGTC
>DATAZN010000021.1:0-7297 GCA_036272035.1 Mycobacterium sp. | reverse complement strand
TCGCAGGGCAAGGCGACCCGGGTCGGGTATCGCCGTGATGACGAGACCGGTCGCAACGTTCGCGTGTCGCGCCGGTCCGGAAAGGACCTGTAATGACCACCGCTGAGGTCGAGGTCCCGAAGCCACGGCTCAAGGCCCGCTACCGCGAAGAGATCGTGCCGGCGCTGAGTGAGCGCTACAAGTACGCCAACGCGATGCAGGTACCCGGTCTGGTGAAGATCGTGATCAACATGGGCGTTGGGGTCGCCGCTCGTGACTCCAAGCTGATGGACGGCGCGGTGCGCGACCTGACCCTGATCACCGGCCAGAAGCCGCTGATCCAGAAGGCCCGCGTCTCAATCGCGCAGTTCAAGCTGCGCGAGGGCATGCCGATCGGGGCGAAGGCGACGCTGCGCGGCGACCGGATGTGGGAGTTCCTCGACCGGCTGCTGTCATTGGCGCTGCCGCGCATCCGTGACTTCCGCGGCCTGTCCGACGCCCAGTTCGACGGCCACGGCAACTACACCTTCGGCCTGACCGAGCAGTCGATGTTCCACGAGATCGACCCCGACTCGATCGACCGTCCGCGAGGCATGGACATCACGGTCGTGACCACGGCCAAGACCGACGATGAAGGTCGCGCGCTGCTCAAGCTGCTCGGCTTCCCGTTTAAGGAGAACTGAGCATGGCCAAGACTGCGCTCGTCCAGAAGGCGGCCCGCAAGCCGAAGTTCAAGGTGCGGGGTTACACCCGGTGCCAGCGCTGCGGGCGTTCGCACGCCGTGTACCAGAAGTTCGGCCTGTGCCGGATCTGCCTGCGCGAGATGGCCCACCAGGGCGAGCTCCCAGGCGTCACAAAAGCATCTTGGTAACCACCTCTTCGCGACAGGCCTGCGGGAACCGGCGCGAGAAAGAAGAAGAAATGACTACTGACACCACTACCCGAATCGAGGTCGGCTCATGACCATGACCGATCCGATCGCGGACATGCTTACCCGGCTGCGTAACGGCAACTCGGCTTACCAGGACGTCGTCTCGATGCCGCACTCGAAGCTCAAGGTGCACATCGCCGAGATCCTCAAGCAAGAGGGCTACATCGGCAGCTTCGAGGTCACCGACGCGCCCGAGGGGCAGGTCGGCAAGGTCTTGAGCCTGCAGCTGAAGTACGGCCCGAACCGCGAGCGCAGCATCGCCGGCATCCGCCGGGTATCCAAGCCCGGTCTTCGGGTCTACGCCAAGTCGACGGCGCTGCCGCGGGTTCTCGGCGGGCTCGGTGTCGCGATCTTGTCGACGTCGGCCGGCTTGCAGACCGACCGGCAGGCGGCCAAGAGCAGGATGGGCGGGGAAGTCCTCGCCTACGTCTGGTAGGAGGGCAACTACTCATGAGTCGAATTGGACGCCTTCCCATCACGGTGCCCAGCGGCGTCGAGATCAACCTCGACGGTCAGCTGGTCACGGTCAAGGGCCCGAAGGGCACCCTGTCGCACACGGTGGCCGAGCCCATCAAGGTCGATCGCGACGACGACGGCACGCTGCACGTCGCGCGCCCCGACGATGAGCGCGTGTCGCGTTCACTGCACGGGCTTTCGCGCACGCTGATCGCGAACATGGTCATCGGGGTCACCTCCGGTTACACCAAGACGCTCGAGATCGTCGGCACCGGTTACCGCGTGCAGGCGAAGGGAGCTGACCTCGAGTTCGCGCTCGGCTACTCGCACCCGGTGCTGATCACGGCTCCGAACGGCATCTCGTTCCGGGTCGAGACCCCGACCCGGTTCGCGGTCGAGGGCATCGACAAGCAGCAGGTCGGCGAGGTCGCCGCGAACATCCGAAAGCTCCGCAAGCCCGACCCGTACAAGGGCAAGGGCGTGCGGTACCAAGGCGAGGTCGTTCGCCGCAAGGCCGGTAAGGCAGGGAAGAAGTAGCCATGGCTGCATCCAGCATTTTGAAGAAGGCTCGGCGTTCGGCCGGGATCTCGGCCAGCCGCCGGGTCTCGCGCTCGCGCCGGCACTTCCGGCTGCGCAAGAAGCTCGCCGGCACCGCCGACCGTCCGCGCTTGGTCGTCACCCGCTCGGCTCGTCACCTGTTCGTACAGGTCGTCGACGACTCGACCGGACGTACGCTGGTGTCGACGTCGACGTTCAAGCTGAGCAACGGCGACAAGACCGCCCAGGCCCGCGAGGCCGGCAGCGCGCTGGCCGATGCGGCCAAGGCCGCCGGCATCACCCGCGTGGTCTTCGACCGGGGTGGGAACACCTACACCGGCCGGGTCGCCGCGTTCGCCGACGCCGCCCGCGAGGGTGGACTGGAATTTTAATGAACATCTTTGAGAGGAACTGCTAATGCCCGGACCGCAGCGCGGAGTGCGCACCGGCGGATCGTCGGCCGATCGGGCCACTGGTCCGACCGGTGAGCGCGGCGAACGTCGTGAGCGGCGCGAAGGTGGACGGGGTGGCGGCGCGGCCGAGAAGAGCGCGCACCTCGAACGAGTCGTAACGATCAACCGCGTCGCCAAGGTCGTCAAGGGTGGCCGGCGCTTCAGCTTCACCGCGCTGGTCATCGTCGGTGACGGCGACGGCACGGTCGGGGTCGGGTACGGCAAGGCCAAGGAGGTGCCCGCGGCGATCGCCAAGGGCGTCGAGGAGGCCAAGAAGGCGTTCTTCAAGGTGCCCCGCATCCAGCAGACCATCCCGCACCCGGTGCAGGGTGAGGCCGCGGCCGGAGTCGTGCTGCTCAAGCCGGCCAGCCCGGGTACCGGCGTCATCGCCGGTGGTCCGGTGCGCGCCGTGCTCGAGTGCGCCGGCATCCACGACGTGCTGTCGAAGTCACTCGGCTCCGACAACCCGATCAACATCGTGCACGCCACGGTGGCGGCCTTGCGCCAGCTCGTCCGGCCCGAAGAGGTTGCGGCCCGTCGTGGTCTCGAACTCGAAGACGTCGCGCCGGCCGGCCTGCTGCGCGCGCGGGCGCGCGGTCTCGCCGACGCCGCCGCTGCGGGCACCAGTGGGTCGAGGGGCTGACGATGTCACGGCTGAAGATCACCCAGGTCAAGTCCGGAATCGGCTTCCAGCGCGACCAGCGCAACACGCTGCGCTCGCTCGGGCTCAAGCGGATGCATGACACTGTTATCAAGGAGGACCGCCCCGAGATTCGCGGGATGGTTCACGCGGTGACGCACCTGGTCACCGTCGAAGAAGTCGACTGACACACCTCGGCTTAGGCCGGCTATAGGAGTATTGCAATGAGTAACGGACCGCTGAAGGTTCACCACCTGCGCCCGGCGCCGGGTGCGCACACCGCCAAGACTCGGGTCGGCCGCGGTGAGGCGTCCAAGGGCAAGACGGCCGGACGTGGCACCAAGGGCACCAAGGCCCGTTACCAGGTACCGGTCGGGTTCGAGGGCGGCCAGATGCCGATCCACATGCGGCTGCCCAAGCTCAAGGGCTTCCGCAACCGGTTCCGGGTCGAATACCAGGTCGTCAACCTGGCCGCGATCGCTGAGCTGTTCCCCGAGGGGGGCACGATCGGCGTCGACGAGTTGGTGGCGGCGGGCGCCGTGCGCAAGAACCAGCTGGTGAAGGTGCTCGGTAACGGCGAATTGGGCGGTATCAAGGTCGATATCACCGCGCACCGGTTCTCCGAGGTTGCCCGGCAGAAGATTGCGGCCGCCGGCGGCAGCGCAACCGCGCTCTAGTCCTCACCTCGTAACACCTGCTGTTCGCCTGATATCCAGGTTTGGCTGTTAGCCTGACCTGTCGGCCCCAACGCGGGGCTGCGTATGTGGGAGGTTTCGTGCTCAGCGCCTTTGCCTCGGCGTTCCGGACTCCGGACCTGCGCAAGAAACTCATCTTCACGCTCTCCATCATCGTGCTCTACCGGCTCGGCGCGTCGATTCCGACGCCCAACACCAATACGCAGGGCATCAACGCCTGTATCGACCAGGCCTCGACCGGTGCGTCCAAGAACGTCTACGCGCTGATCAACCTGTTCTCCGGCGGAGCGCTGCTACGGCTGTCGGTGTTCGCGCTGGGCATCATGCCCTACATCACGGCGAGCATCATCATCCAGCTGCTCGTCGTCGTGATCCCGCGCTTTGACCAATTGAAGAAGGAAGGTCAAGCGGGGCAGCAGAAGCTGACGCAGTACAGCCGCTACCTGACCATCGGCCTGGCCATCCTGCAGTCGACCGGCTTCATCGCCTTGGCCAAGAGCGGTCAGCTGTTCCAGAACTGCTCCAGCTCGATCCTGTACCACGGCGACCTCTTCCACCTCGGAACGATGGTCATCACGATGATGGCCGGCACGGCCGTGATCATGTGGCTCGGCGAGCTGATCACCGACCGCGGCGTGGGCAACGGCCTGTCGATCCTGATGTTCACCTCGATCGCCGCCCGCATCCCGAACGAGGGTCAGACGATCCTGCAGAACGGTGGCGTGTTCGTCTTCACGATGATCATCCTGCTGGGCCTGGGGATCATCTGCGCGGTGGTGTTCGTCGAGCAGTCCCAGCGCCGCATCCCGGTGCAGTACGCGAAACGGATGATCGGCCGGCGACAGTACGGCGGCACGTCGACCTACCTGCCGCTCAAGGTGAACCAGGCCGGTGTCATCCCGGTGATCTTCGCGTCGTCGGTGCTGTACATCCCGCAGCTGATCAGCCAGTTGACGAGCAGTTCGACCTCGGGCTTCCAGCGCTGGGTCAACAGCTACCTGATCAACCAGCAATCCGCGGTGTACATCTCGATCTACTTTGCGATGATTATCTTCTTCGCGTACTTCTACGTCAGCATCACGTTCAATCCCGAGGAACGCGCCGACGATATGAAGAAGTACGGTGGCTTCATCCCGGGTATCCGCCCTGGGCGGCCGACGGCCGAGTACCTACACTATGTATTGTCACGAATCACATTGCCAGGATCGCTCTACCTGGGTGTAATTGCGGTACTGCCCAATCTGTTCTTCTCCCTGACTGGCGGTAACAATCAGAACTTCCCGTTCGGTGGCACCGCCGTTTTGATCATGGTTGGTGTGGGGCTGGATACTGTGAAGCAAATCGAGAGTCAACTGATGCAGCGCAACTACGAAGGGTTCCTCAGATAAGCGGGCATCTCCAAGCGATTGCGCGATAGCTGGCGCGACGACAAACCCAGGAGGCACCGCCCACGTGAGAGCGATCCTCATCGGTCCGCCCGGCGCCGGCAAGGGAACCCAAGCGGAGTTCATCGCCGAACACTTCCGGATCCCGAAGATCTCAACCGGTGACATTTTCCGAAGCAATGTTTCCGGCGGCACCGATCTCGGCAAGTTGGCCAAGAAGTACATGGACGCGGGGGATCTGGTCCCCGACGAGGTAACCAACGCAATGGTGCGCGACCGGCTCGGTGAGCCGGACGCGGCCGCTGGCTTCTTGCTCGACGGGTTTCCCCGAACGGTCCAGCAGGCCTACGAGCTCGACGGGATCTTGTCCGACCTCGGCACCGAGCTCGATGCCGTCCTCGAACTCGATGTCGAGGACGATGAGGTCGTTCGACGCCTGTCCGGCCGGCGCACCTGCAAGAAGTGCGGCCACATCTGGCACGTCGAGTTCGACGCCCCGCTCGAGGGCGGGATCTGCGATATCTGCGGCGGCGAGCTCTACCACCGCGACGACGACTTTCCCGAGACCGTGCGGCACCGGCTCGAGGTCTACTCCAGCCAGACCGAACCGTTGATCGCGTTCTACTCCGGACGGGGACAGCTGAGCCGGGTCGACGCCCTGGGCGTGGTCGAAGACGTGACTGAGCGGGCGATCGCGGCGCTCCGGGCCGACGCCGCCTGAGCGATCGCGCCATGGCCAAATCCACTATTGAGATCAAGACGGCTCCGCAGATCGAGCTGATGCGCCGGGCCGGGTTGGTGGTGGCCGACGGGCTGGCCGCAATGAGTGCGGCCGCGGTCGCCGGCACGTCGACGGCCGACCTGGACGCGATCGGGCGCGAGGTCTTGCGCGCCGCGGGCGCCAGCTCGTCCTTCCTCGGCTACCACGGCTACCCGGCGGTGATCTGCGCATCGGTGAACGAGCGGATCGTGCACGGCATCCCGGCCCAGCGCGAGGTGCTGCGCGAGGGCGACCTCATCTCGATCGACTTCGGGGCAATTGTCGAGGGCTGGCACGGTGACGCGGCCGTTACGGTCGCGATTGGTGCGGTCTCGCCCGAGGCGGCTGGGCTCTCGACCGCCTGCGAGCGGGCGCTCTGGGACGGGCTGGCCGCGGTCCGCGTCGGCGCGCGACTATCGGACATTTCGCACGCGGTCGAGACCTCGGTGCACGCCGGCCGATCCACCCCGCGCTACGGCATCGTGACCGGTTACGGCGGGCACGGCATCGGCACCAGCATGCACATGGACCCGCACGTCCTCAACTACGGCCGGCCCGGCCGCGGCCCGCGGCTCGAGACCGGGATGGCCCTGGCCATCGAACCCATGCTCACGGCCGGCTCGCACGCCACCCGTGAACTCGACGACGGCTGGACCGTCGTGACCGTCGACGGGTCGCTGGCCGCCCACTGGGAGCACACGGTCGCGATCCTGGCCGACGGCCCGTGGGTGCTGACCGCCCACGACGGGGGACGGGCGCAGCTGGGCGCCCGCGGCGTGACCTTGTCCGCCCTGGCCGCCCTGGCCGCGTAAACCCCGCACTTTTGGCACGTTGGCGTCGATTGCGTATGCCAGCGGGCCAAAAGTGCCGCGGGAACCGGAAATTGGCACCGAGCGTGGGACCTGCGTACACTTAACCATTGGCGTCAGCCGCCCCTCTTTCATGCCCGCTTTGGCCGCGGGTCGACGAGGTGCAGACCCTCGCGACTGAGCCCGGTGTTGCAGTTCGGCACCGTAGAGCGACGATTTCCCAAAATCGGCGTTCGCTGCCTCCTGCGTCAAGCTGGGGGTGGAAGGTGCGTGACTAGTGGAACCAGTGGAGTAACTGCAGATATGCCGAAGAAAGACGGCGCCATCGAAGTAGAGGGGCGCGTCGTTGAGCCCTTGCCCAACGCGATGTTCCGGGTGGAACTGAGCAACGGGCACAAGGTGCTCGCGCACATCAGCGGCAAGATGCGCCAGCACTACATCCGGATTCTTCCGGAGGATCGCGTTGTTGTAGAGCTGTCGCCCTACGACCTCACTCGCGGGCGAATCGTTTACCGCTACAAGTAATTCACAGCTAACGAACAGCACAACAGAAGGGCTAAGGCCGTGAAGGTCAAGCCAAGCGTCAAGCCGATCTGCGACAAGTGCAAGGTCATTCGTCGCCACGGTCGGGTCATGGTGATCTGCGAGAACCT
>DATAZN010000020.1:0-15614 GCA_036272035.1 Mycobacterium sp. | reverse complement strand
CGAAGACCAGGTCAACCTGATCGTCGAAGTGTTCCGCATGCTGGCCGACCCCACCCGGATCAGGGTGCTGTGGGCGCTCACCCACGGTGAGCTGGCGGTCAACGAACTCGCCGAACAGCTGGGCAAGCCCGCGCCATCGGTATCGCAGCATTTGGCCAAGCTGCGGATGGCGCGGCTGGTGCGCACCCGCCGCGAGGGCACCACGATCTTCTACAGCCTGGAAAACGAGCATGTCAGCCAGTTGGTTGTCGATGCGGTCTACAACGCCGAACATGCCGGCCCCGAGGTGCCCCGCCACCACCGCAGCGACGACACGGTGCGTGGCATCGCCAGCGATCGTCGGCCCCGCAAGGTGACTCAGGGATGACACACGCTCACGGCGGTCATCACCACGACAATGACCATGACCATCCGAAAGGGCTACGCGGGGCGATCAAGGAAGTTTTCGCGCCGCACTCGCACGACGCCGCCGACAGTCTGGACGGCGCGCTGGAATCCAGCATTGCGGGCATTCGGGCCGTCAAACTCAGCTTGCTGGTGCTGGGTGCGACGGCGCTCGCGCAAATCGTCGTTGTGGTCATGTCCGGATCGATCGCACTGGCCGCCGACACCATCCACAACTTCTCCGATGCGCTGACCGCCGTACCGCTGTGGATCGCGTTCGCGCTCAGCACGAAAGCCGCAACCCGCCGCTACACCTACGGATTCGGCAAAGTCGAAGACCTTGCGGGATTGTTTGTCGTCGCGATGATCACCCTGTCGGCCATCGTCGCCGGTTCCGAAGCCATCGAACGACTCATCCACCCGCTACCGATCGTGAATGTCGGCTGGGTCGCACTCGCGGGTTTGGCCGGGTTCATCGGTAATGAGTGGGTCGCGCTCTACCGCATCAGGGTCGGCAAGCGGATTGGCTCCGCCGCCTTGGTGGCCGACGGGCTGCACGCCCGCACCGACGGGTTCACCTCGTTGGCCGTGCTGGTCGGTGCCGGCGGTGTCGCACTGGGGTTCCCGCTCGCCGACCCCATCGTCGGGCTGGTCATCACCGTTGCCATCCTCGCGGTGCTGCGCACCGCGGTGCGTGACGTGTTCCGCCGTCTCATCGACGGGGTGGACCCTGAAATGGTTGACAGCGCCGAATGCGTGTTAGCCGACCGGGTGGGGGTGCAGTCGGTGCGCAGCGTGCGGATGCGCTGGATCGGCCACCGCCTACACGCCGACGCCGAACTCGACGTTGATCCCGCGCTGAGCTTGGCCGCCGCGCATCGCATCGCCCACGACTCCGAACACGACCTGATTCACGCGCTGCCCAAACTGACTACCGCGGTGATCCACGCTTATCCCGCCCACGAAAGCTAGTGAACTCGGATAGCTGACATACCAGCGAATTTCACGAGTCGGGGTGGCGGGATTCGAACCCACGACCTCTTCGTCCCGAACGAAGCGCGCTACCAAGCTGCGCCACACCCCGCGTGAAGCCACGACAGCGTATCGCACGGCCCGGGCAACCCGCCAAAGAGGATTGCCTCGGCAACCACGCCGCCCGGCAGCAGCAGTCCGCGAACGCAGCGCAGATCACATCGGTTCCAGTCGGGGATTTGCACCACAGTCCGGCGTGGAATAACCGGGATGTCGGAGTCATTCCATAAACTAAAAGAGCACGATGTGCGACGGAAGCGAGTAAATCATGACGGTGTTAGGCGCCGTGGTGTTCGGTGGATTCCTGGCCCTCGGGGTGCTGTGGCTGCTGGTTACCGCTCCGGACAGCGACACCGATGGGGCATGGAATCAATCCCGATGGACTGAGCGCTCGGACTCGGTGAGCGCGGCATCCGATTCTCTGGCCCTGATCAATTCTTCGCAGGAATAGCGATTAGCCCAGCGAATAGCGATTTAGCCCAGCGAATAGCTGGGTATCGAGCGCCCACGTTCGCGCTTCGCGTCGCGCCCGCCGATGGGTGCCGCAATCAATGTCAGCAAGGTCGCTTCTGGCCGGCAGCAGAACCGCACCGGCGCGTACGGAGACGTGCCGATCCCAGCAGACACGTGCAGCCGCATGTTGGAACCCCAGCGTGACGGACCTTTGGCGCGCGACCGGTCGAGGCCGGAGTTGGTCACCAGAGCTCCGTAGAACGGCACGCACAGCTGTCCGCCGTGGGTGTGGCCGGCCATCACCATTTGGTAGCCATCGGCGGCGAAGCGGTCCAGCACCCGGGGCTCCGGCGAATGTGTCAGCCCCAGCCGCAGGTCGGCGGCCGGGCTGGCCGGACCGGCGATCGCGTCGTAGCGATCCCGGGCAATGTGTGGATCGTCCACACCCGCGGCCGCGATGTGCAGGCCCGCCACCTCGAATTCGCGACGGTTATGAGTCAGGTCCAACCAGCCGCGTTCGGTGAATGCCGCCCGAAGGTCCTGCCAGGGCAGCGGCTGACCGTGCACCCGGTGGCCGGTGTCGATCAGGTAGTTCAGCGGGTTCTTCGGCCGCGGACCGAAGTAGTCGTTGCTGCCGAAGACGAAGACGCCGGGCACCGAAAGCAGATCGCCGAGGCTTTGGACGACTGCCGGCACCGCCCGGGGATGCGCCAAGTTGTCGCCGGTGTTGACCACCAGATCGGGCTCCAGGCTCGCGAGTTCACGCAGCCACGCGTGCTTACGGCGCTGACCGGGCCGCATGTGCAGATCGCTGATGTGCAGCACCCGCAACGGCGACGAACCAGGGTCCAGCACCGGCATGGTCAGCTCGCGCAGCACGAACGCATTGCGCTCGATGAGCGAGGCGTAGCCGATTCCGGCAACAGCCGATCCAAGCGCGACGGCACCGGTACTTTTCAGAGCGGTCAAAGCGGAGGGCATGCAGGCCAGCGTACTGCCGTACGTCAGCGGCATCAGATCACACGCGGTGAAGCGCCTACGGAGGAGGCGGCGCCAGGATCGGAATGGTGATCGGCGGAAGACCCGGGATCTCGATCACCTGCGAACCCACCGGCGCCGGACCTCCGGGGAAGCCTTCCGGTGGCGGGGGTGGCGCGGGCGCAATGCCGTTACTGGTCTGGATGGTGATGATCGCACCCGGGATCGTTTGGCCGTTCGGTGAGGTTCCGACCACCTCGCCGTACTTCGCGCTGCTGTTGATCGATGCGGGCTGCTCGGAGACCTGGAAGCCGGAATCCTTCAAGCGCTGACGCGCGGCGTCGACGTCGAGACCCGCGATGCTCGGCACATGGGAACCGGGCCCGCCTTCGACGTACTCGCGGTCCGTCGGCGGCATCTTCACGTCACCGAAAAGGGTGGCGATCGGTTTCATCGCGGTGAACCAGGTGCGGGCCGGCTCGTTACCGCCGTACAGGTTTCCGTCGCCACAACGTCGCAGCGGCGACGAGCACAGGTCGGACGGTGACGTGGAGTCGTCGTAGATGTAGTTGGCCGCCGCCAACTGGTTGGTGAAGCCGACAAAGCCCGACGACCGGTGCGCCTCGGTGGTCCCGGTCTTTCCGGACACCGGCAGGCTCCAGCCCGCCGCCCCGGCGGACCCCGACGCCGTGCCGCCGCCTAGCGCGTCCTTGCTCATCGCATTGGCCAGCGTGTTGGCCAGCCCTTCGGGGACCACCTGGTCACAAGCTTCGGTAGTGACGGCCACCTGGTTGCCGTTGCGGTCGATCAGCTTGTCGATGGGATTGGCCGGGCACCAGGTGCCGCCGGAGGCCAGCGTCGCTGCGACGTTCGACAGCTCCAGCGCGTTCAGCTCGAACGGCCCCAGCGTGAACGAGCCGATGTTCTGCCGCTTGATGAAGTCGGCCAGGCTCTCGTTGCTCTCCTGGTCGTAGTCGCGGGCGCTGCCCGGCTCGCCATAGGACCGCAGTCCGAGCTTGACCGCCATGTCGACGGTTCGCTGCACACCCACGAGTTGGATCAGACGGGCGAACGCGGTGTTGGGCGAGGTGGCCAGTGCGTCGGTCACATTCATCGAGCCGCGATAGTTGCCGGCGTTGATCACGCACCAGGTCTCCTTGGGGCAGCCCTTGGCGCCGCCGTTGCCCATGCCCTTGGTCTGGAACCTGGACGGCACATCGAGGGTGGCGTTGATGCCCATACCCATCTGCATCGCAGCGGCCGTCGTGAAGATCTTGAAGATCGAGCCCGCCCCGTCGCCGACGAGCGAGAACGGCTGCGATCGCATGGTCTCGCCGGCTTCGCTGTTCAACCCGTAGGTGCGGTTACTGGCCATCGCCACAAGCTTGTGCGAGTTCTTACCGGGCCGGATCACGCTCATCACGCTGGCGATGCCCTCGAGGGTGGGGCTGGCATAGGTGTCGATCGCGTGCTTGACCGGTTCCTGCACATCCGGATCCAGGTTGGTGCGAATCAAATAGCCGCCGCGAGCCAGCTGTTCCTTATTGATGCCGGCGCGCGACAGGTAGGCCTGCACGTAGTCGCAGAAGAACGCGCGATCGCCCGCCGCGATGCAGCCGCGCGGTAATTCCTTGGGCTGCGGCAAGATTCCCAGCGGCTCGGCCTTGGCGGCGCGTATCGCGTCGGCCTCGTTGGGAAGGTTCTGGATCATGGTGTCCAGGACCAGGTTTCGGCGGGCCAACGCGCCGTCCGGGTTGATGTAGGGATTGAGCGCACTGGTCGACTGGACGAGTCCGGCCAGCAATGCGGCCTGCTGCCAGGTCAGGTCCGAGGCGTTGACGCCGAAATACGTCTGCGCCGCGTCCTGCACGCCGAAAGCGTTGTTACCGAACGACACCAGGTTGAGGTAGCGGGTGAGGATCTCCGGCTTGGTGAAGGTCTTGTCCAAAGTAAGCGCCATCCGGATCTCGCGCAGTTTGCGCGCCGGGGTGGTCTCGATCGCCGCACGCTTTTCGGCGTCGGTCTGCGCGATCACTAGTAATTGGTAGTTCTTTACATACTGCTGCTCGATCGTCGAGCCACCGCGGGTGTCGGCGTCGCCCGAGGCGTAGCCGGCCAGGCCGGTCAGCGTGCCCTTCCAGTCGACGCCGTTGTGCTCGGCGAATCGCTTATCCTCGATCGAGACGATGGCCAGCTTCATGGTGTTGGCGATCTTGTCGCCGGGCACCTCGAATCGGCGCTGCGAGTACAACCAAGCGATGGTGTTACCCTTCGCGTCCACCATCGTGGTCACCGCCGGGACATCGCCCTCGAGAAGTTGCGCCGATGCGTTGCCGACGACTTCGGAGGCCCGGTTGGACACCAGCCCGATGCCACCGGCGACGGGGAACAGCAGCGCGGCGACGATGATGCTGGCGAGCAAGCAGCACCCGGCGAGCTTGGCGATGGTGACCGCGGTCGCGGGGCGCTCCGACATGGCAACTACATTAGCGGCGCTACGACGGAAGTCTGCGCGAGTGGTCCACGAGGACATCTTCCCCGGCCTTCGCGCCTCAGGTTTCTCTCAGCCGCAGCTCAGGCGGCTATTACTCGCCTCATTCGCCCGGTCCGGAGTCCCCTTCATGATCGGATTGCACGGTCGTCCCAAAAAAGGGGGTCAAAGAATGTTGCGTAATTGGTACCTGACCACGTAGCTTATCCACACAATGAGATACAGGTAACACCGACAGGCACAGTGTGGCACACGTCGCATCGGGTTTCTGGATCACGCAGTGGGCGCCACACCGGTGGCAAGAGCGAAGGGGAATCGCTGGTGTCAGGTATTCGGACCGCGGCGCGTAAGACGAACGCAGCCGCACCTGCAGCCACCATTCCGTTTGGGGCTGAGGCGGAGTCGAGGATCGCTTGGGTTTCCAAGGCGCTGTGCCGGGCGGCTGACCCCGACGAGCTGTTTGTCCGGGGGGCTGCACAACGCAAGGCCGCGGTCATCTGCCGGCACTGCCCGGTGATGTTGGAGTGCGGCGCTGACGCGCTGGACAACCGTGTCGAGTTCGGCGTCTGGGGCGGGATGACCGAACGTCAGCGTCGGGCGCTGCTCAAGCAGCACCCCGAGGTGGTTTCCTGGGCGGAGTTCTTCAGTACCCAGCGCAAGCACCGCAGCGTCGGCTAACAGCCTGCAACTCCTTTAGCCGGCCGCAGCTGATTGGCGGCCTCCTCGGCGGGCCGTTGCCCGGCCCGAATCGTCAACCGACCGAAGTCATTTGGTCGGCGATCGCCCGCAGCGCCTCCAGATCGGAGACGTCGAACGGCAGTGATGGCACGCCGACGATCGCCACGTGGGGGTTGGCCCCGGTGAATCGCGACAGCAGCCGGATCTCTCGCTTCGACGTCGCAGCGCGGTCGGCGTGGATCTGCAGGACTGCCTTGGTCAAGATGTTCGCGCCGGTGGTGTCGGTGGCTTCCGGACCGCTCGCGAATGTCTCGACGCCGTCGATGGCGCGCTCGACGGGGAGCGAACACAGCATCGGATGGGTTCGGTTCAGGATCAGCCCGGCCAGCGGCATGTTTTCCTCAGAAAGCCGGTCCACGAAGAACGACGCCTCCCGCAGCGCATCTGGTGCGGCGGCCGAGACCACGACGAATTGGGTACCCCGCCGCTTGAGCAACGAATAGGTGCGGTCGGCTTTCTCCCGGAAACCGCCGAAGGTGGCGTCCAGCGATTGAACGAAGGCTGCCGCATCGCCCAGCATCTGCGAACCGAGGACGGTCGACAGCGCTTTCATCGCCAAGCCGACCGCACCGGTTACCAGCCGCCCGATCCCACGGCCGGGCCCCAGCAGCAGTTTCCACAGCCGACTGTCCATGAAGCTGCCCAGTCGTTTGGGTGCATCGAGAAAGTCCAGCGCGTTGCGCGATGGCGGGGTGTCCACGACGACCAGATCCCAGCGGTCCTCAGCCAGCAACTGGCCGAGCTTTTCCATCGCCATGTACTCCTGCGTGCCGGCCAGCGAGGTGGCAACCGTTTGGTAGAACTGGTTATCCAGAATCGCCTGTGCGCGATCGGATCCGGAGTACTGGATCACCATCTCGTCGAACGTGCGACGCATGTCGAGCATCATCGCGAAGAGCTGACCGGGCACCTCGGGGGCGAGCGGCACGCGCTGCGGCGAGTTGCCGAGATCGCTGATGCCCAACGCTTGCGCCAGCCGCTTGGCCGGGTCGATCGTCAGAACAACCACAGTGCGGCCGTACTCCGCCGCGCGCAACGCCATGGCCGCGGCGGTGGTGGTCTTGCCGACCCCACCCGCGCCGCAACACACCACGACACGGTTGGCGGTGTCACCCAGAATGCCGGCCAGATCCAGAGTCGGCGGTGTGGTGCTCATCGAACCCCCTGCTGCGCAAGAGATTCCGAGAGTTCATAGAGGCTGCCGAGATCGACACCGTCGGCGATGGTCGGCAGCTCCAGTCGTGACACCTTCAGCTCGTCGAGCTGCTTCGCGGTCGCCGCGCGCGCGGTGATCCGGGTGGCGTGCTGGATGGTCTCGGTGAGCAAGCCCGCGAAGTCCGCGTCGCTCAGCTTGATCCCGGCAGCCGACAGGCCCGCCCGTACCGCGTCGGCGTCGACGTCGCCCTCGGCCGCTTTGACGAGATCGTCGGGCTGGAGGTGAACCGGGATGTTTTGGTTGACGATGACCGATCCGATCGGCAAACCCAGCTCCTGTAATTCGTCGATGGCTTCCTTGGTCTCCTGCATCGGCAGCGACTCCAGGAGAGTGACCAGGTGGATGGCTGTTTGGTCGGAGTGCAGGATCTTCACCACGCCCTCGGCCTGCGAGTAGACCGGGCCGCCCTTGGCCAGGTCGGACACCGCCCGGGTGACGTCCAGGAAGCGCACGATGCGACCGGTCGGCGGTGCGTCGACGACAATCGCGTCATAAACCGGGTTCTTGGTCCCTTTTTCGGTCCGGATCACCGACTCCTTGATCTTCCCGGTGAGCAAGACATCCCGCAGCCCCGGAGCGATCGTCGTCGCGAACTCGATCGCGCCGACGCGGCGCATCGCTTTGCCGGCGATGCCGAGGTTGTAGAACATGTCGAGGTATTCCAGGAAGGCTGCCTCGATGTCGATCGCCAGCGCGTTGACCTGGCCACCGTGTTCGGCCGTCGCGATCTTGAGCTCTTTGTAGGGCAGCGGCGGTACATCGAAGAGTTGCGCAATCCCTTGGCGCCCTTCGACTTCGACGAGCAACACCTTGCGCCCGCCGGAAGCCAGGGTCAGCGCCAGCGCGGCCGCAACCGTCGATTTACCGGTGCCGCCTTTGCCGGTCACGAAATGCAGACGGGCCTTCGACAATCGCGATGGCCAGCCGACGTTGCTGCCGCCGCTCGATGTGGTCGCCACCCCTGCATGCTAACCAGATCGCGCGACGGGCCTGCCGATAAGCTCGGGATATGAGCCAACCCACAACCTGGGAGTACGCAACGGTCCCGTTGCTGACCCACGCCACCAAGCAAATCCTCGATCAATGGGGCGCCGACGGATGGGAGCTGGTCTCCGTGCTGCAAGGCCCGACCGGTGAGCAGCACGTCGCGTATCTGAAGCGCCCGAAGTGAGCGCGTCGGCCCGGCTCGCCGAACTCGGAGTCGACTTGCCGGTCGTCGTGAAGCCGTTGGGCTCGTATGTCCCCGCGGTGCGCAGCGGCAACTTTGTCTACACCTCGGGCCAGCTGCCGATGCAGGACGGCAAGCTGGTGCAGGCGGGCAAGGTCGGCGTCGACATGGCCCCCGAACGCGGCAAGGAACTGGCCCGGATCTGCGCGCTCAACGCCCTGGCAGCCATCGATTCGCTGGTGGGTATCGACTCGGTGACCCAGGTGGTGAAGGTGGTCGGATTCGTCGCATCCGGACCGGGATTCGACGGTCAGCCGGGCGTGGTCAACGGGGCCTCGGATCTGCTGGCCGACGTGTTCGGCGACAGCGGCGTGCATGCGCGCTCGGCGGTCGGCGTCGCCGAATTGCCGTTGGACGCCCCGGTCGAGATCGAACTGGTGGTCGAGGTCGGGTAGCGGCCGTGACGGAAACCGCTGAGGCGCTGACGCATCCCGCTTACGGCGAGTTGCGCCCGGTCACCCATACCGCGTCGGTGCTGCTGGCCAACAATCCGGGCCTGATGACGCTGGAGGGCACCAACACCTGGGTGCTGCGTGGTCCGGGCAGCGACGAGGTGGTGGTGGTCGATCCCGGCCCCGACAACGACGAGCACATCGCGAAACTGGCCGGGGTGGGCCGGATCGCGCTGGTCCTGATCAGCCATCGGCACGGCGACCATACCGACGCGATCGACAAGCTGGTGGACCTGACCGGCGCACCGGTCCGCTCGGCGGGCAGCGGATTTCTGCGTGGCCTGTCCAGCGAGCTCACCGATGGCGAGGTGATCGACGCTGCGGGCCTGCGCATCACGGTGTGGGCGACACCCGGCCACACCGCCGACTCGTTGTCGTTCGTCCTCGACGATGCGGTGCTGACCGCGGACACCGTGCTGGGCCGGGGAACGACCGTCATCGACAACGAGGACGGCAGCCTGGCGGACTATCTGGTGTCGCTCCAGCGGCTGCGTAGGCTGGGTCAGCGCACCGTGCTGCCCGGACATGGCCCCGACCTGGCCAACGTGGAAGCGGTGGCGGCGGGATACCTGGCCCATCGGGAGCAGCGGCTGGAGCAGGTCCGGTCGGCGTTACGCGCACTCGGCGATGAGGCCACGACGCGTCAGGTCGTCGAGCACGTCTACGTCGACGTCGACGAGGAGCTGTGGGACGTAGCGGAGTGGTCGGTGCAGGCCCAGCTGGACTATCTGCGTCGCTAGCGCGCGCGCCTGGCCAGCCGCTCGGAGTCCGAGATCAGCACGCTCTTGCCCTCCAGGCGAATCCAGCCACGGTGGGCGAAGTCGGCCAGCGCCTTGTTCACCGTCTCACGCGAGGCGCCGACCAGCTGAGCGATCTCTTCCTGAGTCAGGTCGTGAGTCACCCGCATCGCGCCGCCCTCCTGGGTGCCGAACCGCTGAGCGAGTTGCAGCAGCTGCTTGGCGACCCGGCCAGGCACGTCGGTGAAGATGAGGTCGGCGAGATTGTTGTTGGTGCGGCGCAGCCGGCGGGCCAGCACGCGCAGCAGCTGCTCGGCGATCTCGGGACGATCGGCGATCCAGGCCCGCAACGCGTCGCGGTCCATCGACACCGCACGAACCTCGGTGATAGTCGTCGCGCTGGAGGTACGCGGTCCGGGGTCGAAGATCGACAATTCACCGAACATGTCGGACGGACCCATGATGGTCAGCAGATTTTCCCTGCCGTCCGGTGACCGGCGGCCGATCTTGACCTTGCCCGAAATGATGATGTACAGCCGATCACCCGGTTCGCCCTCGGCGAAAACTGTGTGTCCACGCGGGAAGTCGACGGGTTGCAGTTGCTTGGTCAGCGCGGCGACGGCGCTCGGTTCCACGCCCTGGAAGATTCCGGCCCTCGCCAGGATCTCGTCCACGTTGCCCCTTAGCTAATCAGGTGACTAAAGCTTTTCTCGGTCGATTGCCCGGCCGCCCCCGGCAGCGGGGACCTCCTAGCGCAACGGCCAGCCTTCAGGAGCCTGGCGAAATGAGTCTAGGAGGAAAGCCTTCGACTCGACGTGCCAACGCTACACACGATTGGCATGCTCACGCGGCGCAAATTGCCGATTCGCCCGCGAATGCTGATGCGGCTGTCTGGGTGAGGCGGGTTGATTAGGGGCGCAGATTAAGGTGGCCGCCGACCATTGATCGGTAATGGGCTCCGCGCTGCTCGGTAGATACGCCGTTTCGTCGTTGATCCGGCGGTGCAGGGAGTCCAGGGCCTCGGGCATTCCCTTCCGGGCCAATGTGCGCACATCAATCGGTTCGGCCTGCTCGAGAAATTCCGTGACGTCCCGTGCCGTGAGCGTGTCGCTTTCCAAGCCGGCTTCCAGCCGTTGAAGCCCGAAAGTTGCAAGCATTAGCAACCCGGGGGTGAGTGCAACGAGCAACCAGGACACAAGCAGCTAGTAAACACGGCCAAGGTCTCAGCAGGATCACGAATGAGTACCCTGTCTAGGTGACAACGGCCAAACCTTCTCGCGCCGCCGGCAAAGCCTCTACCCGGGCCGGCGCCGCCGACGCCCGCCGTTGGTCCTCGGAGACGCCAACCGGCTTGGTGCGTCGGGCCCGCCGGATGAATCGTAAACTCGCACAGGCGTTTCCCGATGCGCACTGCGAGTTGGACTTCACCACGCCCCTGGAACTCGCGGTGGCGACGATTTTGTCGGCGCAAAGCACGGACAAGCGGGTAAATCTCACCACCCCTGCGCTGTTCCTGCGTTATCGCACCGCACTGGGTTACGCGCAGGCCGATCGCGAAGAACTCGAAACTCTCATTCGTCCAACCGGTTTTTATCGCAATAAGGCGACGTCGTTGATTGGCCTCGGTCAGGCGTTGATCGAGCGATTCGACGGCGAACTGCCTAACACCATGGACGAGCTGGTGACGTTGCCTGGTGTGGGGCGTAAAACCGCGAACGTCATCCTGGGCAATGCGTTCGACGTCCCTGGAATCACCGTCGACACCCACTTCGGGCGCTTGGTCCGGCGGTGGGGCTGGACGACCGAGGAGGATCCGGTCAAGGTCGAGCACGCCATCGGCGAACTCATCGAACGCAAGGAGTGGACGCTGCTCAGTCACCGGGTGATCTTTCACGGTCGCCGGGTGTGCCACGCCCGCAAACCGGCCTGCGGGGCGTGCGTGCTGGCCGGGGATTGCCCGTCGTTCGGTACAGGGCCGACCGAGCCGGAGATCGCCGCCGCGCTGGTGCAGGGACCGGAAACCAAACACCTCCTGGCGATGGCCGGGCTGTAGCGGCGCCCTGCGTCGGGAATCCCTTGATCACGTTCACCTCTCGAGCCACTCGCTGGACCGTCGCGGTCCTGGTGGTCGTGGCCGCGCTGCTCGTCGCGTTGCTGGTGGAACTGCGGGACGCGTCGCACTCGTCCAAGTCTCCGTCGGCCGCTTCCGCTCGCGAGCACCGCGACGCCGACACTGCGGCGGCGCTGGCCGGACCGCGCCAACGCGCCGAACTGGCCCCGTGTCCGCATCCGGGTGGGCAGCCCGGTCCGGCGGCGTTGCGCCATGTGACGGCCGAATGCGCCGCCGACGGCTCGGTCGTCGACGTCGGGCCGGCGTTGGCCGGCCACCGCATCGTGCTCAACCTGTGGGCGTACTGGTGCGCGCCGTGCGCAGCCGAGCTCCCGGCGATGGCGGAGTACCAACGACGGGTCGGATCCGACGTGATAGTGGTGACGGTGCACCAGGACGAGAACGAGGCGGCCGGCTTGCTGCGGCTCGCGGAGCTGGGCGTCCGGCTGCCGACGCTGCAGGACGGCGGTCGTCGGGTCGCGGCGGCGCTGCGGGTGCCCAATGTGATGCCCGCGACAGTGGTGTTGAACTCGGACGGTAGCGTTGCGAAAACGCTGCCACGCGCTTTCGCCACAGCCGACGAGATCATGGCTGCGGTCGGAGCTCAGACACGATGACGCCGATCGACGATGCGCACCGCGGAGCGGCCCGGGGGAGATTCGGGCGGTTGGATGTACGAGGGAGGCGCCGGTGAGCGGAGGCGGCACTCCCCAGCGTCTTGGTTCGGATGTCTTGGCGCCTGAGCTCGGGCCGCCCTGGTTGCAACCGCTAGTCGACAACGTCGGTGAGATACCGGATGCTTACCGGCGACGCCTGCCCGCCGATGTGCTGGCAATGGTGACTGCGTCGAAAGCCGCGGCAGGTAACGGCGGACGCGAAGCGGCAGTGCTGGTGCTGTTTTCGGGTCCGCAGTCGAGCGGCAGTGCACCCGACTCCCTTCCTGACGACGCGGACCTGCTGCTGATCGTGCGGGCCGCCACGTTGCGTCACCACGCCGGCCAGGCCGCGTTCCCCGGGGGCGCATCCGATCCCGGTGACGACGGGCCGGTGGCGACCGCGCTGCGAGAGGCGCGCGAAGAGACCGGAATCGATACTGCCAGACTGCATCCACTGGTTACGATGGAGCGAACGTTCATCGCGCCGTCACGTTTTCACGTCGTCCCGGTGCTGGCGTACTCGCCGGATCCGGGGCCGATTGCCGTCATGGATCAGGCTGAAACAGCAAAGGTGGCCCGAGTTCCGGTTAGGGCCTTTATCAATCCCGCCAACCGGCTGATGGTGTATCGCCGCACCTTCAGTCGCCGCTTCGCCGGTCCGGCATTTCTGTTGAACGAGATGCTGGTCTGGGGCTTCACCGGTCAGGTGATTTCGGCAATGTTGGATGTCGCTGGTTGGGCAAAGCCCTGGGACGCCAGCGATGTTCGCGAGCTGGACGAAGCGATGGCCCTGGTCGGCGACGAGGATGAGGCCTGATGAGCTCCTCACAGTGGTTGGACATCGCGGTGCTGGCAGTGGCTTTCATAGCCGCGGTCTCGGGTTGGCGCTCGGGTGCGCTCGGCTCGTTGCTCTCGTTCGTGGGCGTGCTGCTCGGCGCGATCGCGGGCGTGCTGCTGGCTCCGCACCTCGTCGCTCATGTCGCCGCACCGCGGGCAAAGCTGTTCGCAGCGTTGTTCTTGATCCTGGCGCTGGTCGTGGTCGGCGAAGTCGCCGGTGTGGTGCTGGGCCGCGCGGTGCGTGGTGCGATCCACAGCAACTCGGTCCGATTTTTCGACTCGCTGATCGGTGTGGCCGTGCAGCTGGTGGTGGTGTTGGTGGCGGCGTGGATGTTGGCGACGCCGTTGACGTCCTCGGCGGGTCAGCCCAGTTTGGCTGCGGCAGTGCGTGGTTCGCGGGTACTGGCTCAGGTCAACGACTATGCGCCGGAATGGCTGAAGACGGTGCCCAAGCGGTTGTCCGCACTGCTGGACACCTCGGGCCTGCCGCAGGTGCTGGAGCCGTTCAGTCGCACACCAGTCGTGGCGGTTGCCGCCCCGGATGCCACGCTGGCCAAAAATCCCGTCGTCGCGAACACCGAACCGAGCGTGGTGAAGATCCGTGCGATCGCTCCCGGGTGTCAGAAAGTGTTGGAGGGCAGCGGATTTGTGCTGTCGCCGGACCGCGTGATGACCAACGCGCACGTGGTCGCGGGGTCGAACAACGTCACTGTGGAGGCTAGCGGCAATCCTTACGACGCCACCGTGGTGTCCTACGATCCGACGGTCGACATCGCGATCCTCTCGGTGCCGCACCTGCCGGCGGGGCCGCTGGCGTTCGCCAACGCCCCGGTGACATCGGGCACCGAAGGCATCGTGATGGGCTACCCGGGTGGTGGCGGATTCATGGCGACGCCGGCCAGAATCCGGGAACTCATCGAACTCAACGGACCCGACATCTACCGGAAAGCGACGATCAACCGCGAGGTCTACACCGTCAGAGCCAATGTGGAACAAGGTAATTCGGGTGGGCCGCTGATCGATCTCGATGGTCAGGTGGTCGGTGTTGTGTTCGGTGCGGCGGTCGACGACAATGACACCGGTTTTGTGCTGACCGCCAAAGAGGTGGCCGCGCAGCTGGCGCATATCGGTGACACCGCGCCGGTGTCCACCGGCGAGTGCGTCAGTTGAGTGGCGACCGGTACACCCGCTCGAGGAAACGCGATAGGTGACCGTTGACTTCGTCCGGCTTCTCTTCGTGACTGAAATGTCCTGCGCCAGAGATTGATACGTAGCGACCGTGCGGCGCGTAGCGCTGTGTACGTTCGACTGGATCGTCCAGGACGTAGGGATCGGCATCGCCGTGAATGTGCAGCATCGGGATTCCGAACGGTCGGCTCATCGATCTCATGAAGCGTCGGCCCTCTTCGCGGAGTTGGCTGCGTACCGCCCACCGCTGGTACTCCAGTGCACAATGCGCGGCTGACCGAATCTGGATCGCTTGGCGCAGGTGACCGATCGTTTCGGAAAAGTCTTCGGATGCAACCCATTTAGCATCGGCGCGGCTGCGTATTAGACGCTCGAGCCCGATGCCGTTGTGCCGGGTCAGCGCGCGCTCCGGCCAGATCGGCACCTGATAGCGCAGCAGCGAAGGCAGTAAAGCCCGGCCTTGATCGCGGCGGGTCAGCGCTGAGCGCCGTAGCGCGGCCGGGTGCGGCGAACTGATCACGGCGATCGCACGCACCTGTCGCGAGTGCAGCACCGAGGTGGCCCAGCACACCAGGCCACCGTCGGCGTGACCGACCAGCGTTGCCGACGTGTGCCCCAGTGCGCGGATCAGTCCGGCGGTGTCCCCGGCCAGCGTCCAGCCGTCATACCCGCGGGGCGGTTTGTCGCTGCCGCCGTAGCCCCGCAGATCCATCGCGACCACGCGGGCTCCGGTCAGCCCACGCAACTGGTGACGCCACGACCACCAGAACGAGCCGAAGCCGTGCAGCATGATCACCAGCGGCTGCGCCGTCGGAGCGGTGGTGTCTTGGTCGTCCGGTGTCGCCTCGACGACATGAAACCGAATGCCGTTGGCGTGCACGTCCAGATGACGCCATGGACCGTCGATACGGGTGACCGACGGATCTGGTGGGGCCATCTACCAACCCGAGGGATCGGCGGGCGTCCCGCCCTGCGCCGAATGCAGCGCCGGTGCCGAGGACTTGTCTTGACCCGGTGTCAACGCCGACCGCGTCTCCTTGACCGATTCGATGGTCTGCTGCGGGCCGCGGATGCGCCGGACCTTGAGGTAGCCGAACAGCGCCAGCGCGACGGT
>DATAZN010000019.1:0-9621 GCA_036272035.1 Mycobacterium sp. | reverse complement strand
TCCGACCATCCCGACGAACTCGACGCCGCGGCCGAGGCCGGCTGGTCGGTACTCGGCGTCGAGCGTCCTGGTGAGCCGAACACAGCGCGTCCACCGTATCGTTGGGTCACCGCATTCAACGACGTCGACCTGACCGGAACGTAATCGGCGGCTGCTACCAGGCACATCTTGAACTCAGACTGATTTCAAATTGCCGGTCGGTGCCATGGGCGGGAACATAGTCTTTGAGGGACTTGGGAGCGGAGCGGCATGATCTTCACGCAGCACTACCTCGACTGTTTGTCGCAAGCGTCATATCTGATCGGGGACGAGACGACCGGCCGGGCAGTCGTGGTCGACCCCCGTCGTGACGTCGACGAATATGTGAGCGACGCGGCTGAACACGGCTTGCGCATCGAACGCGTCGTCGAAACCCATATCCACGCCGACTTTTTGAGCGGTCATCTGGAGCTGGCCGCAGCTACCGGAGCGGTGATCTCGTACGGCGAAGATGCGCATGTCGAGTTCCCGGTGGAGCCGCTGCACGATGGCCAGCAGATCTCGCTGGGGGACGTCACTTTGGAAATTCTCGCGACGCCGGGCCACACACCTGAGTCGATCTGCATTGTGGTGTACGAGCATGCCGACGATGAGGTGCCCTATGGCGTGCTGACCGGCGACACGTTGTTCGTCGGCGACGTGGGACGTCCAGACCTGCTGGCGGACAACGGCCTGTCGGCCAAGACCTTGGCACGCTCGATGTATCAGTCGCTGCACGACAAGCTTCTGAAGCTACCCGATGCCACTCGTGTCTTCCCCGCGCACGGGGCGGGGTCATCGTGCGGCAAAAACTTGTCGAGTGAAACCAGCTCGACGATCGGTGAGCAGCGGCGAACCAACTACGCGCTCCAAATCGTCGGAGTCGAGCGATTTGTCGCAACGCTCACCGAGGATCAGCCGCCGCGGCCGCGCTACTTCCAGTTCGACTCGGTGCGCAATCGTGAGCAGCATCCGCTGCGCGACGATAGCCCGCCGCCGTTGCTGGACATCGACGATGTCTGCAGGCACGCTGCGGTGGGGGCCATTCTGCTCGATGGTCGAGACGAGGCCGAGTATGCCCGCGGACACCTGCGCGGTGCGGTCAACGTCGGATTGCAAGGGCGCTTCGCGGAATCCGTCGGTATTGTCGTGTCGCCGGACAGCGACATCATCCTGGTCGGTGATGAAGCGCATGCGCAGGAAGCCAAGACCCGCCTCGCCAGGGTCGGCTTCGATCGGGTGATAGGCCAATTACGAGACTTGCCAGGTGTTTTCACGCGATGGCATAATCTGGTCGAAACCGCTTCGCGTTTCACGCCTGAGCAGCTTGTGGAACTGCTGTACACGGAGCCCGACCTTCAGCTGGTCGACGTGCGCAACCCTGGAGAGACGGCCGAGGGCGTGATCCACGGCGCGCGTGAGATTCCGCTACCGTCCCTGACCGATTCAATCGACAGTCTGGATTACCGGGCGCCGGTGGTCACGTACTGCGCCAGTGGCTACCGCTCGCTGGTGGCGGCAAGCCTGTTGCGCGCTGCAGGGTTTCATGCCGTCGCAGACCTGATGGGCGGCTACGACGCCTGGCAGGAATCCGGCGCAGCCTAGATAGAGAAGTCCTCGCCGTGCCACACGCCGGCTTCGGGCGGTCGGATGACGCGACCGGTCTGCGGTGAGTCGCTCTGCGACTCGAGTTTGGCGACCCTGGTCAGCAGGGACTGCAGGCTTATCCCGACCAGGTCGGGTATCGCGGCGTCACTGCCGCTCGAGCCGTGATGGCTGATGGCCTGCCCGGGAACTCCGATGACCACGGCGCTGCTCGGAACTTCTTTGACGACAACGGCATTGGCGCCGATCCGGCTGTCATCACCGACTTTGATCGCGCCGAGGACTTTCGCGCCGGCGCCGATGATCACCCGGTCGCCGATGGTCGGATGACGTTTGCCGGTGTCTGCACCGGTTCCCCCGAGCGTGACGCCGTGGTAGATCGTGACGTCGTCACCGACCTCGGCGGTTTCGCCGATCACCACACCAGTCGCGTGGTCGATGAACAAGCCGGTTCCGATGATCGCGCCGGGATGGATGTCCACCCCGGTCAGGATCCGGGTTATCTCACCGAGCGTGCGAGCGGCCACTTTCGCACCGCGTCCCCACAGCCAGTGGCTGACCCGGTGGCCCCAGATCGCGTGCACACCTGGGTAGGCGAACACGACCTGCAGCGTGCTGGGGACGGCCGGATCGCGGACTTTTGCCGCTTGGATGTCGCCCCGGAACGCGGCAAGCATGGCTAGTCGGCCAAATCGGAGAACAGCACGGTGCTCAAATACCGTTCACCGGACGAGGGCAGGACGACGACCACGAGCTTGCCTTTGTTCTCGGCTCGGCGAGCGACTTGGAGCGCAACGACTACCGCTGCGCCCGAAGAGATCCCGACCAGCAGGCCTTCTTCGCGTGCCAGTCGGCGGGCCATGTTGAGCGAATCGTCGTTGCCGACAGTGATGACCTCGTCGACCAGATCTTGATCGAGAACCGGGGGAATGAAACCCGCGCCGATGCCCTGGATCGGATGCGGCCCTTTTTGTCCGCCGGACAGCACCGCCGATGCGGCCGGCTCGACGGCGATGAACTTGGTGTCCGGCTTGCGTTCTTTCAGGACCTGCGCGACACCAGTAATGGTGCCGCCGGTGCCCACGCCCGAGATGAAGAAGTCAATCTTCCCGTCCGTCTGCTTCCACACTTCTTCCGCGGTGGTGGCCCGATGGATAGCCGGGTTGGCCGGGTTCTCGAACTGCTGGGGCACGAAATACCGCTGGTCGCTCTTGGCCAGCTCCTCGGCCTTGGCGATCGCGCCCGGCATGCCATCTTTGCCCGGGGTCAAGACGAGCTCGGCGCCGTACGCACGCAACAACACTCGGCGCTCGATGCTCATGGTGTCCGGCATGGTCAGAACGAGTTTGTAGCCGCGCGCCGCCGCGACCATCGCCAGCGCAATGCCAGTGTTCCCACTAGTGGGCTCGAGAATGATGGTGTCCGGCTTGAGCAGCCCCGCTTCTTCGGCGGCATCGAGCATCGAGACTCCGATGCGATCTTTGACGCTTCCCCCGGGGTTGAAGTACTCCAACTTGGCCACCACGTCGGCCACGGCGCCCTCGGTTACCCGGCGCAGGCGGACCAGCGGCGTATTTCCGACTAGTTGCGTGATGTCTTCGGCAATGCTCATTTAGATTCGCTCCCACGGTCGCGGATCAAAGGTCGTCGGCCTACCAGCTTATGTCGAACTCTATGGCTGTCTCGGTGGGGATGGCTAGCGCAACTGGGGTAAACCGTTGTGCCGCGCGGTCCAATGCCACTCCGGTCAACACGCGTCCGTGCAGATCGGCCGGAGTTTTCGCGGTTACGGTCGCGGCCGACGAACCCGGTGCTCGGCGAATGTAGAAATCGGTCCGCGGCTGGACTGCATCCACGGCATAACGGTCCGCGTCAACGAGCTGGTGTCCATCTGACGCGGTGAGCGTTAGCGGGGTAGTTACCTGGAAGGGTCCGATCAGGTCGGCGTCGGCGACCGCGTGGACATCGATGAGTGCCGGCTCAACGCCGGGCGTGTGGGGTCTGCGAACAGCCGCTGCCGCCCCGCTGAGCAGGTAGTTGTACAGATGCACAACCTTGTCGGCGTTGCGGTAATGCCGGGCACCGGTCAACCAAAAATTGGCGTGCTCGATTTTCGGTGTGCCGGTCTCGGACGTGACGATCAGCCGGTAGTAGCGATAACCGCGTCCGCCGCGGCCGTGGCTGCTGGTCGACAGCGTGCTGCCCTCGCCCAGTGTGCGTTGATAGCGGCCCGCGTGGGTGCCGGTGGTCAGCAATGATCCCGAGACATCATGCCAGACAACGCCATTGGATGATTTTTGGAGTCGCAGCACGGCGGTGATGTCAGACCCGGAGCACACCGAATAGCCGCCCAGCTGAGGTTCGCCGTCGAATTCGAACGTGGTGACCGACCCGCGGGTGCGACGCACGGCGATCGGCACGTTGAGCGGCCGGGTGTCCAGGGCCAGCCCGTTGGTCAGGTACCAGATCGCGGCCTGGGTGGCGGCGATCGCCTCGTGTTCGCTGATGTTGGCCGGTCCGATCGGATAGCCGGCATCGCGCAGGCGACGGCTCAGCTCGGCGGTGGGCAGCAGGGGATAGGAGTGTCGCAGGATCCAGTCGACCTCGTCCTCTTTGCCCGACCCGCGCAAATGAGACAGCTCCGACCAGGTGCCCAGCTGGTAGCGCGAGGGGTGGTGGGGCGAGACGCCGGTGAAGTCCAGCGAGTAGGCCGGCACGTTGGGATTGAGCCGAATCAGGTCGGTGCGCGCCCAGTTGCCGTCGATGAAGATGACTTTTTCCACCGTGTGCGAATAAGTGCCGCCGCGGTAGCGGGTCAGGCGCGACAGTTCAGCGGCCGGACGGATCGCGACGCGGCTGGTGGTCGCTATCCATCCCGCGGTGCGGTGGCTGGGATATAGAACAGTCATTGTTGCTTGAGCTTCCTGAAAGACTTTGGAGCGGTGCGCAATTCGACCTCTCCGACCAAGCGGAGTTGATCGCCCTGAGGCGGGTAAGCGCGAAGATTTCTACAGCGTCAGAAGGGCGTCAGGAAATCAACGACAACAACAGCAACAACAGATGGCGGCGAGGCGGCGCGAGGGGACGAAGCGCGGCTGTGCGGCGTGTTGCATATCGCCACTATAGGGCATGATTTGACGCGGGCCCTTCGACCGCTGAACCCGCACCCCCGCCGAGATAAAAATCACGCTGAGTTTTACACTTGCCGTGGTTCAGTGCGGAGCCACATTGGTCGGCTGGCCTGCGGCCGGACACCGATCAATACTCGACGACGGAAGGACCACGATGACGTCGGCTCAGAACGAGTCACAGGCACTTGGCGATCTTGCTGCCAGGCAGCTAGCCAACGCGACAAAGACTGTTCCCCAGCTTTCCACCATCACCCCGCGCTGGCTGCTCCATCTGCTGAGCTGGGTCCCCGTGGAGGCCGGCATCTATCGGGTCAACCGGGTCGTCAATCCCGAGCAGGTCGCGGTCAAGTCTGAAGACGGTGCCGGCAGCGAGGGACCGCTACCCGAGACCTATGTCGACTACGAGACCAGCCCGCGCGAGTACACACTGCGGACGATCGCCACGCTGCTCGACATTCACACCCGGGTGTCTGACCTGTACTCCAGCCCGCACGACCAGGTCACCCAGCAGCTGCGGCTGACCATCGAGACGATCAAGGAACGCCAGGAGTTCGAGCTGGTCAACAGTCCCGAGTACGGATTGCTGGCGCAGGCGACTCCCGAGCAGACGATCCAGACGTTGGGTGGTCCGCCCACGCCCGATGATCTCGACGCGTTGATCACCAAGGTCTGGAAGACGCCCAGCTTCTTCCTGACCCACCCGCTGGGTGTCGCCGCATTCGGCCGCGAGGCCACCCGTCGCGGCGTGCCTCCGGTGGTCGTCAGCCTGTTCGGCGCGCAGTTCATCACGTGGCGAGGCATCCCGATCATCCCGTCGGACAAGGTGCCGGTGGAGAAGAGCAAGACCAAGTTCATCCTGGTGCGCACCGGCGAGGAGCGCCAAGGCGTGGTGGGGCTGTTCCAGCCCGGCCTGGTCGGCGAGCAGGCGCCGGGGTTGTCGGTGCGGTTCACCGGCATCAACGAGTCGGCGATCGCCCGGTATCTGGTGACGCTGTACACCTCCTTGGCCGTGCTCACCGATGACGCCCTCGCCGTGCTCGATGGCGTTGCCGTGGACCGATTCCATGAGTACAAGTGAGCACCGCGCGGTAGACGCCGAAAGCGACTTGCCTCTCAGCTCTGCGGAACTCTCGGCGCTGGCCAGCCAGCTCTACGCGGCCAGCATCCGGCCCGGTTTCGACAGTCCGCCGCAGTCGGCGCCGGTTGCCCCCCGGGGCAACGCGCCGGACACAACGGCGGCCGCCTCGGCAGGTCAGACGGCGGCTGGTTCCGCGGATCAGTACCCCGTGCCGGTGCCGTTGCTCGGCGTCTCCGATGTCTACCTTCCTGCCCCGACGTCCCCGGAACCGGAGCCGCCACCGCAGGCGGTTCCGGTGGCCCCGCGGGGCAACGTGCCGGATACGACGGCAGGACCGTCAACTGCGGCGACGTCCGGCGGCATCGCGGATCCGTTCGTACCGGCTGGCCTCAGCGCATTTGCGGTGCCCACCGAAGGCATCGTCCCGACGTTGCCGGGAGTGCTGGCCGGAGGAGTGCCGACGGTTCCGGTTGCTCCCCGCGGTTCAGCGCCGTCGTGGCCGACCGGCGCACCGTCGGTTCCTGAGCTGGGGTGGACCGACACCGTGCCGGCTGCGCGCAACGCACCGGCCGGCGACGAGGGCAACTATCACTTCCTCACCGCCAACGACCCGGTGCCGCAGTTGGCCGACGAGCACGAGGTGTTCGACGTCAACGCGGTGCGAGCGGACTTCCCGATCCTCAAAGAGGTCGTCAACGGGAAGCCGCTGATCTGGTTCGACAACGCAGCCACCACGCAGAAGCCGCAGGTGGTGATCGACCGGCTGGTGACGTTCTACTCGCACGAGAACTCCAACATCCACCGTGCCGCGCACGAGTTGGCGGCACGGGCCACCGACGCCTACGAGGAGGCGCGCGACACTGTTGCCGAGTTCATCGGGGCGCCATCGGCGGAGAACATCGTGTTCTTGCGTGGCACCACCGAGGCGATCAACCTGGTGGCGCACGCCTGGGGCGGCAAGCACCTGCAACCCGGCGACGAGATCGTCATCACCCACCTGGAGCACCACGCCAATATCGTTCCCTGGCAACTGATCTCACAGAAAACAGGAGCGATCCTGAAGTGGGCGCCGATCGACGACGCGGGCAACCTGCTGCTGTCGGAGTTCGAGGAACTGCTGAGTCCGCGGACCAAGCTGGTCGCCGCCAGCCAGGTCTCCAATGCGCTGGGCACGGTGGTTCCCGTGGAGAAGATCGTCGAGCTGGGTCATCGCTACGGTGCGCGGGTGCTGATCGACGGCGCTCAATCAATCCAGCACATGCCGGTCGACGTTGCCGAACTCGGCGCGGATTTCTTCGTGTTCTCCGGACACAAGATCTATGGCCCCACCGGAATTGGCGTGCTCTATGGCACCGAGGAAGCGCTGACCGAGACGCCGCCGTGGCAGGGCGGCGGCCACATGATCGCCGACGTCACGACGGAACGTTCGCTGTATCAGGGCCCGCCGACAAAGTTCGAAGCCGGCACCGGAAACATCGCCGACGCGGTGGGGCTCACCGAGGCACTGCGCTACGTGCAGCGGCTGGGCATCGAACGCATCGCGGCATACGAGCACACCTTGCTGGAGTATGCGACACCGCGGTTGGCGGACATCCCCGGTGTGCGCCTGGTGGGTACCGCCGAGGAGAAGGCCAGCGTGCTGTCCTTCGTGCTGGCCGGTCACGAGCCGCTCGAGGTGGGCAAGGCGCTGAACGCCGAGGGAATCGCGGTGCGCGCGGGTCATCACTGCGCGCAACCAGCTCTGCGGCGGTTGGGCCTCGAGGCGACCGTGCGCCCGTCATTCTCCTTCTACAACACCCACGAGGAGATCGACGTCTTCCTCAATGCGGTGCGGCGTATCGCCGAAGGCGGCACCAACGTCGGCTGAGTATGCACCAGGCCTGGGCAGTGGCTGAAACTTCGGCGCGCCGCCCAGGCCAATGGTGCGTTCTGCGCTCCAGTCGTCTGCCGGGCCACATTTCTTCTGCCTGATCCGAAACCTCCCGCTGAACGGCCAGAACCCGTAAATTCTCGACGTGGTCTGTGTGTGCAGGCGGGCAGCGGCATTGATGTCGCGAGCCTGCACGCGTCCATACCCGCAGAAAGCCGGGTGACCCCAAGCCTTCCCCGTAGTCAGAGGAGCGCGATGACGTGCATCACGAGCCGGCAGAACGAGCAAACTCGATGAAGGCCGCCGCCATCGCCGGAGTCTCGACAGTTCCCTACGGGTTATGCCTGGTAAAGGCCATGAATCTAACTTACCGGAGCGACCGTCCGACGGCCTGGCATGAGTCCAACGAGCAAACTTGTCCAGCTATAAAGTCGTGGTTTTCGTCACACACGTACGGCTCTCGGCGGAGCGGGTAGGCCGTTGCCGCAAAGAACTCTAGGGCCGACGGTAGCCGGGCTTGATTGGTCCAAACCCGCCTCCGGCATCGGCGATTTCGTTGTCATGGCGGGCGAGACCTTCGCCGCCGCCTTTCGCCGGCCTTTCGCGCTGCGTGAACTGATCGATCAAATCTGGTTCGTCGCGAGGGTGTCGATTGTGCCGACCCTGGTGCTGTCGATTCCATACACCGTCCTCATCGTTTTCACGCTGAACATTGTGCTGATCGAGGTCGGCGCCGGTGACTTGTCTGGTGCCGGTGCTGCGCTGGCCTCGGTCACCCAGGTGGGGCCGGTGGTCACGGCGATCGTGGTCTCCGGTGCGGGCTCCACGGCGATGTGCGCGGATCTGGGAGCCCGGACCATCCGCGAGGAGATCGACGCGATGAAGGTCATCGGCGTCAACCCCATCCAGGCGCTGGTGGTGCCGCGGGTCATTGCCGCGACATTCGTTGCGCTGCTGCTGTATTCGGCTGTCGCGGTGGTGGGCCTTACCGGCAGCTACTTCTTCGTGGTGTACGTGCAACACGTCACACCGGGGGCGTTCATCTTTGGGATGACACTGCTGACCGGCCTTCCGCAGGTGATCGTGTCCCTGGTCAAAGCACTGCTCTTCGGGCTTTCGGCTGGTCTGATCGCGTGCTACAAAGGCCTATCCGTCGGCGGCGGACCGATCGCGGTGGGCAACGCCGTCAACGAGACTGTGGTGTTTGCCTTCATGGCCCTGTTCCTGATCAACATTCTGGCCACCGCTTTCGGTGTGAAGGTCTCTCCTTGAGTACCGCCGAAGATGAGAGGTACATACCCGGTTCCGAGATCGTGAGTCGGGTGGTCGACTCGGTCCGCAGCTTGGGGGAGCAAACGGCGTTTATCGGCAACGCGCTGGGCTCCACCGTGGATGCGGTTCGGCGTTATCCGGGTGAGGTACTGCGATTGATCGCCGTCCTGGGCATGGGGACCGGGGCACTCGCCGTCATCGGCGGCACGGTGGTCATCGTCGGATTTCTGACGCTGAGCACCGGGGCGCTGATCGCCGTCCAGGGCTACAACACCCTGTCCAACGTCGGGATCGAAGCCCTCACAGGGTTTTTGGGTGCGTTTCTCAATGTCCGTTTCATCGTGCCGGCAACCGCCGGGGTGGCGCTGGCGGCCACCATCGGCGCCGGCGCAACCGCGCAGCTCGGGGCCATGCGCATCAACGAAGAGATCGACGCATTGGAAGCGATGGCCATCCGGCCGGTCACTTACCTCGCATCCACCCGCATCGTGGCGGGGGTGCTGGCAGTCATCCCGATCTACACCATCGCGATGCTGATGGGGTTTTTGGCGACTCGGTTCGGTACGACAATCGTTTACGGGCAATCCCGCGGTGTCTACGACCACTACTTCTCGTCGTTTCTGCACCCCACAGATCTGTTCTGGTCG
>DATAZN010000018.1:0-13301 GCA_036272035.1 Mycobacterium sp. | reverse complement strand
AAGAGGCTGGCGGGCAATCGGTTTGCCGTGGAAGCAGACATGACCGACGAGCCCAAGCAGGTGCCGTCGGTCCGCACGCCATTGCAGCTGCCCGACGGCGTCAGCCAAGCCACGATCGGCGTGCGCGGCGGCATCTTGCGGTCGCAGTTCGAAGAGACCGCCGAAGCCATGTATCTGGCGTCCGGCTACGTCTACGGCTCGTCTGCCGAGGCCGAGCAGGCGTTCACCGGCGAAGTCGATCGCTACGTCTACTCGCGCTACGGCAATCCGACGATCAGCATGTTCGAGGAACGCCTGCGCCTGATCGAGGGTGCCCCCGCCGCGTTCGCCACCGCGAGCGGGATGGCGGCGGTCTTCACCTCGCTGGGCGCATTGCTGGCAGCCGGTGACCGGCTGGTCGCATCGCGCAGCCTGTTCGGGTCGTGTTTCGTGGTGTGCAGCGAGATCCTGCCGCGGTGGGGTGTCGAGACCGTGTTCGTCGACGGCGACGACCTATCTCAGTGGGAGAAGGCGCTTTCCGTGCCTACCCAGGCGGTGTTCTTCGAGACGCCGTCCAACCCGATGCAGTCGTTGGTCGACATCGCCGCCGTCACCGAGCTCGCGCACGCCGCCGGGGCGAAAGTCGTGCTGGACAACGTTTTTGCGACTCCCCTTCTGCAGCAGGGCTTTCCGCTCGGCGTCGACGTGGTGGTCTACTCGGGTACCAAGCACATCGACGGGCAGGGCCGAGTGCTCGGTGGGGCTATCCTCGGCGACAAGGAATACATCGACGGCCCGGTGCAGAAGCTGATGCGCCACACCGGGCCCGCGATGAGTGCCTTCAACGCCTGGGTGATGCTAAAAGGCCTTGAGACGCTGGCGATTCGGGTCGACTACCAGAACGCGTCGGCGCAGCGGATCGCCGAATACCTGGAAGGCCACTCCGCGGTGCGATGGGTTCGCTACCCGTTTTTGACGTCGCACCCGCAATACGACCTGGCCATGCGGCAGATGTCCGGCGGCGGCACCGTGGTGACCTTTGAGCTCGACGTCCCTGACAGCGTAGCCAAGCAGCAGGCTTTCGAAGTGCTGGACAAACTGCAGTTGATCAACATCTCCAACAACCTGGGTGACTCCAAATCCCTTGTCACCCACCCGGCGACGACAACCCATCGTGCAATGGGGCCCGAAGGACGCGCCGCTATCGGGTTGGGCGACGGGGTAGTTCGCATCTCGGTGGGGCTGGAGAGCACCGAAGACCTGATCGCCGACATCGACAGGGCCCTGAGCTAGCAATCTGCTGAGAGTTTCCTGAACATCGGCAATCTGCATGTCCAACAACAGATATTCGCACAGCGGCCGCATATTACCCAGCTATTCACCTTGCTGTTGTTTAGTCTTTCCAACCGGTTTGGCCTGTTACGAATTTTCGGCGGGATAGTAACGCCATAGTTAGTGTGTTCGATATCAGTACGACGGTGCGTATCGCAGCGTCTACCCCTGACTGCACTGGGCCAGATATGGAGAGACCTGAGTGATATCGTGCATCAGCCGGCGGCGGACGTCACCTCATCCGCTGACCGGCGATTTCTATGAGTGGACCGTCGTCGTCGATGGTGACGAAATCCCCTGGCAGAGCTACGCGGGCCCACTGAGATTCGATGAGACCGACTTCGCGATCGCGACGCGCAAGTTGCTGTCGATTGAACCCGATGAGCTCCCCGAGCTGGTCGGGGAGCATGTCGAATTTTCGTCGCCGAGCGAGCAGCAGCCGCGTCTGATGGTGCATTCGACCACGCCGTACGCCAGCAGCTTCGAGACGGATCTCACCGCGATGGTGCAGGGGCGGCCGCTATTGGACCTCACCACGTATGTGGAGACTCGCGGACTCTACCTTGCCCGCAGTGGCGATCTCGTTGTCGGACGGACTCAGCCGTGGCGTCGCGGGGCTGTGGCGAGTGGCGTTGAGCGCCTGGTACTTCCGGATGCGGACTACTACTACATGTCCCAGGCGCTGCTGCGACGCGCGGTCGATGGCGGCGACCGCGATCCGGTGATGCGGCAGATCATCGAGTTTTTGCGCGAGAACCCGTCAACGGTGGTGTGCCCGTACGACTTTGAACCCGAGTTTCAGCTGTTCGTGACGTGGTTGGCCCGGATCAGCGGACTCGGCCGAATCCGAGTTGACGCCAACGATTCTCGCCTAGGGGTGTGGAACCGCAAGCGCATGCTGCATCCGACGGTCGAGGCCGCGCTGAGTCTGGAGGGTCAGGTGGCCGGCCAGCCGGGTCCAGTCGTTCTGGAGCACGAGCACCGGGCCAGCGAGGCGTTCATGGCACTTCAAGTACCCATTCCTGTGCTGCCCGGTTATGCGATTACGTGGCAGGAGGATCGCGGTGATTTTGTTCGCGATCTTCTTCGGGCGGGCGCGCTCCTGCAGGGCCGGTACGGCCTTTCGCGTGCTTGCCTGAAGCCATCCGACGGCGGCAACGGCGGCCGGATCGTGCCGAATATCGAACTCGACGACATCCGACGTCTCGAGGAGCTTGCCACTGCCGCGTGGAAGTTGGGCGGTGACCAAGTCCTCGAAGCGCACGTCACCTACTTCGAACGAGAAGTCGGCGGCGAACGGGTCTTGACCACGCCATCAGCCCACGTGCGCTCGGGCACGCTACTTGACGGTCTCACTCTGCAGTTCATGCGCGGCACGTCGTGGAAGGGCAACATCTACCTGAGCGCCGCGGATTGGGAGAACCTGGGTCTGGACGCAAGCCTCTACACCGGGCTGCGAAACACGATGACCGACCTCCATCAACGACTGGGTTTGCTGCACTGCGGCATCGACTTCGCCGTCGGCACCGTGGGCGGTGTTTTCGGCGACACCGTGGTGGCTGCTGTTCAGGACATCAACCCGAAGGTCACCGGTGCCCTGTTCTTGCGCGAGTTCATGGCCCGTCATCCCGAGATCGGTGTCGGGGCTGCGACACGCGTGCTCAGTCCGGAGGCGACGGAAAGTGCCGAGAACATCCGTTCGCTGGTGTCGGAATTCTGCACGGCCGAACAACCCTGCGAGGAGGTCGCCGTCGTGCCGGGCCGGTGGGCGATGATCGCGACTGCGGGGCCGACGTCGGTATCGGCTGGAGCACAAGCGTTGACCCTGGAGCGGATGCTTGCCACGTCGCGGTGATGACGGCGAGATAACAATTGCCACAACAAAGTAGCGCGACGCGCGGAATGAATACCGGGAACCGCGGCGCGCTCAACTTATCGTCAGTTTGTGTATCGCCGAACGGTTCTGAAACTGCCGTTGCTGCTGGCTGCCGGCACTGCGCTGGCCTCGTCGCCACGCGCCTCCGCTGAGCCACCCCGCGCGTCTGCCGAGTCGAGTCGGTGGTCGACCGACCGTGCCAACCGTTGGTACCAAGCCCAGGGCTGGCCCGTCGGCGCGAACTTCATCACCTCCACCGCGATCAACCAACTCGAGATGTTCCAGCCCGGCACCTATGACCCGCGGCGCATCGACACCGAATTGGGTTGGGCCCGGTTGCACGGACTGAACACGGTCCGGGTCTTCCTGCACGACCAGTTATGGGCTCAGGATTCCCGCGGCTTCCAGACGCGTCTGGCGCAGTTCGTCAATATCGCGTCTCGTCATCGCATCAAGCCGCTGTTCGTGTTGTTCGACTCCTGCTGGGACCCGCATCCCCAAGTGGGTCGCCAGCATGCCCCGACTCCCGGGGTGCACAACTCCGGCTGGGTGCAGGGCCCCGGCGCTGACCGCATCGACGACAAGAGCTACACCCGCAGCCTGCAGGACTATGTCACCGGTGTCATGACTCTGTTCCGCAATGACGACCGGGTTCTGGGTTGGGACGTGTGGAACGAACCCGACAATCCCGCCCCGCAGTACGCCAGCGTCGAGCGGGGCGACAAACTCGAGCGGGTCGCCGATCTACTTCCTCAGGTCTTCACCTGGGCACGCGCCGCCGACGCTCGGCAGCCATTGACCAGCGGCGTGTGGGACGGTGAATGGGCGGATCCCGGTAGCCGCACCACAATCCAAAACATTCAGCTTGCCAACTCCGACGTGATCAGCTTTCACTCCTACGCCGGGCCGTCGACGTTCGAGTCCCGCATCGGCGAGCTCACCCCGCATGGACGGCCCATCTTGTGCACGGAGTACATGGCTCGTTCGCAGGGCAGCACCATCGAGAGCATCTTGCCAGTTGCCAAGCGGCACAACGTGGGCGCGATCAACTGGGGTCTTGTGGCAGGCAAAACGCAGACCTACTTTCCGTGGGATTCGTGGAAGCACCCGTATTCAGCGGTCCCGAAAGTGTGGTTCCACGATCTGCTGCGGCCGGACGGAACTGCGTTCCTGGGCAGCGAATCTCAGACCATCAGGACACTGAGTGCCTCGGCGGCGGGCTAGGCCGGCGCGACGGTGAGTGTCGCCAGATCGATCCTGCTATTCGCGTTGGCGGCGGTGCTGGAGATCGGTGGCGCGTGGCTGGTCTGGCAGAGTGTCCGCGAACATCGCGACTGGATCTGGGCGGGCCTCGGTGTGATTGCGTTGGGCGCCTACGGATTTGTCGCCACGTTCCAGTCAGACGCACAGTTCGGTCGGGTGCTGGCCGCTTACGGTGGCGTGTTCGTGGCCGGATCGCTGGCGTGGGGCATGGCGCTGGACGGTTTTCGGCCGGACCGCTGGGACATCATCGGCGCAACGGTGTGTCTGGCCGGCGTCGGCGTGATCATGTACGCGCCGCGCGGGCGCTGATCACTCCTTATGCTCGACGACCCCCGTCGCGTGCTGTGCGCGATCTTCGTAGTCCCGGCGGGCGGTGGTGTCGAAGTTGAGGAAAACCGCATCGTTGCCCATCTTCTTGTTGAGCCAGCGGCGACCGCGGTCCGGCAGCAGGGCAGTCATGGCGGCGAATGATTTACCCCAACTAGGCACCGAAACGCGGGATTTCGGCTTGTCGAGCACCTTGACGATCGCGGCGGCGATCTCGGACGGCTCGACCGGCTTCTGCGCGGCCGATGGCGACGTTCCCGAGATCAGTTCGGTGTTGGTGAAGGTCGGCAGTACCGCGGTGACCTTGACACTCTGCGGGGCGAATTCGTCGGCCATCGCGGTGGACAGCCCGACGACTGCGAATTTTGTTCCGGCATAGATGATTTGGCCGGGCACAGCGACCATGCCGGCCAGTGATGCGATGTTGATGATATGCCCGCTGCGGCGCTTCACCATCTCCGGCAGCACCAGCTGACAACCGGTGAGCACACCGTAGAAGTTCACCTCGATCGACGAGCGGATGGCCTGCGCCGACTGGTCGAGAAACGGACCTACCGGCATCACGCCGGCGTTGTTGATCAGCACGTCGATGTGCCCACCGCCGTCGGCACGGGCCTTGCCGAGAAATGCCGCGAACGATTCCTTGTCGGTCACGTCCAGGGGATGACCAGTCACCTGCCCCAGACTGCTGATGCCGGCGACCGCGCTCTCCAGCACATCGAGGTCCCGGTCGCCGATGACCACGCGGGCACCGCGCGCCAGCAGCGCCTGCGCGGTCGCATACCCGATGCCGCGCGCAGCGCCGGTGATGACGATGGTCTTGCCCCTGATGTTGTCCATTCGACGGACTTTACAGGTGTCAAGTCCGGTGCGGAACAGACCGTCGGAGCCGCGCAGGGACGCCGGGTGAGGGCGCTGTGGCTGCGTAGGGGTGTCTACCGGCCGGGGCACTCCTCGCTGGTCAGCGGTCTAAGCGCACGTCACCGCACCGCCAGGCAGGCCACGTTTACATACCTAATCCTCAGCTTTTGTTCGGATAACAAGTCTGAATGACTGCCTATTGTGCTGTCGAATATCGTCTGGTATTTCTATAAGAAGAAACGATACCAATCGAATGAAATATAGCGGATCTACACACTGCCAGTCTGGCGCCAGTCGAGAGGAGACCGATGAAACCCGCAACCCTGGGCTCAGCGGTCGGAGGCTTCTCGCTTGGCGAAGGCTTTAGCTGGCCCGACTCCGACATCGAGGGCACACTCATTGTTTCCCAGCCGTCCGCTGACCCTGAACTGTGGGCCGAGTATGCCGCGGGCGCCGTTCGGAGCTACCGCAAGCGTGGCGTGGAATCCGCTCTCGACGTCGACGCACTGCGCGACGGCCAAGACACCATCATGTTCTGCGCCGTGGTCGATGATGCCGGACAAGTGGTTGGCGGCCTGCGGGCCAAGGCGCTTCGCTCCGCCGACGACTCGCATGCGGTCGCTGAGTGGGCGGGCCAGCCCGGTCAGCGGGACGTCCGGCAGATGATCGCCGACCGCGTGCCGTATGGCGTTCTGGAAATAAAGGCCGGCTGGGTTACCGACGCTGCCGGCCGGAATCCGTTCCTTACCAGAGCCTTGGCGCGCAGCGGCTTCTACATGATGGTAATCCTCGATTTCCAGTACCTCATGTGCACCGCCGCGACGACGATCCTGAACAGCTGGCGGTCGTCTGGACCAGTGGTGGCGGCCATTCCGGCGACCCCCTATCCGAACGAGCACTACCGAACCAAGCTGCTGTGGTGGAACCGGCGCGATTTCTTCAACCACGCGCAACCGAATCAGTTCGCCAAGATCGTCAGCGAGACAAAGGATTTGATCCACGAGCAATTTCGTCGGGGTCAGATCGGGACTGGCCTTTCCGGCCTTCTCCCGCTCACCCTGGCAAAGCCAATCCGGTCGAACGACTGGGAGGTGGCCTGATAGTTGCGTCCTCATCCCCAGCGCCCATGCTCAGCCCGAAAACTTGCAGAGGTAGAACAATGGAAAACAACTTAGAACCCGTATGGATCATGTTCATCACCGACACCGAGACCCGCGACAAGCTCCTCAAATATGGCAGCGGGTCGCAGTGGGAAGTGGATGCCTCTACCGCCGCGGCGATGATCTTGGTCGGAGCAGCGGTGCGAATGCCCTCCCCGGTTGAGGCACTGCCCGTGCCCGGTGTTAACGGGATGTCGATGATCACCCGGGAAAGCGCCTGAGCGACTTCAGATCCCGAGATCCTTGGCGATAATCGTTTTCATGATCTCGGTGGTCCCGCCGTAAATCGTCTGGATGCGAGCGTCCACGAAAGCACGCGAGACCGGATATTCCCGCATGTACCCGTATCCGCCGTGCAGTTGTAAGCAGCGGTCGGCGGTGCGAACCTGAAGTTCGGTGGTCCACCATTTCAGCCGCGCGGCCCGGGCCGCGGTCAACTCGCCATCGAGGTGTTCGGCGATGCAGTCGTCAAGATAGGTACGCGCGACATCGATTTCGGTCGACAGCTCGGCCAGCACGAATTGAGTGTTCTGCAAGCCGGAGATGGGGGAGCCGAACGCGTTTCGCTGCTTGACGTAGCTCAGGGTTTCGGCCATCACACCCTCTGCCGCCGCCACCGCGCCGACGGCCAGCGACAGCCGTTCCTGGGGCAGGTTGTTCATCAGTTGATAGAAACCCCGGCCTTCTTCCCCGAGCAGGTTCTCGACCGGAACCCGCATGTCGGTGAAGCTGAGCTCGCTGGTGTCCTGAGCGTGCAGACCGATCTTCTCCAGGTTCCGGCCGCGGCTGAAGCCCGGTGTTTCCGGCTCGACCACCAGCAGCGACAACCCCTTGTGCCGATCGGGCGAGGTGCGCACGGCGACGACGAACAAATCTCCGGTCTGCCCGTTGGAAATAAAGGTCTTCGCGCCGTTGACCACGTAGTGGTCGCCGTCCCGCACGGCGGTGGTGCGGATCCCCGCCAGGTCGCTACCGGCGCCGGGTTCTGTCATCGCGATGCCGATCACCGTCTCGCCGGTGACCGCACCGGGCAACCAGCGTCGCTGTTGCTCGGCCGTCGTCAGGTCGGTGAGATAGGGCAGCACGATGTCGTTCTGCAGTGACAAGGCGATAGCCTCGGCCGCCGCGCCGGCCTGCTGGAGTTCGTTCACGACGATCGCGTTGTAGCGGAAGTCCTCAACACCTGGCCCGCCGAACTCCTCGGGAACCGAAAACGCCAGCAGCCCAAGCTTGCCGGCTTCGGTGAACAACGAACGGTCCAGGCAGCCGGCCTTCTCCCACTGCTCGTGCGCCGGGACAACAGTCTGCTGAACAAAGTCGTGAACCATTTCGCGGAACTGCCGGTGCTCGGAGGTGTACTCCAACCGTGCGCTCATTCAGATGCTCCTGTCAGCGAAAGGCGTCGATGCCGGTGAAGGCCTGACCCAGGATCAGCTGGTGCATTTCCGGAGTGCCCTCGTAGGTGAGCACCGATTCCAGGTTGACCATGTGCCGAATCACCGGATACTCCAGCGATATCCCATTGCCGCCCAATATGGTCCGCGCTGTCCGGCAGATCTCGATCGCCTCCCGGGTGTTGTTGAGCTTTCCGAAGCTGACCTGTTCGGGTCGCAGACCCACGCTGTCCTTGAGTCGCCCCAGCTGCAGCGCCAGCAGCAGGCCTTTGTGCAATTCGACGGCCATGTCCACGAGTTTGGCTTGGGTCAACTGGAATCCGGCGATCGGACGCCCGAATTGGGTGCGTTGTCCGGCGTAGTCCAGCGCGGCCTGCCACGCGGATCGCGCGGCGCCCATCGAACCCCAGATGATGCCGTAGCGCGCCTCCGACAGACACGACAGCGGACCTTTGAGCCCCTTTACCTCGGGCAGCATCGCGTCGTCGGGCAGGCGAACGTCGTCGAGCACCAGCTCGCTGCTGATCGACGCCCGCAGCGAGAGCTTGTGATGAATGGTGTTGGCGCAAAACCCGGGCGTCTCGGCGGAGACGACGAAGCCGCGCACGCCGTCGTCTGTGACCGCCCAGACGATCGCTACGTCGGCGACCGATCCATTGGTGATCCACATCTTGCGACCGTTGAGGATCCAGTCCGACCCGTCGCGCCGCGCCCGGGTACTCATCGAAGCCGGATCGGAGCCGGCGTCGGGTTCGGTCAGCCCGAAACAGCCCAGCAGTTCGCCGGCGGCCATGCCGGGCAGCCACTGTTGCTTTTGTTGCTCGGAGCCGAATCGCCAGATCGCGAACATGGCCAGCGACCCCTGTACCGAGACCATCGACCGGATGCCGGAGTCGGCGGCCTCCAGCTCGGTACACGCCAGCCCGTAGTGGACCGACGACGCCCCACCGCAGCCATAACCCTCCAGGTGCATGCCGAGCAATCCGAGCTGACCGAAGTGTTTGGCCAGGTCGCGGACCGGGAGATCGCCGATCTCGAACCACTCCGCGATGTGCGGGATGACATGCTCGGCGCAGAACTGACGGACCGTGTCACGCACTGCGATCTCGTCGTCGGACAGTGAGCTGTCCAGGCCGAGCGGGTCCTGCGGATTGAAGTCGGGAAGTGTGCCAGTGCTCATGGCCTCATCCTGCCACCGTGGGGAAGTGGAATCGGCGTCGTTGGCGTCCGCACCGTTCGGGCCTAAGCTGCCATGGGGGGCATCAGCATGGAGGAAAGAAAAATGCCCCCGCTACTTCGCTTGTCGGCGGTGTTCATCGCCGTGGTCGCGCTGGCTCCGCCGGCGGTCGCCGATCCGGTCGACCCGATCCCCGGAAACGGTGTCTTCATCGTCGGACCCGACATTGCGCCGGGCCTCTACCACACGGGCGGGTCGGGATCGGCCTTTGGAGTGTGGATCAACAACGTGCCGACCCAGGACTCAATGTGTTCGTGGTTTACCTACAGCACACCCGATGCGGTCAAGGACCATGTCCTGCAGACCAACACTTCGGTCGGTCCGATGTTCGCGAACATCAATACGGGAGTCAAGGCCTTCGAGTCGCGCAACTGCCAGAACTGGATGCGGGTCCCCTAAAGCCGCATCAATTGCGTTCAGCCACTGCAGAATTAGTCGCAGCTGACGCACACTCCGGTGAGCGACAATTGCATACCGCAGGTGCAAAACCTTCCCTCGCGCCGAACATCGCCGGAACGCTTGCCGCCGAGGCGCACCCGATTCTCCGGGTGCTCGACGTACCAGGTTCCCTTTCGCGAACTGGGTCCGCGCCCGGCGCCCCTGTCCGCGACGCCGGCGATTTCTTGTTCGGTGGCGAAGCCGGTCGTGTACCCGTGGTAGATGTGCAGATCCGGCAGACCATCGCGCCTCTTCGCCACGATGTACGCCTTGTCAGCACTGACGACCGCGCGGTATTCGGCGATGCCGATCGCGGCGGTGACTCGACGGATGAATTGGTGATTTTCTGTCGGGATGTGTGCCTTCGCCATCGCCGCGAGCAGCGACTCGAGCGGTTGGTCTGTAGTGGTCACGTTATTCAATGATAAGCGGGCGGGCCGATAACGTGGGGTGGCCCGCGCCGCTGCGACACAACTCTTCAGCAGCCTTTAGTCGCCAGGCTGGCAATGATTCACGCCCCGAACATCTCGCGGCTACTTCGACATTGACAGCTTTGCATGCCGTAGTAGCCTGACACGCATATTTGCTGGTTACGTCTGGGGCATTACCCAAGCCCCGGAAGCCGTCGGGCAGCGACTGCCGACAGATGCACTGTGCAGAGCGCTCCAACGCGACAATCCATACCGCTGCGAAGTACTAGGCCAATCCCCGAGGACGGCACGTATCCATGGCTGAGAAAACAGAATTCGACGTTGTCATCATCGGGGGCGGTCCCGGTGGCGTCTACGCTGCGACCTATGTTGCGGCCGAAGGGCTCAAGGTGGCGTTGGTAGAGGATCGCCTTATTGGCGGCGAATGCCACTACTGGGCATGCAATCCGACCAAGACGCTACTTCGTCCGATTGAGGTGCTCGCCTTAGCGAAAGCCGTTCCAGGCGTGCGCGAGACGGTGAACTGCGATCTGCCGGATATAGCTGCGGTCTTCGCCAAGCGGGACGAAATCATTGACCATCTCTCCGATGACGCGGCCGTGGCCGGATTGAAGCAGGCCGGTCTCGAGGTAATCCATGCTCACGGGCAGCTATCGGGGGAACGTCAGGTCACGCTGAGGTACGCCGACGGCCATCAGGAATCTCTGCAGGCGAGGCACGCGGTCGTTCTTGTGACCGGCACCCGCCCAGCTATTCCCGACATACCGGGGCTGGCAGATGCACAGCCGTGGACCAATCGTGATCTATCGGTCATGACACACGTACCGCCACGAACGCTGGTGGTCGGTGGCGGGGTCGTCGGCGTGGAATTCGCGACAATCCTGGCCGGCTTGGGCTCCGACGTCACACTATTGGTGCGCGGAAGTAGCCTTTTGCGAAGCTTTGAATCCATCGCTGCCGAAATGGTCGCTGAATCTCTGCGCCGCAAGGGCGTAAAGATTCATTTCGGAGCTCAGTTGTCGGCGGCTTCACGCCCCGTCGCAGGCGGAGCCGTTACAGCCACATTCGGGGATCAGCGCATAGAAGTCGACGAAATCGTGGTTGCCGCGGGACGATTGGTCAACACCGGCGACCTCGGCTTGGAGACAGTAGGGCTGAGTGGCGGGGATTTCGTGGAGGTCGACAACCATCTGCAGGCGGTCGGAGTCGACGGCGCCTGGTTGTATGCAATGGGTGACACCACCGGGCGCGCAATGCTGTCCCATATTTCCCAGTACCACGCCGTTATCGTTGCCGATGTGATCGCTGCCCGTGCCGGGGGCCGCAAGCTCGGCGACGACGAGTTGATCGCCCGTGACGCCGGCAACCTTGCGCAGGTGGTATTCACCGACCCACAGGTGGTCGAAGTCGGACGCACGGAAAACCAAGCCCGCGCAGACGGTTTCGCGGTGACTACGCGCACTGCGCGATTCCCTGAGGCGGATCCGACTCTCGCTCTACAACGCGACGGCTTCGATGCTTGGGCGAAACTCGTAGTCGACGCCGATACCGACACACTGCTGGGCGCAACCTTCGTTGGGCCAGAGTTCGCCGAACTGGTTCAGGCGGCCACCCTCGCCGTTGTCGCCAAGGTACCGGTGGACGTGCTTCGCCATGTTGTGGCGCCCCATCCGTCGGTCAATCAGATATGGAACCCGTTGCTCGCTCGAAAAAGGTCACCAGCCGAAGGCGTTTCGGCCATCAACGGGTGATCGAGCCTCCATCGCCGCGACAGGCAGTCATCAAGCTGTCAGTAATACCGGCATGTCACAGTCGGAACATCTCCCGCGACATCACGGCTTCTTCGACGAACCTCTCCCGCCGCGGATGGTGATGGCGCCGCCCTCCAGCGATCGCCGTCAATCGACGCAGCCGCAATTGCCGTTGCGGGAACTGCGGATTCGCATCGCTGGCCGCTGCGGGCGTGCGAGCGACGACCTGTTCCTTGAGCGCAGCGTTGAACGGATCCTCGTGCGACTCAATGACCGCTGCGGGGTACAACTCGTCGACGCTGGTCGTGTGGGGAGCGTGCTCGACTATCGTCATATCGTTACCTCTAATTCAAATTCTGTTATGCCACTTGGCTTGGTGTCAGCTGGTGAACGTGGCGAGATGGTCGATGATGAACTCCTGCACCGTCGTGGGCTTCTTGCCGCCGATTCTTTCGACCAGGTCGTTGTTGCCCGCGAAGATTCCGTTCTGGTAGTCGACGGCGACGTTGCTCAGGTGCTGCGCCAAGAACTCGGGAAAACCCTGAGCTTTGATGCCTTCGATCCACGTCGGGATGTCTGCGGGCTCGTAGCGCACGGGCCGTCCCAGCGCTTCGGAGATAGCGTCGGCGATCTGGTAATGATTCATCTCGACCGCGCCGAACAACGGGTAAACCTGGCCGGCGTGGTCGTCGGGGTTCTCCAGGATCGCCGCGATCACCCGGCCTTGGTCTTCTGCGGTGATCGGGGCGTGGCGTCCGTCGCCGAAGGGCAGTCGCAGTACGCCCTCCTCGCGGATTCCCTTGGCGCCGAAAATCGTGAACCACTCGGCGAAATACGTTGGGCGCAAATGGGTCGCGGCGATCGGAGACCAGTCCAGGATCCGCTCGCCCAGCCAGTGGATGCGCGCCGCGTCGCTTGCGGCACCGCGGCGGGCCGAGATCTGTGACATGTTGACGATCGCGGTGACTCCGGCCTCCTGGCCGGCCTGGGCGAAGGTGGCGGTCGCCTCGAGCAGGCCCGGGCTGATCGGATAGACGAAGTAGGCCGCCCGGACGCCATCAACGGCCTCGCGGGCAGTGTCGATGTCTTGCAGATCGCCGACGATGACCTCGGCGCCGCTGTCACGCAGCTTCGCGGCGCGGTCGTCAAAGCTATGCACTAGGGCGCGCACGCGCTGACCGCGTTCGAGTAGCAGTTTCGCGGCGTACCCGCCGGTTCTGCCGGCCGCTCCCGTAACAAGCAACGCAGGCTC
>DATAZN010000017.1:0-10308 GCA_036272035.1 Mycobacterium sp. | reverse complement strand
TCGGATTTCGGGCATCGCGCCGACTTCCCACCGAGCGCTACCCGTACGGTTACGAGCGCGCCGAAGACCTCGCCGGAATCGGTGTGGCGCTGGTGATTTGGGGTAGTGCCCTGGTCGCCGGGTTCGAAAGTGTCAACAAGCTGTTGCGTCACGGCAGCACGGGTCACGTCGGCTGGGGCATCGCCGCCGCGGCGGTGGGGATCGCGGGCAACCAACTGGTGGCGAGATACAAACTGACTGTGGGCCGTCGGATTCGCTCGGCCACCATGGTGGCCGATGCCAAGCACTCATGGCTGGATGCGTTGTCATCGGCGGGCGCGATGCTCGGCCTGACCGGCGTGGCCCTGGGCTGGGCGTGGGCTGACGCGGTCGCAGGAATCGTCGTCACCGGATTCATCTGCCACATCGGTTGGGAAGTGACGGCGGACATTGCTCACCGCCTTCTCGATGGCGTCGACCCGGAGATCATCGCCACCGCCGAGACCGCTGCCATCGCAGTGCCGGGTGTTCAGCACGCGCATGCTCGCGCCCGCTGGACGGGACGGACGCTGCGCGTCGAGGTGGAAGGGTTCTTGGATTCCGAGACTTCGCTGGCTACCGCAGATCAGATCGGCCGCAGCGTGGCCTCGCTACTCACGTCTCGCATTCCCGAGATGCAGAGCTTCACCTGGTCGGCGCGAGCTTCCTGACAACCAACTATGACCCATCAGATCCGCGTCGAGGTGTCCGCCGACCACGTCGCCACGGTTGAGTTCGAGCGCGGCGCACGTAACCATTTCGACGCTGCCCTCATCGCCGGGTTGGCCGATACCTTCGAGCATCTTGATGCCGATGTGGACGCGCGGGCGATCGTGCTCTGCTCATCGGGCCGGCACTTCTGCGCGGGTGCGGACCTGCCGGGCGCCCTGAGCGGAGATGAGCCGTCGGTCGCGGGCTCCACGGGCTCGCTGTATGACGAGGCTGTGCGACTGTTCGCCGCCCGCACGCCGATCGTCGCGGCCGTGCAGGGCGCGGCGGTCGGAGGCGGTCTCGGCTTGGCACTGGTGGCCGATTTCCGCGTGGCCGGGCCATCCACCCGCTTCATCGCGAACTTCAGCCGACTCGGCCTGCATCAGGGATTCGGGATCACCGTGACGCTGCCGGCGGTGGCCGGGACGCAGCGCGCTCAGGAGATGCTCTACACCGGCCGCGCGGTCGCTGGCGAGGAAGCGGCGCGTATCGGCCTGTGCGACCGGCTAGCAGCCGATGACGCGGTGCGGTCGACGGCGCACGCCTTCGCGGCGGAGATCGCTGCCAGCGCACCGCTCGCAGTGGTATCGATCCGCCAGACGTTGCGTGGCGATCTCGCAGATCGCGTGCGCGCGGCCACTGCGTTGGAACAAGCCGAGCAGATCAAGCTCGCGGCGACCGCCGACTTCGTTGAGGGCGTGTCCGCCACCGCCGAGCGGCGGGAGCCGCGCTTCACCGGCTCGTGACCGCCTAGCCGGCGCCTTTGCCGTTGTCGACCCGATAGACGGCGCCGTGAATCGCGGCTGCATCGTCGCTGGCCAGGAATGCGATCACATTCGCCACATCGAGGGGCTGCATCATGCCGCGCGGTGAGGCCGTGCGCATGATCAGCTCGTAGTTCGGGTCCTCGGGTGCGGTGAACTGTTCGATCTGCGGTGTCAGCATGCCACCGGGGCAAACCGCATTGACCCGCAAGCGATCCGCGGTGTACTCGACTGCCAACGCCCGGGTGAGCCCGATCAGGCCGTGCTTGGCGGCGCAGTAGCCGGCCGAATACGCCTGGCCTTCGACGCCGGCAATCGAGCTGACGTTGACGATGTTGCCGCCTCGCTCCAGCAGATAGGGCAATGCGGCCCTGCACAAGTGGAACGGCCCGTTGAGGTTGACCGCCAGATCTTGTGTCCACTCGTCGTCGGTCATCGACTCCGTACGTCGCATCTGGTGTCGCCCCGCGATGTTGATCAAGACGTCCAGACCGCCCAATTCGCGGACGCACTGCTCGATTGCGTCTTTACAGGCTTGCGTCGTTGCGATGTCCACCGATGCGTGCGAGCCCCGTTCGACGTCGGCGAAAACCGCGGCCAACCGCGTAGTGTCTCGTCCCACGCCGAAAACCGTTGCGCCCCGGCGTGATAACAACCGGGCTGTCTCAGCGCCGAGACCCGACGATGCGCCGGTCACGAACGCGATCTTGCCCTCAAGCGTTGACATACCGTTGCCTCACCAACCTGGCGCACCCCGGTAGGAGCGCATCCGCGTAACGCTACCCCGCAGCAGATCAAGTGGCGCAAGGATTCTCAGCCCGAACAGCTCGACCATGGGCTCGGGTCGCAATCGCTGCCGAATACGACGGGCTGCGACCAGCACGAGCAGATTGGCCGCCCGCCTGCCCAATGCGATCCGACTAGTTCGCTTCCGCCAGGTCGAAGGCGTCGACGCCGCCCGCCGACCGATGTAATAGCCGACGCACGTCGACATCGTCAGAGCGGCGAACGCCGCAAACACCGTCATGATGATGAGCGTTCTTCCTCATCATCGCAGTGAGGTCACGCCCGAGATACACCTCGGCCAACAAATGACGCTCAGCGTTAGCCGAGCTTGATGTTGACGGCGACATACCCGATCGGGATGCCGGTCCAGAGCGCGATGCATTCCCGGGCCGCCAGTTCCACCGCAGCACGGCGACTGGCGCGGGTGACCCTGCCGATCTCTGGGATCCGGATCATCCACCCGTCCGCGTCCCGAGTGGCTTCGATGTCGAAGCACTGGCCGACCGTTGGGCACTTGACGCGGGAAACGAATCGCTGGGCGGTGCGCACCTGTCGTGGTCGCACCAACGCGGACTGAATGGGCATGGCCGCTTTCCTGAGTCGAGGACAAACCGCGCGCTAGCGTATTGCGAATCGAAGCGAAAACCTAATCGACGCCGCGAACCCCCGCGTTGATCTAGAAATACACCGCTTCAGCTGCCGTTTCGTTACGTGTCGTTACGCTTTTGGCCGCGCTTGTCACCTGCTGTTTCCTTTCCAGCCGACGCGGGAGGAATGAAGACCACCATCCGGGGTGTTGCAAGGTGCTGAGTTTGACCACCGCTAGTTCGAGATATCAAAATGACCGACGGCATCGACGCCGGAGGCCGCACTGCGCGGGAGTCTTCCACCGCATACGCTTCAAAAAGCATCCTCGTTCGACGAAAGGCACCAGCGTGCACGAGACAACCCGCTATGACGTATCGCCGCTGTCATGGTGTGCGCAGTCGATGACGAGGGCCCTGCAGTTCGCAGCTGTCCTGACGATGCTGTTCGCGATGGCGGTGACGACCCCGGCCATCAGCAAGGCCGCCGCCGACGGACAGTGCGCGGACGTCGAGGTCATTTTCGCCCGCGGCACCATGGAGCCGCCCGGTCCCGGCACCGTGGGGCAGCAATTCTCCGACGCCCTCACATCCCGTCTGGGCGGCCATTCGGTCGACGTGTATCCGGTCAATTACCCTGCCTCGCTGAACTTTTCGCAAGCGGCCGACGGTGTTGCCGACGCCGCCAATAAGGTCCTGGACACCGTCAACACCTGCCCCGCCACCAAGATTGTTCTCGGCGGCTACTCGCAGGGCGCGGCCATCGCGGCCTACATCACCTCCGATAGCGTCCCACCGGGCTACGCACTCCCCGCAGGCATCACAGGACCGTTGCCACCCAACGTCGCCCCGCACGTCGCGGCCGTCACCTTGTTCGGCAAGCCCTCCAACGGGTTTCTCAACCTGATCGACCGCGACGCCCCGCCGATCAACATCGGGCCGCTCTACGCACACAAGACGCTCGAACTGTGCACACCCCAAGACCCGGTGTGCTCATCGGGCCAGGGATTCAGCCGAGCCGCCCACAGTGCCTACAAGACGAACGGCATGACGGATCAAGCTGCTGATTTCGCCGCTAACGGGATCCACGGCCGCTAAGCCCGACATACACGTTTCTCACGTAGCGCAGAGGCCGGCGATCAGCACGTCAAGCCCCTGCTGGAATCGAGATTCCGGCGACTCGGTGAGCTGATGCGGCAACCCGTCGAGGGCCTGCTCGAACGACACCGAACCCAAGATGAAGATCATCAGGAGCATCCGCGCCGACTCGCGCCGGGCAGGCGGGACCCCGGCGTCGACGACGAGCTGGTGCATCAGCGCATCGACTTGTCGCGCTGCACCTTTCGCGGGCTGAGTGTGTAGCACATCGGCGATGCCGTCGATTCGCAGCATTGCCTCGCGCGCGCTGTTCGCGACCACGCGAATCCGCTGCTGCCACGGCCCCGATTCCGGTAGCTCGACCGAGGCGAGGGTGGCCTCGGCGATCAGATTCAGCAATTCGGCTTTGCCGTCGACGTAGCGGTACATCGCCGTGGTCGACAGGCCCAGTTCGGTGGCCAGGGCGCGGACGGTGACACTGCGGACGCCGCTGCGCTCGGCTACCCGCACTGCCGCCGCAATGACGACGCTGCGATCGAGTTCCCCATACCGCAGCGACTTGACCCGGATGTCGGGCTGGGAGTCAATCGCGCTGTCGTTCAAAGTCTTCGGTTATGCCGTCGTCATCGGCCGCGGGCCGCGGACAAGGCCTCCTGGCCGGCTGTCGGTGAGCTCGCCGTCGGCGACGATGGTCTGGCCGAGCACCAGCGTTTCGACATAGCCATCGGAACGCTGAATGAGTCTTCCCGCACCGCCGGGCAGATCCCGCACCTGCTCGGGGTAGTGCAGACCCAAGTTGCCCAGGTCGACGAGATTGATGTCCGCGCGCCTGCCCGGCTCCAAGACACCGCGATCACCGAGGCCGTAGAAGTCGGCAGGATCGCCGGTGAGCCGATGCACGGCCGTCTCCAGCGGGATCCGCGGGCCGCGCGTGCGGTCCCGCACCCAGTAGGACATCAGGTAGGTCGTCATGCTCGCGTCGCAGATGATGCCGCAGTGGGCTCCCCCGTCACCGAGGCCCTGCAGGCTAAGTGGGTCCGACATCATGTCGTGGAGATGGTGGTAGTCGTTGCCCGCATAGTTCAACAGCGGGAATAGTAGAAACTCTTTGCCTTCGGCGTGGAGCAGAGTGTCGTAGGTGACCTCCCACGGATCGCGACGCTCGTGCGCTGCGATGGCCGCGATGCTGTCTTCGGCCGACGGTTCGTAGTCGAGTCGCTCTCCGAGCGGGTAGAGCCGCTTGAACATGTGGCGATTGAGTTGATCGGCCGACGGTGCATCGACCGCGTCGGGCGCCTCCGCGAGGATCCGTGCCTTCGTCTGCGGGTCGCGAAGAGCTTGCACGCGTTGGTCGAGCGGCAGATCCATCAGAGCGCGGTAACTACGTCGGTGCCGGAACGGATTCATCCGCGACTGGTGTCCCATCAACATCCCGAAGGCGCGGCTGGCTACTTGTGGTCGCACGTTCGCGCCGGCGGCGTTGGCGTTACGCACGGCAGCGAACCAGTGCTGCCAGTCGTGCGGGTCCTGCTCGTTGACCATGGCCAAGAACGTCAGCGGTATCCGAAACCGCTCGCCCAGCCGGCTGATCCACTCGACCTCGCCGTCGATGGAATGCCTTTGGTCGCCGCCCATTTCACCGCCTACACCGGCCGGTACCACCTGCAGGACACCACTTCCCGCCTCGGCCATCGCTGCCATCAAGGCAACGAGTTCGTCCTCGTCTGAGTACGTTCCCGGCACGGATTGCCCGCTCGCGCTGCGATGTCCGGCGGTGCGACCGAACGACATGCCGAGGGCTCCCGCGCGCAGTCCGTCGGTGACCGCTTGGGCCATCGCCGCCAGGTCATCGGCGGTCGGGGCGTCGAGTGCGCGGTCGCCCATGACATAGGCGCGCACAGCGGCCTGCGGTATCTGCGTACCGACATCGACGGCGCGTGGCATCCTCTCCAGCGCGTCGAGGTACTCGCCGAAGGATTCCCACTCCCACGTAATCCCCTCCGCCAGCGCGCTGCCGGGGATGTCCTCCACGCCCTCCATCAACTCGATGAGCCAGTCGTGCCGGTCGGGCCGCACCGGAGCGAAACCGATGCCGCAATTGCCCATGATCGCGGTGGTGACGCCATGCCAGCACGACGGCGTCAGATGCGGATCCCAGGTGGCCTGACCGTCGAAATGGGTGTGGATGTCGACGAATCCTGGTGTAACGGTGAGGCCGTCAGCGTCAATGGTCCGCCGGGCCGCGCCGTCAATCCGGCCGACCTCGGCGATCAGTCCGTCCTGCACGGCGATGTCTGCGGTGCGCGGTGCCGCTCCTGATCCATCGACGACCCGCCCACCGCGAATGATCAAGTCGTAGCTCATGACACCGTAATCCGTCCTGGAGGCGCCACGTCGGTGTGGCGGCGGACTTCAATATTTACACCGTTAACTTCTGGCGGACAAGGGCTCAGCGCATTCGCCGCGCGACAGTGCGTGATGTTTCATGTGTGTACTTCAAGCGTGCTGCGCGGAGCATCTGCCTGTAGGTCCTGACACCCGAGTCCCGACGATCCGCATGGTTCGGAAATAACTTGATATGTCATGTAGTTGAATGCTACGGTTCGATTCGCACAGCTTGCGGATCCCGTCGGCGCGCGATCAATGGCGTCGATGCCGGAAATCGCTAGGGAAGGTGCCGACGATGGACACGCGGACCGGCGATCGCCATCGCCTGGCAGGCAAAACGGTGTGGCGCGTCGGCTACGGGGCGATGCAACTGGCTGGCGACGGCGTCTACGGTCCGCCCCGGGATCGCGACGAGGCGCTCGCGGTCTTACGGGCAGCCCTCGAAGCCGGCGTCGATCACATCGACACCGCCCAGTATTACGGGCCGGGCGTAGTCAACTCGTTGATCCGGGAGGCGCTCTTCCCCTACCCGGACGGGTTGGCCCTGGTGAGCAAAGTTGCTGCGCGACGGGATGATTCCGGCAGAGTGTTGCCGTACGACGACCCCGATCAGCTCCGCGCCGGCATCGAAGAAAACCTTGCAACGTTAGGTGTCGAACAGCTCACGGCGGTCAACCTGCGGGTGTTGGACAATGAGGTGCCCGATCAACGATTCGTCGATCAGCTGGGCGCCTTGGTAGCCGCGCGAGATGAAGGTCTGATCGCGGGCGTCGGGGTCAGCAATGTCACTCACCGGCACCTGCTGATGGCGCTCGAGGTCACCGACATCGTCTGCGTACAGAACGTCTACAACCTTGCGAATCGGTCTTCGGCACCAGTACTCGAAGAGTGCACCGCCCGGGGTATCCCGTTCGTTCCGTTCTGTCCGCTGGGTTGGCCGAAGGAACAGCATGACGCCATTAGAAACAATCCAGTCGTCAACCGTGTTGCTGCCAGCCACAACGCGACACCAGTCCAAGTCGCTCTCGCGTGGCTGTTGACGATAGCTGACAACGTGTTGCTGATCCCCGGGACCAGCAGTCGACGCCATCTTGTCGGAAACCTTGCCGCCAGTTCGTTGTCGTTGCACGACAACGACATCGCCAGTCTCAACCAAGCACGCATCACCATCCCCTAGGAGGACACCATGAATCTAGCGCTGTGGATCGTCGCGACTGTTTTAGCGGCAAGCTTCGCCGGAAGCGGGCTGATGAAACTCCTTGTTCCCAAGGACAAGCTCGTCAGCTCCGGCCAAGGTTGGGCACAGGACGTCACTCCGACGAACATTCGATTGATCGGCGTGGTCGAGGTTCTCGGCGCGGCTGGGTTGATCTTGCCCGCAGTCACGCATATCGCCCCTGTCCTTGTCCCGTTGGCTGCGATCGGCTTGGTCCTTGTGATGGTCGGCGCGGCAGTGGTTCACGCACGCCGCAACGAGGCCATGAACATCGGGGTCAATGCGGTGCTGTTGGCGCTGGCTGCTTTCGTTGCATGGGGCAGGTTCGGGCCGTACCCGTTGGGCTGACGTTGTCGCGGGAGTCATCATTATGACAATGCCGGCAGTGGTACTCACCGCCGATCGAACGATCGCGTTCCACGAACGCCCGCGGCCGTCACTGCGACCCAACCAAGTCATCGTCGAAGTGGAGCTATGCGGCATCTGCGGAAGTGACCTTCATGCAGCACAACTACCGCAGGTCTACCTTGGTGACTGCATCCTCGGACACGAATCGATGGGACGGATTACCACCGTCGGCGCCGACGTGACCGGGTCGAGCCCGCCGCGACGGCCCTACGCGCGGTGGAGCTGGCTGCCTTCGACGATCTGCAGGCAGGCCGGATCATGAAAGCGCCCATCGCACCGAACTGGTAAGTCGTACAGCTAAATTCGCAGAGGGAAAACATATGAACGACACAACGCTTGCAGCCGGCGACTTGGTTCGGATACTGATCCGCGCCGTCGACGCTGCAGACCAGAACGCCATCGCCACACTCACGGCGACGGACGTGCACTTCCGTTTCGGAAACGCCGACCCGACCGACACCCAATCCGAACTTCTTGCGGCAGCCCAGTCGATTCGCGATGCGATCGCCGATTTGCACCACACCATTCTCGACCTCTGGGAGGTCGGTGACGGCATGGTCGTCGCCCTGATGGATGTCCACTACCGGCGCCTCGACGGTCGCGAATTAACCCTGCCCTGCTGCAACATCTTTCGCGTTCACAACGGACTCGTCGACGATTACCGCATCTACATGGACGTCAACCCCGTACTGGCGCCCTAGAGCAGTCCACCGGCTTACAGGGGTACCGGCGGCAGCGACGCATTGAGATTCAGGCTCGCCTGAATGTGTTCCAGCGCCGCGGTGAAGGGAGCGACAAGTTCGTCGGGCAGCGGCTCGAAGAACAATTTCTTGACCAGCATGGCGTGACCCGGCGCGGCGTCGTCCATGGCGTCCATGCCCTTCTTGGTCAAGACCGCATCGGTCGCCCTGCCGTCTTCGGTGGACTGCAGGCGTTTGGTGAGGCCGCGCTCGCTCAACCGCCGCAGGTGGTGGGAGAGCCGGCTGCGTTCCCAGCCGATCAAGGCAGCAAGATCGGTGACCTGCATCTTGCGTTCCGGCGCAGTGCTCAACGCGTTGAGTACGTGATAGTCGGGCAACGAAAGATCGCTATCACGCTGCAGCTGGCTGTTGATCTCATAATTCATCCGCAACTGGACCCGCATGAAGGCAACCCACGCGCGGAGTTGTGACGGGGACAGCCACGGACTGTCACCAGCTGGCGATCGGCGAGGACGCGGCATTTCACGGTCTTTCTGCTGGACTGTTCATGCTTATTATCCGCGATAGTGTCTGGCCGAACCAGATACCTGCCTTCACGCCACTTGGCGCCGTTCCGCGCGGAGGTACCAGAACGTCATTTCGACTTCGGCGCCGTCCAGTTCGCCGGCCAGGGTGGCGGGTTCCAGGCTCACGATATCCCAGCCAGCGCCGCCGAGGACGTCGCGCAGCGTCTGTTCGGACACCGCCGGTCGCCAATCCTCGCCCACCGGCTTGGCGTCGGAGAAGCAGCTGAGCAACAGGGTGGCGCCCTGCCGCGCGGCTCGGTGCACCGCGGCGGCGTAACTGCGTCTGCCGTCGTCATCGAGGCTGTGGAACAAACCGCTGTCGATCACGGTGTCGAACGCGTCGCTGTAGCCCTCGAGCTTGGTAGAGTCGGCCACCGCGAAGTGCACCTCGACCCCGGCGTCGGTGGCCCGCTGCTCCGCCGTGGTCAGGGCGGTGGGCGAGATGTCCAGCGCGGTCACCGTGTGACCCTTCTCGGCCAGATAGATGGCGTTGTCGCCGAGCCCGCAGCCGATGTCGAGGACGTCGCCATGGACCCAGCCGCGGGTTTGCCACTCGATCACACTCTCGCTGGGCGCCTTGTTATCCCACGGTGGTGTCGTCACCGCCGCGACGCCTTCGGCCGGGCTTTCGCCACGGTAAAGCGCATCGAAATCAAAGTGCTGCGATCGAGAGGATTCTTGGGCGGAACCCGAGCCTGTCTTAGTCATACGTACTAGAGTAACGAATTTACATGACAGATCAAGTAATGTGGGGATACCGAACAAATCGACGTTTCGGGAATAATGCCGGACGCCCGCCTCGAACCGCCGCGCTGCAATTAGCTGGCTATTCGCTTGAGATTCGACGTTGACGGTGCCGACGCCACGATAGGCTTCCCGCTGGCGTGCTGATCGCTGTCAGTGAAATTTGATTGATATGTCATGTACTTCTGCTACCGTGGCGATCATGCCGAAAGCAGTGCAGTTCGATTCGTACGGCGGCGTCGACGTCCTTGAGGTGCGCGACGTGCCCCGGCCTGTTCCGGAAGCCGGTGAGGTTCTCGTTGAGGTCAGAGCGGCCGCCATCAA
>DATAZN010000016.1:0-10857 GCA_036272035.1 Mycobacterium sp. | reverse complement strand
TCCAGCTCGGCCACCACGTCCCAGTAGGCGGCGCTGCGGAACGCCATGCGGTCGCGTTCGCGCTGCACGATGATGCGGGTGGCCACCGACTGGACCCGGCCCGCGGACAGCTTGGGCGCCACCTTCTTCCACAGCACCGGGCTGACCTCGTAGCCATACAGCCGGTCCAGGATGCGGCGGGTTTCCTGGGCATCGACCAGGTCGATGTCCAGGTCGCGCGGGTTCTCGGCGGCTTCCAGGATCGCCTGCTCGGTGATCTCGTGGAAAACCATCCGTTTGATCGGAATGCGCGGTTTGAGGGTCTCCAGCAGATGCCAGGCGATCGCCTCGCCCTCGCGGTCACCATCGGTGGCCAGATAAAGCTCGTCGACGTCTTTGAGCAGGCCCTTGAGCTCGGTGACCGTGCTCTTCTTGTCCGGGCTGATGATGTAGAGCGGCTCGAAGTCCTCGTCGACGTTCACCCCGAGCCGGGCCCACGGCTGCGACTTGTACTTCGCGGGCACGTCGGCCGCCGCCCGCGGCAGGTCACGGATGTGGCCGCGGGAGGACTCGACGATGTAGTTGGAGCCCAGGTAGCCGGCTAATTTTCGTGCCTTGGTCGGCGACTCGACAATGACGAGTCGCCGCGTGGCGCCATTCCCGTGGCCAGCACGGTCGCCTTCAGCCACCTCTGATTACGCTCGCTTCCTCTACTTCTTTACCCCTGGCCGGCCCCGCGGGTAGACATTCCGCGACCGGCCAGCGTCGTGTCTGCGGCGCCCTTGGGCCCGGTAGACAACTGACAATGTGGCATTAGGGATGAGCCGACGCAAACCGACCCCCCGTTCACCGGTCGTCTAATTGCGGCTAGACGTGTGGCCAGAAGGGCAACGCCTCGGCGACCTCAGGGGGTTCCCCAACGTTCTCTACCAGGCGTGATAGTCGACGGCGGCCGCTGATCCGCAGCGCGGGCCGGGCCCCGCGGGTGCCGATCAGGGTTGGCGCCATGCCGACTCGCATCAGTGCCGACGCCAGCGGCGAGTGGGTGTCCGGCGCGTGTGGATCCAGGCCCAGGAGATAACGGTCAGCTTCCGGGACGCCGGCGGCCAATATCCAGGCCCGCAACTCCCGCGGCCCGGGCAGCCACAGCGGCGGCACGGTCTTCACCGCACCGCGGGTCCATTCGACGGCGATCGGGCATAATCCGGCGTCGACGGCAGTCCGTACCAATGGCGTGTTCTCATCGGTGACCGTGATTTCGGCCGTCAGACCGGCCTCGTCGATCATCTGGCCCAGCGCCTGCGCCCGCCAGACCTGCTCGACGACGACCGACAGCCGGGCCCCACCGCCGACCGTCACGATCTGGCCTGCGGCCGCCAACACCCCGGTGAGATCGCTGACCGCAGGGGGCACCGACTCAGCCGAGAAGAAGGAAAGCTGGCTCACGTCAACGACAGTAAGCGCCGGAACGACGATGCACGTTATCGCGCGCGGAGCGCCGGGGAACCAGGATGGGCAAGCAGCGAAAACCCCCCGAACGAACCCGGTGATTCCGGACCGTGCGGGGGGTTGTCGTTAACAGCTACTCAGACGGCGCGGACGCCGGTGGCCTGGGGGCCCTTGGGGCTCTGACCGACCTCGAACTCGACGCGCTGGTTCTCTTCAAGGGTACGGAAGCCGCTACCCTGGATCTCCGTGTAGTGGACGAACACGTCGGCCGAACCGTCTTCGGGGGCAATGAAGCCGAATCCCTTTTCCGCGTTGAACCACTTCACAGTTCCCTGTGGCATTTCTCGATATTTCCTTTACTACTCGGGTGCGGAGTATCACCTCGATGCTCCGGGCCCGTTCCGACCGCTAGACCTTGCTGAGTCGCCGGAACTTCACCCGACCTACAACCTCGCAGGAACCGCGGTCGCAACGTCGATCCTGCGAAAGTTTGACACGAACACAGAAGCTGCGACCGCAAACAGTCAATCACGTTCATCGCCTCAGCGACAGCCTCAGGTGATCAATTGAGCTACCACGAGGTAAACAATTCAGGTGCGAGACTGAAACGCCTGGCCGCAACCGGGCTATCGGCGGCGTTTCAGGTGGTCAGTTCGGATCAGGAGGCACAAAAAACGTGGTGACATTCGGCAGCGAATTGCTCGCCGCCGCGGTCGCCGGCACCGAGGCGGGCGAACATCCGCTGCGTCACGTCGCCGAACTGCCGGCACGACATGGCAGCCAACGGCCTTGGCCGACATGGGTCGAGCCTGACGTGCTTCGCGCATTCACCGACCGCGGCATCAGTTCGCCATGGGCACACCAGGTTCAGGCGGCGGACCTGGCGCACTCCGGTCGCCACGTTGTGATCAGCACCGGCACGGCATCCGGTAAATCGCTGGCCTACCAACTGCCCATCCTCAATATGCTGGCGACCGATCCGCGGGCCCGCGCGCTGTACATCTCGCCGACGAAAGCTCTTGGCCACGACCAACTGCGGGCCGCGCACAGGCTTACCGCGGCGATCTCACGGCTGGGAGACGTCGCGCCGACGGCCTACGACGGCGACAGCCCGGTCGAGGTGCGTCGCCTCGCACGGGAACGTTCCCGTTGGGTGTTCTCCAACCCCGATATGGTCCACCTGGCGCTGCTGCGAAACCACGCTCGCTGGGCAGTATTCCTTCGCAACCTGCGGTTCGTTGTTGTCGACGAATGTCATTACTACCGCGGCGTTTTCGGCTCGAATGTCGCGATGGTGCTGCGCCGGCTGCTGCGGTTGTGCGCGCGCTATTCCGCTGATCCGGCCGTAACACCGACGGTGATCTTCGCCAGTGCTACGACGGCGGCGCCGGGTGCGACGGCCAGCGAACTCATCGGCCAGCCGGTCGAGGAGATCGCCGAAGACGCGTCGCCGCAAGGCGCCCGGACGGTGGCGCTGTGGGAGCCGGCCTTGCGTACCGACTTGACGGGCGAAAACGGAGCTCCGGTACGACGGTCCGCCGGCAGCGAGGCGGCCCGGGTGATGGCCGACTTGATCGCCGAGGGGGCGCGCACCCTGACCTTCGTCCGATCACGCCGCGGCGCTGAACTGACCGCGCTGGCAACTCGTGCGCGGTTGGAGGCCATCGCACCCCAGCTGACGGAGACGGTGGCGTCGTATCGAGCGGGTTATCTGCCCGAGGACCGCAATGCACTCGAGCAGGCGCTGCTCGACGGGCGGCTGCGGGGCCTGGCCACCACCAACGCGCTGGAACTCGGCATCGACATCGCGGGGCTCGATGCGGTGGTGTTGGTCGGCTTTCCCGGTACCGTCACGTCGTTTTGGCAGCAGGCCGGGCGATCCGGCCGCCGCGGGCAGGGCGCGCTGGTGGTGCTGGTCGCCCGCGACGATCCCCTGGACACCTATCTGGTGCACAATCCCGCCGCGCTGCTGGATAAGCCGATCGAGCGGGTGGTGATCGACCCGGCCAACCCATACATCCTCGGCCCGCAATTACTCTGTGCGGCAACCGAATTAGCGATCGATGAGGCCGAGGTTCGCACACTGGGTGCTCACGATGTCGCGGACAGGCTGGTCGACGACGGGCTGCTGCGACGGCGATCCGGCAAGTACTATCCGGCACCGGGCGTCGATCCCCATCCGGCGGTGGATATTCGCGGCCCAACGGGTGGGCAGATCGTCATCGTCGAGGGTGATACCGGACGGCTACTGGGAACGGCCGGTGCGGGCCAGGCAGCAGCTTCGGTGCACCCCGGCGCGGTGTATCTGCATCAGGGCGAGAGCTATGTCGTCGACTCGCTGGACTTCGGCGAAGGCCTGGCTTTCGTTCACAGCGAGGATCCCGGATATGCCACGTTCGCACGCGAACTCACCGACATTGCGGTGACCGGAGCGGGCGAGCGCCGCGTTTTCGGGTCGGTCACCCTGGGCCTGGTGCCAGTAAGTGTGACCAATCGGATCGTCGGTTATTTACGTCGACGACTGACCGGTGAGGTGATCGACTTCGCCGAGCTTGATATGCCGCCGCACACCCTGGACACCACCGCGGTAATGTACACCATCACACCGGAAGCGTTGCACCGCAGTGGAATCGATCCGTTGCGAATACCGGGATCACTCCATGCCGCAGAGCACGCGGCAATCGGTCTGCTACCTCTGGTGGCCAGCTGCGACCGCAGCGACATCGGCGGGTTATCCACCGCGGTGGGCCCTGAATCCGATGGCATGCCAAGCGTCTTCGTCTACGACGGCTATCCGGGCGGAGCTGGTTTCGCCGAACAGGGCTTCCGCCAGGCCAGTATCTGGCTGGGCGCCACCATGGCCGCCATCGAGGCGTGCGAATGCCCCGCAGGATGCCCGTCGTGCGTGCAGTCACCGAAATGCGGCAGCGGTAACGAACCGCTGGATAAGGCAGGCGCTGTGCGCGTGTTGCGCTTGGTGCTCACCGCGCTGGCTCACGGGAGGCAGAGATACGGATGACGACCGACCCCTCGACGGTCGACTTCCACATGGCTATATCGCGACAGCCGCCATGAAAGCGTTTACCTCGCTGCTGAAGAAACGCGCACAGGCCGAAAATACAAGCAGCGCGCCGAACGGTTGGACAACGCAATCCGTTCGCAATCCCTGTGGGTGCAGCAGCAAACTACCCGGCGACGGGAACCTGTGCAAGTCTGCGGCTGACTGTCCAAGGCCAACCGCAGGTCGACGATCGTCAAAATTATGCGGATTAGGCAGGCAGGCAAGGACTTATCCTTCGCCTGACCGGTAATGTATGGTGCTATGGTCGGCGACTGGTTGCTCGTGGAAACGCTGGGCAGAGAGCCGGCCGTAGTAGCGCAGGGCCGCCAATTGAGAAACCTTGTTCCGATAACGGTGTTTTTGCGGCGTAATCCTCGTCTTGCCGCCATCCAGTCCGCAATCGCCGAGTCGCTGCAAACGAGCCAAAGCCTGGTCAGCATTACACCGAAAAATGACCGCGTGATTCGCACCGAGCCGGTGTTGATGTCCGACGGCCGGATACATGGCGTGCACATCTGGAGCGGGCCGGCCGGGGCCGAACCGCCGGAGCGGCCGATTCCGGGCGCGCTGAAATGGAACATGACCCTCGGGGTCGCCACCGATACGCCGGAGTCACTGGCCAACACCGGCAGGAATCTGGAGATCGAGGACCCTGAGGGTCGCGCGTTCGCGCAAAGCTGGCCGTCCGGTGATCTCAAGCCCAACGAAGGCAGGGCGCTCGCCGCGGCGGTCAGGTCGGAACCAGGCCATACCCTGTGCGACACCTGGGACAGCACCGATTGGCAGGGCAATCACATCCGGGTGGGCTTCGTCGCCCGCAACGGCCTGGAGCCGGGGCCAGATGGCCGCGACCAGGTGATCGCGCGCGGGATGAATTGGCGGGCCGAACCTGCCGACCGCGCGCAGCCGGCCGACCGACTCGCACAGCAGATCCTGCACGGGTTGGCGCAGCCGGGCGTGCACCGGGCGCTGTTCGATCCCTACAACTGGACCGTGCTGAAGTGGCTCGACGAGCCGTGTCCGTTCTATGACTGGCGCCGCGTCGCGGCTGATGCCCCGCGGATGCATCCCAGTGACGCCGCGACGATGGCGGCGATGAGCACGGAGTTCGCCGCTGGCGCCACCTGCCGCGTGCTCCGGATGCCGGGCCACGACGGCGGGTGGGTACCGGTCCATGTCACCGTCAACCGGGTAGAAATCGACCAGGACGCGTTCGCCGGGTTGGTCGCGTTGCGGTTGCCGACCCCCGCTGAGCTGACTGAAGCCGGCCTCTCCGAGTCTGACTAGACCGGGCCGGCGCGGGCGGCGGCCCGCGCTGTACCCCATCGGCCGACTGCCAGGCCCACCTCGACCGTGACGACGACATCCAGGTCGTCGACAGCGCAGCCGGCCGGATCAGCCCGCATCGCGCGGGCCACTACGCCGGCCTGTGCGCAGGCTGACTCGGCGCCGGCGGGCACTCGCGCCGCGGCGGCCAACGCGGCCAGATCGGCCGCGGCCTGAGCCCGGTGCCGCGCCACCACCGCCGCACCTAGGCAGGCGCAGCCGCCGGTGACCGACAACAGCACGACGACCATCGCGGCCGCGACGACCGTGGCCGATCCCCGCTCGTCACGGCGATTCGACCGCCGACACCCCGGTCGCCGTGATGTGCAACACGGGCAGCAGATTCGACCGGGCAACGACCGTCGCGACGACGAATCCGCCGTCCCGGTGCAGCTGCACGACGGCGCCGCTGGGCGCGACCCCGCGGGCCGCGGCAACGGCCGATCGCTCGTCACCACGCGCGGCCAACCGGGCCGCCTCGCGGGCCGCGTCGATACAGCGAACCTGCATCGACACCGCTGCGATGCCGGCCAGGCACAGCACGAGTACCGCGACCAGAATGGCGACACCGAACGCCGCTTCCACCGTGGCCGCACCGGCATCGTCGGCTAGGCCTTGGTGTTGAGCGCCCGGGCGATGATGTTCGTCAGCGCGCTCACGATCGAGTCGCCGGTGACCACCGTGTAGAGGATGGCGGCGAACGCCGCTGCCGCGATGGTGCCAATGGCGTACTCCACCGTGGACATCCCGGACTCGTCCAACGACAACAACGTCATACGTGCTTTGAATACCTGAAACCGGTTGGCTGTCTTCATATTTCCCTCCACTGTTATCCCAGATAGCGCCCACAGGCGCCGTCACAACAAGCCCGACTGCAGTACGTCACCGGCCAGCCCCGCGACGACCGGGATGATGCCCAGGCAGACGAATGCGGGCAGGAAACACAGGCCCAGCGGACCGGCGATCAAGACCCCGGCGCGCTCGGCGGCCGCGGCGGCGGTGTGCGTGGCGTCCTGCCGGCATTGGGTGGCGAGCGTGGACACCGCTTCGGCCAGTGCCACGCCCGACACCGATGACCGCCGCGCCAGCCGCAGCAACGCGTCGGTCTGCGGGTCGAGCGAGCCGGCCGGCAGATCCGGTGGCGCATTCCACACGACGGCGGGGTCGGCGCCCAGCGCCAGCAGGTCGGCGGCGCGACGCAACACCCGGGCCAGTAGCGGCGGGGCCGACGCGGCCGTCGCGGCAGCGGCAGTCGACACCGCCATGCCCGCGGCCAGGCATACTGCCAGCACATCCAGGCTCGACGCGACAGCCAATGGGTCGTTGCCGCGCGACGGCTTTCGCGAAGACCGCGGCGCACGGGCCGGCATTCCGGCGCGGGCCCGCACGGTCGAGGGGCCGACGTCGCTCAGCAGGGCCGCGGCCAGCAACATCGCCGCGGCGGGTGTCATCACGCCACCGCCCGGTCGGTGATGTGGTCCGACCACAGCAGCCCACCGCAGACCAACGTCAGCCCGACCACCAGCAGCGCGCCACCCAGTCGCCCGCCCAGCAGGAACGCCACCGGTCGCGCGCCGATGAGCTCGCCCATCACCACCGACAGCACCGGAAGACTCGCGAGGATGGCCGCCGTCGCACGAGCGCCCGCCATGCCGGCCCGCACCTGCCCGGAGAATCGTTGTCGCTCAGCGATATCGCGCTGTGCCGCACGCAGAAGGGTGGACATCGCCAGTCCGTGGTCGGCGGCCAGCTGCCAGCACACCGCGAGCCGGTCCCACTGCGCCGGCAGCGCCGACGTCGTGGCCACGCCGCGCAAACCCGCGGTGACGTCGGCGCCCAGCCGGGCACGCGCTGCGACCGCACGACACGCACCGGCGACCGGACCGTCGGTTTCTTCTGCCGCCACGGCGAAAGCGCTCGCCGGGTGTGCGCCGATTCTCAATTCGCCCACCAGGACGTCGATCGCAGTCTCCAGCTCCTGGCTCTCGTGTATCCCCCGACTGCTACGCGTTCGCCGACGGTAGCGCAGATACATGGTTCCGGCGAATATCGTGCTCGCGAAAACCGTTGTCAACGACAGTAATACGATGCTCGCCGCCAACACGCAGGCCGCGAGCCAGCCCGCAGTCCACAGCGGAAACGGCTTGCGTCCCTGGCCGGCACACGCTAGCCGCCTCCGCGGGGACGACGGAAGTACCAGCACCGCAACGGACAAGGCCAGCGCGGCGGCCATCGGGCCGGTCATGGCTTTGCTCGGCTCTGCAAGAGCCGGCGCAAGTCGGCCGCCTCGTCGGTCAGCCCGCGATCGACGTGCCACACCGTGGCCGCCCGCACGCGCCCATCGGTTTCCCGTAGGACAGCGATTTCACTGAGGCGTCGTCGCCCGTTGCGATGGCGGGCAACATGCAGCAACACCTGAACCGCGGCGGCCAGTTGACTATGCAGCGCAACGCGATCCAGACCACCGAGGGCGCCTAAGGCTTCCAACCGGGCCGGCACTTCGCCGGGGTTGTTGGCGTGCACCGTGCCCGCGCCGCCGTCATGACCGGTGTTCAGTGCGGCGAGCAGATCGACCACCTCGGCGCCCCGGACCTCGCCGACCACGATCCGGTCCGGTCGCATTCGCAGCGCCTGGCGGACAAGTTGGCGCACGGTGACCTCGCCGATGCCCTCGACATTGGCGCACCGCGCCACGAGCTTGACCAGGTGCGGATGCGGCGGCGACAACTCGGCCGCATCCTCGACGCACACGATTCGTTCGTCGGGTGCCACTGCGTTCAGCATCGCCGACAGCAGGGTGGTTTTGCCCGCGCCGGTGCCGCCCGACACCAGAAAAGCCAGCCTCGCCGCGATGATGTCGTCGATGAGTTCCGCGGCCGTGGGTGCGATGGCGCCGGCTGCGATCAACGCGGACAGGTCCTGAGTGGCCGGCCGCAGCACGCGCAGCGACAGGCAGGTGCCGCCCACGGCGACCGGCGGTAAGACGGCGTGCAGCCGGACCGCGAAGTCGCCGGTGCCCAGCCCGGTCAGCTGACCATCCACCCATGGCTGCGCGTCGTCGAGGCGCCGGCCGGCCGCCAGTGCCAGCCGCTGCGCCAGGCGACGGACGGCGGCCTCGTCGGTGAACTGAATATCACTGCGCCGCAGACCGTTTCCGTCGTCAATCCACACCGCGCCCGGTGCACTAACCAGCACGTCGGTCGTCCCGCCGGCGCACAGCAGTGGCTCGAGGATTCCCGCACCGGTCAGCTCGGTTTGCAGTATCCGAAGGTTGCTCAGCAACTCGGTGTCGCCGAGTACGCCCCCGGACTCGGCCCTGATCGCATCGGCCACCACCTTGGGTCGCAGCGGAACGGATTCGGTCGCTAGCCGCTCGCGCACCCGGTCGATCAGCGAGCCCGTCATGCCGCGCGGCTGTCGGGCTGAGCGGCCGGGTGCACCGGCAGCACGGCCAGGACGCGGCGGGCCGCCGCCGCCAGCGCCGAACGCCGTCCCAACCGCAGGCCGCCGTGCTCGAGTTGCTCGGCCAGCCGTGGGTCGGGCTTCATCGACGCGAGCAGCGGTAACCCGGTGATCTCAGCCACCTCCTCGGCCCGCAGACCGCCGGGCGACGGACCTCGCACCACCAGCCCGATATTTGGGTTCAAGCCTGCGAGCATTGGGACCATCGTGGCGGTCGCCGCGCACGCCCGCACATCGCACGGGCTGATCACGACGACGAGATCGGCTGTTTCCAAGACAGTTTCGACGGCTCCGGTCAATCGACGCGGGAGGTCGCAAACCACGGTCGCACCGCCGCGACATCCTGCGTCGATGACCGCCTGCACTGCGCCGGCATCCAATTCGTAGCCGCGCCGAGTGCCCGACAGCATGCTGATCCCGCGGTGTCGCGGTAACGCGTCGCGAACCGCCGACCAGGCCAGCCGTCCGCCCTGCAGCGCCAGATCGGGCCAGCGCACACCAGGCGTCGTCTCGGCGCCGACCAATAGATCGATGCCACCGGCCCAGGGATCGACGTCGACCAGAAGCGAATCGCTCGCTGACTGCGCCAGCGCGACCGCGAATAGTGAGGCACCCGCCCCGCCGCGCCCGCCGATCACCGCCACTACCGCGCCACCGGCGCCCCCGTCGCGCGCCGAATCACCGGCGTCCGCCAACTCGCGGACCAGATCATGTTCTTGCGCAGGCAGTTTCAGCACATGCTGAGCACCCACATCGATGGCCGCAGCCCATGTGGTCGGCGCCGGGTCCGTGCCCGCCACCACGATCACATGCGCGCGGCGCGGTAACCCGGTGACGGCACATCCCTGCGCCGCGGACTCGTCGAGAATGACCGCCAACGCCGCCGACCACGCTCTCCGGCTCACGGGTAATGCGCTGCCGGCGTGGACAACTCGCACGCCGACGGCCGCTGCGACCCGATCCAGTTCGTCACGCAACGTAGGCTCAGCAAGCACGGCCAGAATCCCGCGGACGTCGGTGGTCGCCATCGGCCCACCGTGCCTGTGCGGGGCGCGCGCCGCCAGTCACGGGACAGGATTTGTGGACAAAATTCAATCTGTGAACACATCGCCGACGGCGGTCAAGCTAAGAATTTGCCCGACAAAAGGGACGACCCCCGCCAGGGGGGGAGGAGGCGAGGGTCGTCGTGAATCAGCCCCGGGGGGTCGGGCTGATACACCCTCGGCTAAGCCGAGTGATACTTACTATACACACGAGAGTGTCACGCCGCGCAAGGGTTGTTTTCGAAAGATGCACACAATCTGTAAGTAGCTGAACCAACCGGATTGTGGCCGAGATGGGCCGCGAAACTAGGTGTGAGCAGCACTTTTACCGACAGCGTCGCGATTTGCGGTCGCACCGCCCTATGCTGGGCCTGTGACCGTATCCGACTCGGCCGCTGACCAGCAAACATCATCGATGCCCGCCAGTCCCAGTCCGCGCACAGCAGCTTTTTTCGATCTCGATAAGACCATCATCGCCAAATCCAGCACTCTGGCGTTCAGCAAACCCTTCTTCGCCCAGGGACTGATCAACCGCCG
>DATAZN010000015.1:0-2137 GCA_036272035.1 Mycobacterium sp. | reverse complement strand
GCGGCCCGCGACTGGCTGCTGGGCACCCCTAAGGACGACTGGGTATCGATGGCCGTCATCTCCGACGGCTCCTACGGGGTGCCCGAGGGTCTGATCTCGTCGTTCCCGGTGACCACCAAGGGTGGCGACTGGAGCATCGTGCAGGGCCTGGACATCAACGACTTCTCCCGCAGCCGGATCGACAAGTCGACCGCCGAGCTCGCTGACGAGCGCAGCGCGGTCACCGACCTGGGCCTGATCTGACACCAGCGGTCAAATTCGCTCTGCCTCGTCGTCATCCTCGTCAGCGCGCAGCAGCTTCTCGGGGTGATGGAAGGTGTTGACGCGGGGTTGGCCGTGGTCGAGGTGTGGTGGTGGGATCCATTCGGTGTCGCCTCGGCTGTTTTTGCGGGTGGTCCAACCCTGTTCGACGAGTTTGTGGTTGGGTCCGCAGCCGAAGGTTAGCTCGTTGATGTCGGTGACCGGGTGCGTGGCGTAGCGGTGGCAGTGGTGGACCTCGCAGAGATACCCGGGCACGCTGCAGCCGGGGAACGAGCACCCGCGGTCTTTGGCGTAGAGCACAATTCGCTGCGCCGGTGAGGCCAGGCGTTTGGTGTGATACAGCGCCAATGCGCGGCCCTTGTCGAAGATGGCCAGGTAGTGATGCGCATGGGCGGCGAGCCGGATCACATCTGACATCGGTAGCAGGGTACCGCCGCCGGTGAGCGCTTTCCCGGCACCGGCCTCGAGCTCTTGCAGGGTGGTGGTGACGATGATGCTGGCCGGTAGGCCGTTATGTTGGCCGAGGTCACCGGAGGCCAGCAGGGCCCGTGCGGCCCCGAGCAGGGCGTCGTGGTTGCGTTGGGCGGCGCTGCGGGTGTCGCCCTGAACGGCGGTCTCCGATGGTGTGCCGCTGGTGCAGGGAGTGTCGTCGACGGAGTTGCACATGCCGGGTGCGGCGAGTTTGGCGAAGACCGCGTCGATGGACGCGCGGGCTTCGGGGGTGAGGTACCCGCTGAGGGGGCTCATGCCGTCGAGGTCTTGTTTGCCGATGGTGATGCCGCGGCGCTTGGCCCGGTCGACGTCAGTGAAGTGACCGTCGGGGTTGAGGCAGTCGGTGAGTTTGTCGGCCAGCTTGGCCAGCTCGTCGGGGCGATGCTCACCGGCGAGGTGGGCCAGCTGCGCCTCGGCCTGAGCGCGGGTCTCGACGTCGACGAAATCCGGCAGCCGATGGAAGAACCCGCGAATCACCGCGACATGGCCGGTACCGATCTGACCGTTGCGTTGTGCGGCTGCGGTGGCTTCCAGCACCGGCGGCAACGGTTCGCCGTTCAAAGCGGTCCGCTCGCCGAAATCGGTGGCCTCGTGAATGCGGCGCGACGCCTCGGCGCGGCTGATCCGCAGCCGGTTGGCCAGCGCAGGGGCCAACTTGCCACCCAGCTCGCTGGCATCAGCCTGTTCGGCGAGCTGGTTGATCAACGGGTGCTCAACCGCGGGCAGGCAGCGCCGGATCCATTCGCAACCTTCCAGCAGGGCGAGGCGTTCGGGCGTGGTCAACGGGTCGCAGCGCAGATCCAAGGCGCGTTTCAGGTCAGCCCGAAGCATGTCGAAGACTTCGACGACCTCTTCCCGACTACTAGAACGCATGTTCGAATAATACCGACGCGGACCGACCAATTCGACTTCGCTGATGCACGCCTGTGGATGAAGCCCCAGGCGTGGAAACTCCGCGCCGAGCCCTGTCGATTAGGGCTACTAACGAGTAATCGCTACGCTGGGCGACGTGTCTGAATTGGTTGAATCGATACAGACCCACAATGACGAGGGTGCGATCACCGATGCGGAGATCTTCGAGGCGCACTCGGGGGGCAAGCTCTCCGTCGGCCTGACGACCGCGCTGGACACCCAGCGCTCGCTGTCGATCGCCTACACCCCAGGTGTGGCACAGGTCAGCCGCGCGATCGCCGGCGACCACACCTTGGCGGCCCGCTACACGTGGTCGGGCCGACTGGTCGCCGTGGTCAGTGACGGCAGCGCGGTCCTCGGTTTGGGTGACATCGGGCCGGCGGCGTCGCTGCCGGTGATGGAAGGCAAGTGCGGGCTGTTCAAGGAGTTCGCCGGCCTGGATGCCATCCCGATCGTGCTGGACACCAAGGAC
>DATAZN010000014.1:0-5661 GCA_036272035.1 Mycobacterium sp. | reverse complement strand
CGCGGGAATCGCGCGCGGCCGCAGAGGCATCGGTGCGGGCGGCCTCCGAGAGCACCATTGTGATCCTGTCCTACAAGCCCGAAACCGTAGACCGCGACTTAAAGGCTGCCGCCGACCGTCTCGCCGAGCCCTTCCGTCAGCAATACACGCAGCTCGTGAACGACGTCGTCGCGCCCGGGGCCAAACAACAGCACATTACGGCGGTGGCCACCGTGCCTGCGGCGGCGTCGGTATTGGCGACCGGAAAGCACGCGGTGGTACTGGTTTTCGTCGACCAGACCACCACAATCGGCAACGATGCGCCGACGCAGAGCACGTCGAGTGTGCGCGTCAATCTCGAGAAGGTCGACGGTCGATGGCTCATTTCGCAGTTCGACCCAGTGTGAGCGATGGACAAGTGAGGCAAGTATGAAAAGCGTGTCGATGAATTTCCGGCGGCTTTCGGCTATCGCACTGGTAGTTGGATGCCTTGCGGCAGCAATGATTTCCGGCCCGACGGACACCGCAAAGGCGGCCGGCTTCGAGAGCCTGCTGGTACCGTCACCGTCGATGGGTCGTGACATCCCGGTGGCCTTTCTGGCCGGTGGCCCGCACGCTGCATATCTATTGGACGGGTTCAACGCGGCACCGGATGTGAGCAACTGGGCGACCGCCGGCAACGGGTTCAACACCCTTGCCGGCAAAGGTATTTCGGTGGTGGCGCCAGCAGGTGGCGCCTACAGCATGTACACCAACTGGGAGCAGGACGGCAGCAAACAATGGGAGACATTCCTGTCCAGCGAGTTGCCGGATTGGCTGGCCGCCAACAAGGGCTTGGCGCCAGGCGGACATGGCGTTGTCGGAGTCTCCCAAGGCGGTTACGCGGCGGCAGCGCTGGTCACGTTCCATCCTGATCGGTTCCGCTATGCCGGGTCGCTATCGGGATTCCTCACCCCTGAGCGCGCTGGCGTGGACGGGACCATCACGGCGGCGCTCAGGCAGGGCGGAGCCGACACCGATCACATGTGGGGGCTGCCCCAGCTGGGTCGCTGGAAGTGGCATTCGCCCAACCAGAACATCCAGCAACTGGTGGACAACGATGCGCGGCTTTGGATTTACAGCCCGGGCAGTGGTGCGCCGACCGACCAGGGTGCGATGGCCGGCTACGGCGATATCTCACAAGGCACCAACGCGCAGTTCTACTCCCACTATCGAGATGTCGGCGGTAAGAACGGCCACTTCGACCTGGGCCGTGGCGGCGGCAATGACTGGCCGACGTGGGGACAACAGCTCGGTGCGATGTCCGGCGACCTCGCCGCGAACATCCGCTAGCGATGCGACGAGATGAGATGACATGACCGACAAGCGCATTCGCCAACGTGCGCAGATCATCCCGATACTGTCGGCGGTGGGCGCCGGGCTCGTTGCCCCGAGCGTGATCGCCGTTGCATCGGCCGCGCCCGGAGTTCCCGGCAACAACGATCGGCTCAACAACGGCATCGTGGTCAACGTCGACACCATCAAGAGGCAGGTCGGCTGCACATCCAACCTGAAGATCAATCCGCAGCTGCAGGCCGCCGCGCAGCGCCACACGGTCGATGTGCTCAACGATCGCGGGCTCGACGCTGACATCGGGTCCGACGGGTCATCGGTGGCCGACCGTGCCCGCGGCGCCGGCTACAACGGCACTGTCGCCGAGACCGTGGCGATCAACCCGTCGTTGACCATCAATGACCTTGATGTCATGGGTAATTGGTACTACCGCCCCGACTACATGGCGATCATGTCGAATTGCGCCAACACTCAGATCGGCGTGTGGTCAGAGAACAGTTTCGACCGCAGCGTCCTTGTCGCCGTGTACGGGCAACCGGGATGAGCCGGTCCCTTTCGGTCACCGCTGTCGAAAAGCCTGGTGCTCCATGTATACGTCGATACGCTCGCAACACATCCACAGGCAGGGGACGTCGATGAACCACGGTAGGCGGCTGGCCGCCGTCATTGTCGCCGCGACATTGAGCGGCGGCGCAACGCCGGTGGCGCATGCCGTTCCGGCCCCCGATATTGAGTTCATCTACGACACCACCGTGCGCAAGCAATACAGTTTCGCGAACACCGCAGATGCCATCAGCTATGCCCACGGCATTTGCGACAAAATCACCGGCGGCACCAACTACGCCCAGGTCATCGGCGATGTGAAAAACGATGTGCGGCCCAACGACGAGTACTCGGCCAATTATCTGATCTCGAACGCGGTGAACATCTACTGCCCGGCCCAGCTGTGGCAGTTGCGCAACTCAGCCGGCGGCTACGTGCCGCCACCGCAGTGACTCAGCGAATGTGAACTATCCGCCGGTACCGGCGTTACCCAAATCGGGCGCGTAGGACGGAGGCGGGTAGACCCCCCTCAGCAGCCATGCGAATCCCGCGATGCCGTACTCCAGCTCGTCGCTGGCGTCGTAGTCCGGGTTGGGATTCATCTGACTAAACCCTCCGTCGCTAATCCTTGTCAAGATTCTCAAGCCTATCGTGCTGGTGTGCCGGGCACCCGCTGAACCCGCAGGGGTGGAGGTCCGCGCTCGACTTGCGCTGATTTTAATGATCGGCACCGGTCGCTTCGCGAGCCGGGAGAGGAGCGGGTGTCCTCGCGCTCTCACTAGGCTTGCCGCGTGCGCCAATTCATCGTCGTGCCGGTGATGGTCAGTCTGATGGCCGCATCCTGCGGCTGGACACCGCCCGGCGTGACGTCCCACAAGCCGGACACCTGCAGCGACGCCGACGGTCCGACACCCGATACCGTGCGTTTGGCCATCGCCACCCTGCCCGTTGCGACGCCCGGGTCCGGCTGGACCGAGGCCGCGCGTGGGCACACCGGCAACTGCCGGCTGTACTGGGCGCAGGTCCAACCCGCCCATTCCACCGCGGCCAGCCCGGTGCAGCTGCTGTTCTTCGACCACAACATCCCACTGGGCACGCCCACGCCGAATCCCAAGCCCCGGACGAGCGTTCTGTCAGCCACCGATGACGTCGTGACCGTTCAGTATCAGTGGCAGGTCGCCGGCGATTCGGCCTGCTGTCCGACCGGCAAAGGCAGCGTGCAGTATCAGATCGGCGCGGGCGGGAAACTCGTCACCCGTGGTGCAGTGCCGAACCAGTAGACCCTGACTCCGAGGCGCCGGGCTCGTGCAGCTTCTCCGGGTGCAGCATGTCGGCGTAACGCAGCGGCGCGGGAATCCCGAAGCCGTCGACCAAGGTTTCGGCGTACGGCCGCAGCCGCCGGCACCGATCGTTGATACCGCGGGTGACCGCCTTGGAACGCTCGGTGGACAAGAAGCGATGCTCGACGAACCACGCCTTATCGTCTTCGATCACGCTCAGTGCGTAGAGGTCGCAGACCAGCCCGAGGACCTCGTGGGCGTCATCGTCTTCGCAGGAGTCGATCCCGGCGACGAACGCCTCCAACACCACCCGGTCGATATGTGCGCTCGCGGCATGCAGCACGTGATCCTGCACCGAGTTGAACGCATCGAACGCCGACATCTCTTTCGACTTCGCCTGCAGTCGGCGCGCGACCGAGGCGATGATGTATTCCTCGCGGTCCTCGAACATCTGGATCTGGGTACCGCGGTTGAACAGACTGCCTTCTTCTTCGTTGTCCTGCCGAGCATCGATGACGGTTTGGATAATCGTCTCGGCCGCAGTGCGTTTCAGCACTCGCTCGCCGGCGAAGTTGGCTACGAAGCGAACCCATTCCACCGGGCTCATGCCCTTGATGTCGTCGGCGTAGGCGGTCAGCAGTTCCTTCGCCATCAGCTGGGTCAGCACGTGGTTGTCACCCTCGAAGGTGGTGAACACGTCGGTGTCGGCGCGCAGTGCGATCAGCCGGTTGTCCGCCATGTAGCCGGCGCCACCGCATGCTTCGCGGGCCTCTTGGATGGAGGTAGACGCGTGCCAAGTGTTCAACGCTTTCAGGCCGGCCGCCCGAGATTCCAACTCGCGTTGTTCCTCGGCATCGGGCGCATCGGACGTCTGCAGATCGTGGCACTTGGCCACCAACTCGTTCTGCGCGAACTGCAGCGCGTACGACTTGGCGATCAGTGGGAACAGCCGGCGCTGATGCACCAAATAGTCCATGATCAGCACTTCGCGGTCATCGTCGTCGGGTGCGCTGAACTGCCTGCGCTGCAAGGCGTATCGGGTCGCGATGTCCAGGGCTACCCGCGCCGCGTTGCCTGCGCTGCCGCCGACGGTGATTCGTCCGCGGATCAGGGTGCCGATCATCGTGAAGAATCGCCGGTTGGCGTTCTCGATCGGTGAGCTGTAGGTGCCGTCGACCGCCACGTCGCCGTATTTGTTGAGCAGGTTCACCCGCGGAACGCGGACGTGGTCGAAAACGATACGACCGTTGTCGACGCCCGGCAGGCCACCCTTGTACTGACAGTCCGATGTCGTCACGCCTGGCAGGTCGTTGCCCTCGTCGTCGCGGATCGGCACCAAGATGCAGTGCACCCCGTGGTTGACCTGCTCGCCGTCCTCGGTGGTGATGAGTTGAGCGAATACTGCTGCGATGGTGGCAGTTTCGGCGGCACCGCCGATGTAGTCCTTGCGCGCGTTCGGAGTCTCCGAGTGGATGACGAATTCCTCGGCGGCGGCGTCGTAGGTCGCGGTCGTCTCGAGCGCTTGAACGTCGCTGCCGTGTCCGGTCTCGGTCATCGCGAAGCAACCACCCAACTCGAGGTTGATGATCTTCTTCACATATGCCTCGTGGTGGCGTTCGGTGCCGAGGTTCTCCACGGCTCCACCGAACAGGCCCCACTGCACGCCGGCCTTCACCATCAGCGACAGATCCGACATAGCGAGCATCTCGATCGTCGTTACCGCGGCTCCGACGTTGCCGTTGCCGCCGTGCTCTTTGCGGAAGCCGTCGTCGGCTGCGCCCGCAGCGGCCATGATCCTCATCTGCTCGGCCACCTTGGTGCGGGCGATCACCGTGTTCGGTGTGTAGTGCGGTCGGAAGACTTCGTCGGTCAGCCGTTCTCGCATCTGGTTCTTCACGTCGCGCCAGCGTCCGTCGAGCGTGTTGCGCAGATGTTCCGCGATGGTGGTCATACTCGACGGTAACCGATCACCATTCCGACGCGACGGTAAGCTCCCCGAGGTCAGTCGACATTTCGTGACTCGGCGCCGAGATGAACTTTCCGTTAACCAAAGGTGTCTATAGTCTGCTCCGCGGCTGCCGGCAGGTGGCCAATGGAAGGTGTGACATGGAAAGGATTACCCGCGCTTTCAGCAAGGAGGGCGCGGTTGAGACGGAGGTCGTCGCTGCGGCCTTGCAACCCAGGTTCGCCCTTGCCGCCGGACCGGAGCAGACGATCTCACGCACCTGGCTGGATACCTTTGATTGGCGGCTGCACTCCGCGGGGATCTCCCTGGAGTACGTCGATAGCGGGCCGCTGATCCTGCAGTTGCCCGATGGATCCCGGTTGCAGGCCCCGCTGGCCGGGCTGAAATGGCCCGCCCAGGTGCACGATCTGCCAGTCGGGTTGCTCCGCGACTCGCTTGCATCGATCATTGCCCCGCGTGCGCTGGTCCCGGTTGTCACCGTGCACTGCGCCGCCCAGGAAAGCCGCGTGCTCAATGCCGACGACAAGACCGTTGCCAGGCTGGTGACCGAAAGCGTGGACG
>DATAZN010000013.1:0-3643 GCA_036272035.1 Mycobacterium sp. | reverse complement strand
CACGATCGTCACCAGCTGGTCCGGTGGACGCACCGCGGCGGGAATCGCGTTCAGGCCCTGGACCTTGGTGTTCGGGCTGAACCCGGACAGCAACGACGCCCCGGACGGGATCGGAATGCCGTAGCGGACCTTGCCGTCGATGATGACCCCGCCGAGGGTCTCCGGTGCGTGTGTGCGTGAGCGGGGCAGCGCTTCGATGGCGGCGAACTTGGCGGGTTCGGACTGGTACACGTAACGGGCGATGAAGTCGCCCATGACGATCTGCAGTGGAATGGCGATCGCGCCGACCGTGAGCGGCATGAGCAAACCGATGCGGTGGTATCGGTCGCGGCGGCCACGCAGCATGCCGACCGCATACACGCTGGCGACGGTGAATCCGGCGACCACGTAGGCGGCCAACAGCATGTGGATCGCCTCGTACCAGAACGCATCGTTGAAGAACACTCGCCACACGTCCACGCCGACGACCGTGCCGTCGCGGATGGTGACGCCGTTGGGGGTGTTCATCCAGCTGTTCGCAGCCACGACCGAAAAGGTGCCGCCGACACCGGCGAGCACGACCGGCAGGCCCGTCCAGAAGTGCACCCACGGCGGCAGCCGGTTCCAGCCGTAGATGTAAATCGCGACGAAGATCGCCTCCAGGAAGAAGAAGATGCCCTCGACGGCGAACGGGATGCCGTAGGCGGCGCCGTAGCGTCCCATCAGGCCCGGCCACAGCAGCCCCATCTCGAACGACAGCACCGTGCCCGACACAGCACCCACCGCAAACAGCACGGCTGCCACCTTCGACCAGCGCTGCGCCAGCAGCAGCGCCTCGGCGTCGGAGCGACGAAGTGCCCGGTAATTGGCGATCATCGTGATGAACGTGAACGCCACCCCGAAGGGCACCAGGATGATGTGAAAGCCGAGGGTAAAGGCCATCTGCTCGCGCGCGGGCAGCAGCTGTGACGGGTCCGCCGCGGCGGCAACTATCGACACAGTCGGTGGTCACCTCCAGCGAGATGCAGCGACATCGTCCAGCGGTCCGGCCAACACCGAAGAGTCGGCGCAACGCTTCGTCCGATTGTGCTTCATATCGCCACGCTCATTGCCCAAAGGCATCTGAGAATGGTCTCAGCCGACCCGATCCAGATCGCGAAAGCGATGATCTGATACGAGACCCGGATTGGTTCCAAGCCGCGAGCCCCGTGTCGACCCGATGGGAGGCGTTCCGGCCTGCCTGATCAAACTCCGGTGAGCGAGCGCAACGCCGCCAGCCATGAGTTCTCGCGTTGACGGTGTGGTTTGCGTCGAGCTCGCCGCCCGAGGCGAACCACGATCGCGTTCTTGCGTTCGCGGGGCGGAGTGGACGCGGCCATCGCGGTAGGAGCCTCCCGAATGCGCGCCGCCGAGCCCGATTCGGTCGACCACCTGGTCGTCAAGCTCCCAGCTTCCCGCTGCTCGGCGGCGTTGCCACCTACGGTTGTGGATCAGAGCAGTGCCCGTGACGACCGGGCGACCTGGCCCGTAGGTGGCTACTTGACCTCGATCGGGCGCCGTTGCTGACCGCCCCGCAGCTTGGGTATTCGCAGTTCAAGGACCCCGTCGTTCATGGCGGCCTCGATGTGGTCGCCGTCGACCTCGTCCGGCGGCACGAGTTCGTATCGGAACTGACCCCAGGATCGTGTGTGGCGCCGGAGCACGCCGCCGCGCTTTTGTTCCTTGCGCTCACCGCTCACCGTTATCCGCCGGCCGTCCGTCTCGACGTGGACGTCCTGCTTCCTCAGGCCAGGCAGCTCTACGTCGAGCAGGTAGCCGTCATCAGTCTCTTCCAGATCGGCCTGCGGGAGGAAGGCGTCCTGCCTGGCTATCGCGGACAGCGACCATTGGTCGTCGAACAGCTGGGAAAGTTCCTGGCTGATTCGGTTGAATTCGGTGACTGGCGTCCACCGTGCGATCCCGGTGTCGTCGTGTTTGACAGGCGTAGCCATGTTCGAGCCCCTTTCAACTAGCGGTTGCGGTATGCGCTCGGGCCTTGTGCCCCAATCGTGTCTGGTCGGCGCGGTTCCAGCATCGGCCTTGTGGCCCAGAGCCGGGTTCTGTCCACCTCGTGGGGTTTTGCCTGGTGGGCCGGTGTGGTAGTTGTGATTTGCGGTGTCTGGGACGGTCTGTAAGTGGATGCCTGGGTGGAGGAGGCGACCACGCCTGCACGTGTCAGCCGCCCGCCCGGTCGCTGGTCACGCGGCGGGTACCGCGCTCCCGTTGAGCGCCTGCTGCAGCTGGTCCTCGACGGCCTTGGACATCGAGGACTTGAGGACGGTTCCGCCGAACTTGCTGAGCGCTTGGACAGTCTTGTCGAAGGTGAACTCCTCGACGATGAGGAACAGCGCAGACGTGCCCGGCTGCAGCAGGTCGCGCACTCGCTCCTGGAACGCGTCGTCGATGTCGATCTTTCTCATCAGTCCCATGAGCGCCCCGAACCCGGCCCCGAAGACCAGGCCGAACAGCGGGATGAAGAACAGCAGTCCGAACAGAAAGCCCCAGAACATGCCCCACGAGACGTTGCCGGCAACCGGGTGATGGTTGGTGGTGACGTGGATCTGTCCCTCGCGGTCTCGTCTGATGACCGCGATAGCGTCGGGCTGGATGACCAGATCGGCCGCGAGGCGCCGAGCTTCCGCGGCGGCTTGATCGGCCGTCGTCTCATCGGGATAGCCGATAGCGATGAGTGTGCTCATGCTCGTCTCCTTTGAGAGTCGGATCATCGGACGTGTCGTCCCGTCAGCTGGCCCCACGACTAATTCAGCGCCGTCGCGAATCGTTGGTCTTGAACCCCGAAGGCCTACATGTGCTGGCGCCGACTGTCCTGATGGGACGAGTGGAGAACCAACACCCGGACGCCGGCGTAGAAAGTGCGTCCGAGCGATCTGTGAGTCGCCGGGCGGCATCCGATCGCGCGTTGGTGGGCCACTGCCAACGTCGAAGCCAGAGACCCCTCTACCGAGCCAGTCTCGGAGCCTTGCCTGTGCTCCGTGAGCTGCAGCGTCGTCAGTCCGTTTGCGCGTCTCATCTGCGCCTGCTTAGCTCGAAGCGGTCCAAAGCCGCGATGGTCGTGTATCCCCCGAGCAAGAGCAGCCGCTCCCATGAACAGGGCAGCTAGCGTCGGCTGGAACAGGCAGTTAGTGAGGCTCGGACATGAACGTCACAGCTCGGTGCACCAATTGCGGCCGGCCAGTCACCGTCGAGTATCGCGCTCGCGACAACGCCGCGGAGATCTATCGGATCAGAATGTGCGACTGCGGCTGCGCGAAATGGGTGCTGCTGGTGGAGTCGGTCAGAGGACGAGTGATGGAGTCTCCGTGAGGCGCCGTGAGGCGCCGTGAGGCGCCGAGAAGCGCCTGGCTTAGGCTCGTATAGATACCACCAACCGCGGCCCAATCGGGCGCCGATAAGCGACTAAAGTTCTTGGATCTCGTTAACCTTGGTTCATCCAGTTGCTGCGTCGGCGGCGGCTGACAGAATGTTACCGAGGCTAATCGCGACCTCAGGGGCGAACTGGAGCGACGCGCCGTCGGACACCAGCAGGACGACTATTTCGAGTGCAGTGTTAACGGAGACTCGGATTTGCCGGCCATCGAGCGCGACCACGAGTGATTCGTCCCCG
>DATAZN010000012.1:0-2710 GCA_036272035.1 Mycobacterium sp. | reverse complement strand
CGAGGATGGGTCGATCGGTAGTTCCGCCTCCGCGGGCACGATCACCGCGCCCTTGTTGCCCTCCGCACCGAGTTCATACCAGACCGGGATGGGGACGCCGAAGAAGCGCTGGCGCGAAATCAGCCAGTCACCGGTCAGGCCGCCGACCCAGTTCTCGTAACGCACGCGCATGTGGGCTGGGGTGAAGTTGATCTCCCGACCGGCTTCGATCAGGGTGTCGCGCAGGCGTGCATCCCGCGCACCGTTAATGATGTACCACTGTCGGGTCGAGATGATCTCGAGCGGTCGGTCGCCCTTCTCGAAGAACTTCACGGCGTGCACGATCGGTTTAGGCTCACCGATCAACTCGCCACTCTCGCGGAGGAGTTCGACGACTCTCGCTTTTGCGCTGAACACGGTTTTGCCGGCGAGTTCCGCGTAGACCGAACGCGCCGCGTCGGTGGCGAGGATTGCGGGCGTGTCGGCGACGATGCGGCCATCCGCGCCGATGATGGTCCGGTTGGGCAGGTCCAGCTCGCGCCACCACACCACATCGGTCACATCGCCGAAGGTGCAGATCATGGCGATGCCCGATCCCTTGTCTTTCTGCGCCAGGTGATGCGCGAGCACGGGAACCTCGACGCCGAACAGCGGAGTGGTTACCGTCGTGCCGAAGAGCGAGCGGTAGCGCTCGTCGTCCGGATGCGCCACCACGGCTACGCAGGCGGCCAGCAGCTCTGGCCGGGTTGTCTCGATCACCAGGTCGCTGCCGTCCGGCTTATGGAAACGCAGCGCGTGGTAGGCGGCGGGCTGCTCCTTGTCCTCGAGTTCTGCCTGTGCCACCGCGGTCCGGAACGTGACATCCCACAGCGTTGGTGCCTCTGCCTGGTATGCCTCGCCGCGCGCAAGGTTGCGCAGAAACGCTCGCTGCGCCGCGGTCTGAGCTTCGTCGCCGATGGTGCGATAGGTCTGCTCCCAGTCCACTGACAGGCCGAGCTTTCGCCAGACATCTTCGTACTGCTTCTCGTCCTCGAACGTTAAGCGTTCGCACAGTTCGATGAAGTTGCGACGCGAGATGGGTACCTGGTCCGCAGCCTTCGTGGATGACCCTTCGCCGCCAACCTGTGGCGGCGTGAAGCTCGCGTCGTACGGCAGTGTCGGATCACACCGAACCCCGTAGTAGTTCTGCACGCGGCGCTCGGTGGGGAGTCCGTTGTCGTCCCAGCCCATGGGATAGAAGAGCGTCCTGCCGCGCATTCGCTGGTAGCGCGCGATCAGGTCCATGTGGGTATAGCTGAAGACATGGCCGATGTGCAGGCTGCCGGACGCAGTCGGCGGGGGACTATCGATCGAGAAGATGTTCTCGCGGGTGGCCTCTGCACGATCGAATCGGTAAGTGCCCTGGTCTTTCCAGACCGCTCCCCATTTTGCTTCCAGGCCCTCGAGGACTGGCTTCTCCGGTATGGCGGCCGCCATGGCGTACTCCGATTCGATATATGCGGCACCGAGTCAGAAATAGAGGTGCCTGAATGTGAGGTTGTTCGCCAATTCTAGCCGCGCGCCCGGGGAGTGTGCCCTTACTGCCCAGGTGAGGTGTTCTTGATCGTCCAGCTCTTGCTGACGTGCTTGCCGTTGCTCCCCACCAGGGTGATCGTGTAGGTGGAATTCGGGGTGTCGCAACTGAAGTCGATCTCGTACGGGAAGTTGGATTGGTTCCCGCTGACGGGAATCTGCATGAACCCAGAGTCCGCCGCATCGCTCGTGCCCTGCACGATCCAGACGCTGTCCGTGCGAACCGTCGCCCAGGTCACGTTCACCGTTGGCGGCGCGCCGGTGTAGTACGGCCCGCTCGAGCAGCTGTTGATTGTCGACTGCACGACGAATTTCGTGAACGCGGGATCCGTCGACGGCGGCGGCGGCGCTGACGTGTGTGAGGCTGACTGGGTCGCCGTGGGTGTCGCGGGCGGTGTTGTCACACTCGGCGTGGCGCTCGGAGTGTTGCTCGCGATCGGGCTGTTTGTGCCTGCCGCCTCGGGAGTGCCCTGACCCTTGACCAACAGGACGACCAGGAGGATGACCACCAGAAGCAGGACCCCGCCAATAATCCCCAGGATGACCGCGAGCCGTGACCTTTTCTTCGGCTCGCCGGGCCCGGTCGCCAGCGGTTGCGCCTCGAATCGTTGTGTGGGGGTGTCGTCGCTCATAATCTGTGTCCTCGCCCGGCTTGGCCCGCGTGCCCCCAACGGGGGCCAGCGGTGCCCATACTATTTGGCGAGTCCGGGGCTCAGGAAGAGTCACCGTTACTCAGAAATTTCACTGGGCCCACTCAGCCGTGGCGTCCGGTAATCATCACCGTCCAGGTTCGGCTGACGTGTGCGCCGTTGGCTCCGACAAGCGTCATCGTGAAGGTCATCGACCCCTGATTGCAGTCGATCGGCAGTGGGGTCGGGAAGGAACTCTGATCCCCGGAGAGCGGAACCTGCTCGATTCCGGCGGCTGCGGCATCCCCCGTTCCCTGTGCCACCCACACCTGCGTCGCGTTGGTCGTCGCCCAAGTGACTTGCGCATCGACCTCCTGGCGATCCTTTCCGGGTCCGCCGCCGCGGCCATCGCACTGCTGGCTGGTCGGAACGGTGAACACCGTGAACAAACCTGCCGGGGGCGGCGGTGGAGTTGCGGTGCGCGGCGCCGAGCTTGTCGTCGCGCCCGGCGTACTCAACGCTTGCGGGCT
>DATAZN010000011.1:0-8506 GCA_036272035.1 Mycobacterium sp. | reverse complement strand
ACGCACTTTTCCACTGGCCTGTCCCCCGTCGGTCGCGCTCGCAGACGTCGCGTCGTTCATCGACGCCAACCTGTCCGACGCGCGCTTCGCCGAGTATCTCGCCGACCCGCAGCGGCGTATCTTCACCGCCGCTCGCGAAGGGCGAATCATTGGTTACGCCATGCTGATTAGCGGAGTCAGCGGCGATCCGGAGGTGCAACGGGCGGTGGATATTCGACCGGCCGCCGAGATCTCGAAGATGTACGTGTTGGCGGCACACCACGGCTCGGGCGCGGCGACGGCGTTGATGGACGCCACACTCGCAACCGCCGCCGAATGGGGCGCCGGCTGCGTATGGCTCGGTGTCAATCAGAAAAACGAACGCGCTCAACAGTTTTACAAGCGGCGCGGCTTTGCCGTCAACGGAACGCGGAGCTTCCGGTTGGGCGCCCACACCGAAAGCGACTACGTCATGGTCCGGCCGTTGGACGCGGCCCAGCGTTGACGGCCGCGCTCAGCGCCAGCAGTCGCGAAGTGGCCCGCAGGTACTTCTTGCGAAAGCCGCCGGCCAGCATCTCGTCGCCGAAGATGCGGTCGAGCCTCTCCCCCGAGGCCAGCACCGGTATGCCCGCGTCGTAAAGCCGATCGGTCAAGGCCACCAGTCGTAGCGCGACGTTCTGATCGTTGACGGTGTGCACACCGATCACACAGACAATCGTCACCCCGTCCACCAGCGCCAGATAGCGGGACGGATGCATGGTGGCCAGATGGGCACAGAGCGCGTCGAAGTCGTCCAGGGTCGCGCCCGCTACGGTCGCGGCACGAGCGGCGACCTCGTCGTCAGACGGCGGCTGCGGCGCGGGTGGCAGGTCGCGGTGTCGGTAGTCGGGCCCCTCAATGCGAATCACATCGAATATTGCTGCCAGCGTGCTGATTTCGCGCAGGAAGTCGTCGGCGGCGAACCGCCCCTCGCCGAGCTGCTCGGGCAGGGTGTTGGAGGTGGCGGCCACTGACACACCGCTCTCGACGAGTTGGGAAAGCAGCCGCGAAATCAGCGTGGTGTTGCCCGGGTCATCCAACTCGAACTCGTCGATACACAGCAACGTGTAATCGGCCAGCAGATCGATGCATTCGACAAAACCGAACACCCCGGCGAGCTGAGTGAGCTCCATGAATGTCGCAAAAGCTTTGGGGTGGGCCGGGTCATCGGGCAGCTGACGATAGGCGGCGGCCAACAGATGCGTCTTGCCGACGCCGAACCCACCATCCAGATACAGCCCGACACCTGGCGTGGCTTCTCGTCTGCCGAGAAGCCTTCTGCGGCCGCGACGGTGTTCGACAGCCCGCTCGCAAAACCGTTGGCACGCCGCGACGGCGGCCGATTGAGTCGGCTCGGCCGGATCGGGGTGATAGGTCGCGAAGCTCGCGTCGGCGAAAGTCGGCGGCGGCGTCAGCTGGGCGATCAGCCTTTCCGGTGACACGGTGGGCTGCCGGTCAACCAGTGGAGCAACCCCGCGCATGCAGGCACCCTACCGACGTGCTGCAATCATCGGCATGGCTGACGTTTCAGCTGACGGTGCCGGTGGGTTGCAGTTGCGGCTGCTTGGCTCCACCCGCGACCTCGACGGCGCCGAACTGCCCGATCTCTACGGCTACCCCACCGACCACGACGGCGTGTGGCTGCGGGCGAACTTCATCGCCAGCGTCGACGGCGGCGCGACCTTCGGCGGCAAATCCGGCCAGCTGGGCGGGCCCGGCGACCGGGCGGTGTTCAGCGTGCTGCGCGAAGTCGCCGACGTGATCCTGGTCGGCGCGGGCACAGTGCGGGCCGAGGGCTACTCCGGCGCACGCCCAACCGTCGCCCAGCGTCAGCGCCGGCAGGCTCGCGGGCAAAGCGAAGTCCCACAGTTGGCGATCGTCACCAGATCCGGGCACCTGGAACGGGATTTGCCGGTGTTCACCCGCACCGAGGTGCCACCGATGGTGTGCACCTGCGCGGCGGCAGCCGACCAGACCCGGCGCACGTTGGCCGGCCTGGCTGACGTGGTCGACTGTTCGATCAATGATCCGGCCCAGGTCGACTGCGCCGCGATGCTAGCGGTGCTGGCCGAACGCGGCGTGCCGCGGGTATTGACCGAGGGCGGTCCGATGCTGTTCAGCTCATTCGTCGAACACGGCCTGCTGGACGAACTGTGCCTGACTATCGCGCCGACCCTGGTCGGCGGCCAGGCCGGCCGGATCGCCACCGGCCCCGAGCAGGTGCTGACCGGAATGCGGCGGGCCCACGTCCTCGCCGACGACGATGGCTACCTGTACACCCGCTACGTGCGAGACGGCGCCTGACGACGTGCAGGCCGGGAACCGGCCTGCGGACGAGTCAGGCAATAGATCTGATCGACCAATGGCTACTGTGGTCGGCATGAGCCGGCGCGCCGCATTCACCTCGTCGCTGATCGTGGTGACCGCATTGCTGGCCGGCTGTGCGCCTGGACTGGCCGCCAATCCGCGTTTTGCCACCAACGCCGGCGCCCGGCCGCAGGGAAAGGCAACGAAGACAACGGCGCCCAATGCCCCTGCGCCGATTGCCAAGCCGAGGAACGAGTTGCCATGGCACGACTGCACATCGCGGGGTTTCGGCGACGCCGCGGTCCCCGCGCCGGTGGGCGTCAAGCTGGAATGCTCAAGCTACGACGCCGATCTCGACCCGGTCAACGGCGCTGCCGGGACGCTGAGCATCGGCGTGATGCGCGCTCGCTCGGCCAAGACGCCCGACGATGCGGGCCCACTGGTCTTCACCACCGGAACAGACCTGCCGTCGTCGCTGCAACTGCCCGTGTGGCTGGCCCGCGCCGGCGCCGACGTGCTGCAAAAACACCCCATCGTGGCCATCGACCGGCGCGGCATGGGCTCATCGAGCCCGGTCGACTGCCTCGACCAGTTCGACCGCCAGGAGATCCACGACCAGGCGCAGTTCCAGGCGGGCAACGATCCCGTAGCCAATCTCGCCGACATCGTGCAAAACGCCACCACCAGCTGCACCGACACCATCGCTCCCGGTGACTCCGCCTACGACAACACCCACGCCGCCACCGATATCGAACGTCTGCGCAGCACCTGGGACGTACCCGCGCTGGCGCTGATCGGCATCGGAAACGGCGCCCAGGTGGCGCTGTCCTACGCCAGCGCGCACCCGGACCGGGTCGCCAGGCTGGTGCTCGACTCGCCGGTGGCGCTCGGTGTGGGCGCCGAAGCCGCGGCCGAGCAGAAGGTCAAGGGTCAGGAGGCGGCGCTAGACGCGTTCGCCGCCCAATGCGCGGCGGTGAATTGCCCGCTGGGCCCCGACCCGAAAGGCGCCGTGAGCTCGATGCTGGCCGACGCCCGCGCCGGCCATGGTCCGGCGGGTGCGTCGGTGGCCTCCATCGCCAGAGCCATCAGCATCGCGCTGGGTTTCCCCACCGGTGACGGGGTCGGCACCACCAACGACCTGGCGGCCGCGCTGAACAGCGCCCGTTCCGGTGACACCAACCTGCTGAACAGCCTGATCAACCGGGCACAGGCCACCACCGGCACCGACGGACAATTCGTCAACTCCTGCAGCGACGCGGTGAACCGGCCCACCCCCGACCGCATCCGCGAGTTGGTGGTGGCCTGGGCCAAGCTCTACCCGGAGTTCGGCACCGTCGGCGCGCTCAACCTGGTCAAGTGCGTCTCGTGGCCGACCAGCCAGCCGCCGCAACCACCGAAGATCCTCAAGGTCAACGTGCTGCTGATGGGCGTGCAGAGCGACCCGATCGTCGGGGAGGAAGGCGTCTCGGCCACCGCCGCCACGATCATCAACGCGACCGCGGCCAGTAAGCGGGTGATGTGGCAGGGCATCGGCCACGGCGCGAGCGTCTACTCGTCGTGCGCGGTCCCCCCACTGCTCGGCTACCTCGACAGCGGCAACTTGCCCGCCACCGACACCTACTGTCCTGCCTGATCCTTCGGCCCGTATAGGGTGCGCTCGTGACGGCAGTCGAATCCCCTCGTGGCGGTCTGCGCGACTGGGCGCAGGCCATATTTGCCCCCCGCACCGCCGCCCCGAGCACCGCGACCATCTTGCGCTCGGTGCTGTGGCCGGTGGCCATCCTCGCGGTCATCCACCGCACCATCGTGGTGACCACCAACGGCAACATCACCGACGATTTCAAACCCGTCTACCGCGCGGTGCTGAACTTCCGCCGCGGCTGGGACATCTACAACGAGCATTTCGACTACGTCGACCCGCACTACCTGTATCCACCCGGCGGCACACTGATCATGGCGCCATTCGGCTATCTACCGTTCGCGGACTCGCGGTATTTGTTCATCGCGATCAACAGCGCCGCGATCGTCCTGGCGGCATACCTACTGTTGCGGATGTTCAAGTTCAGTCTGAACTCGGTGGCGGCCCCGGCGCTGCTATTGGCGATGTTCTGCACCGAATCCGTCACCAACACACTAGTTTTCACCAACATCAACGGCTGCGTCCTACTGGCGGAGGTGCTGTTCCTGCGATGGCTTCTGGACGGCACGAAAAGCCATCAATGGTGGGCGGGTCTCGCGATCGGGCTGACGCTGACGCTAAAACCGTTGCTCGGACCGCTGCTGTTGCTGCCCCTGCTGAACCGCCAATGGCGGGCGCTGGTGCCGGCTTTCGCGGTTCCGCTGGTCGTCAACGCCGCCGCACTACCCCTGGTGGTCCGCCCGATGGACTTCGTCACCCGCACGCTGCCCTACATCCTGGGGGTGCGCGACTACTTCAACAGCTCGATCGAGGGCAACGGAGTGTACTTCGGCCTGCCGTTCTGGCTGATCGCGTTGCTGCGAATCTTATTCACGCTGTTGGCAATTGGCAGCTTGTGGCTGCTGTATCGCTATTACCGCACCCGCGACCCGCTGTTCTGGTTCACCACATCGTCGGGCGTGCTGCTGCTGTGGTCCTGGTTGGTGCTGTCACTGGCCCAGGGTTACTACTCGATGATGCTGTTCCCGTTCCTGATGACGGTGGTGCTGCCCAATTCGGTGATCCGCAACTGGCCGGCGTGGCTGGGCATCTACGGATTCCTGACCATGGACCGCTGGCTGCTGCTCAACTGGATGTACGTCGGCCGGCCGCTGGAGTACCTGAAGATCACCTACGGCTGGTCACTGCTGCTGATCGTGGTGTTCACCGTGCTGTACTTCCGCTACGTCGACGCCAAGGCCGAAAACCGCTTGGACCACGGGATCGATCCGCCCTGGGTGACGCGTCGGCAACCTCGCGCTAGCGTGGAGGCATGACTTCTACGCCAAAGCTGCAACTCAGCGACGACGAGTGGCGCAAGAAACTCAATCCGCAGGAGTTCGACGTGCTGCGTCGGGCCGGCACCGAGCGCCCCTTCGTCGGTGAGTACACCGATACCAAGACCGAAGGCGCATACCAGTGCCGCGCTTGCGGCGCCGAACTGTTCCGCAGCACGGAGAAGTTCGAATCCCATTGCGGCTGGCCGTCGTTCTTCGACCCGGCCGACTCCGATGCGGTAATCCTGCGCCCCGACCATTCGATGGGCGCCACCCGCACCGAGGTGGTGTGCGCCAATTGCCACAGCCATCTCGGCCACGTCTTCGAGGGTGAGGGCTATCCGACGCCCACCGACCAGCGCTACTGCATCAACTCGATTTCGCTGCGCCTGGTGCCGGCCGGCTCCTGACGCTGACCGCTTCGATCACCCCGTGCTCCAGTAGGTCGAAGACGGCGTGCAGCGCACCTACCGGGTCGGCGGCATCACTCACGAACTCCGGAATTTCCAGCACATAGCGGGCGATCGCGCGGGCGGTCAGATCGTCGGGCGGACTGCCCATTTCGGTGGCGATCGCGGCGGCGAGCGGTTCTTCGCAGCTGATCCAGAGTTTGCGCGTATAGCCGCGCAACGCGGGCGTCGTCATGATCAGGTCGGTGCGCCGGCGGAACTCTGGCGTTGAATCTGCCACGAAAGGTCCGCGGCCGGCGATGAATTCCCGCAGCGCGGCCATCACCGACTGCCCGCCAAGGCGCTCGCGCACGGCAGCCAGCAAATTCTCGCGGCGTTCGGTGCCGTCATCGAAGATCAAAGCTTCCTTGCCGTCGGGCACGTGGTTGAACACGGTCGGAACCGAGATGTCGACGGCGTCGGCGATCTCCTTCACGCTGACCGCGTCGTAACCCTTCTCGAGGAAGAGTCGGAGCGCCGCGTCGGCCAACGCCGCGCGTGTCCGCGCGTTCTTACGCTCCCGGCGTCCACCGGTTTCGGAGACCATCCGACCAGGGTATCAATTCTGCTATTCGCTCAATAACTTTAGTGACTTGTATTTCTTCATAAGTTATGGTTTTGTCATATCATGGCAGCTCAGAGCAACGAGCGTACGCCGGTACTGGTCGTCGGCGGCAGCCTGGTGGGGCTGTCGGCGGCGGTTTTCCTCGCCGGCCACGGCGTACCCATCACGCTGGTGGAGAAACACGCGAGCAGTTCGGCTCACCCCCGCGCGATCGGCTACACCACCCGGACGCTGGAGTTGTTTCGCGCCGCCGGAGTCGAGCTTCCCGCCACCACCCAAGGTCATGGCCCGCCTCGCCGGGCCCACGTGGAAAGCCTCGCCGGCACCTGGTTCGAGGAGTACTTGTGGACGGCCAACACCGCCGCGCCGCGTTATGAATACTCACCCGCAGCGGCCACCGCCATCGCCCAAGACCGACTCGAACCCATCCTGCGCGACCGGGCCGTCGCATTGGGAGCCGACCTACGGCTCAGCACCGAGATGACCGGCTTCACCCAGGACGACGACGGGGTGACCGTCACGTTGCAGCCACGTGACGGTGTCCGCTACCGGATGCGGGCCCAGTACGTCGTCGCCGCGGACGGAGCCCGCAGCCAAATACGCGACGCCCTGGGTATCAGTCGCAGTGGCGAAGGGCTGCTGTCGGTTCAGCGCAGCATCTTGTTCCGGGCGCCTATCGACCATTACCTTGAGCACGGCGTGGTGCAGTTCGAGATCAAACAGCCCGGTCTCACGGCGTTTCTCACCACCTATTCCGACGGGCGCTGGGTGCTGATGCTCAGCGACGACATCGACCGTGACGGGGACCAGCAGCGCGCTGTGGTGCGACAAGCGGTCGGCATTCCCGACCTGCCCGTGGAGTTGCTCACCGCCGGCCGTTGGGAACTCGCCGCGCTCATCGCTGACCGCTTCCGCGCCGGCCGGGTCTTCCTGGCCGGAGACGCCGCACACCAATTGCCGCCCAACCGTGGCGGTTACGGCGCGAACACCGGCATCGAGGACGTACACAACCTGGCCTGGAAGCTGGCAGCCGTACTCCGCGGTGAGGCCACGTCGGCGCTGCTCGATACTTACGACGCCGAGCGGCGGCCCATCGCCTGGCTGCGCCATGAGCAGATCTTTGCCCGCGCCGATTACCAGGCTTACCTTGATGGTCCGGCCAGCGATGTCGAGGTCATCGACGACGTCGCGATGGAACTCGGCCAGCTCTATCGCTCCTCGGCGGTGTTGGGCGCTTCGGAGGCATTGCCGCCCGCACTGCGACCGGACCAGTGGGCCGGACAGCCCGGGACCCGGGCCCCGCATCTGGCGCTGCGCGGCGCGGACGGGCAGGCGGCGTCGACGCTCGACCTTTTTCAGCACGGCTGGGTGCTGCTGACGCAGGACGACGGCTGGACCGATGCCACGAAGCGCATCGATGTAGCGTTCGTGCGCCTTGACGCGTCAGAGGTGCTGGGGCCGAGGCCATTTCACGAGGCTTACGGTGTCGGGCCCGGGGGCGCCAGTTTGGTGCGACCCGACGGCTACATCGCCGCGCGCTGGACCGAGATGCCCGCCGACCCCGCCGCCGAGCTGACCGAGGCGCTGCGTCAGGTCGCGGCATGACGCTCGCGCGACGCATTCGGCGGCGGGAAGACATCGAAGCAATAACGGCACTGACCTACCGGTACGCCCACGCGGTGAACAAGGGACCGCGGGGCAACGGCGTGAACCCCGCGGCGACAGCGCCAGCGCATCCTGGCTGCTGTGGATCGCGTCGGTCATCGATTACCGCCCCGCAGCGGTCTACCTCAGCGTCGACCTGGCCTACCTGCGCACCGCAGACGGCTGGCGCATCGACGCGGTGAGTATTCGCGACGGCCGCCGGATCCCGGGCCCGTCGAGCGACCCGGAGCTTTCTGCCTAGTCCAGCCGAGTGGCGTGCACTTCCCAGAACGGGGCGTGCGCGCGGCCATCGGTCAGCCACGGCTCGATGGTCCGGAACCGCTCGGCCACCGGCTTCATCTGCTCGGCCAGTTCGGGACTGCGCTGCAGCATCCGGTCGAAATTCTCCGAGTTCATGTTGATCTGATAGGTCGTTGGCCCCAGATAGGTGATTTCCCAACCGGCGTCGGGCAGCACCCCGCGGAAGTCGTCCTCGGACAGCGAACGCGGCATGTAGAACCCGTTGACGTTGCCGATGCCGAATTCGAACATGTACAGGCGGGCTCCC
>DATAZN010000010.1:0-2732 GCA_036272035.1 Mycobacterium sp. | reverse complement strand
CCCGATGGCCAACGCTCCGTCACGGTCTTGACCTTGGTGTAGAACTGGATCGACGCGGGGCCGTGCTGGTTGAGATCGCCGAAACCGGACCGCTTCCAGCCGCCGAAGGTGTGGTAGGCGACCGGCACCGGGATCGGCACGTTGACGCCGACCATGCCCACCTGGACACGGGACACGAAGTCGCGGGCGGCGTCACCGTCGCGGGTGAAAATCGCTACACCGTTGCCGTATTCGTGTTCTGAAGGAAGCCGCAGCGCGTCTTCGTAGTCGTGTGCGCGCACGATGCAGAGCACGGGGCCGAAGATCTCGTCGGTGTAGATCGACATGTCGGTGGTGACGTGGTCGAAGAGCGTGGGCCCGATGAAGAACCCCTTCTCCAGGCTGGCGTCATCGAAGGTCAGCTCGTCGGTGGCGCGCTCGCGGCCGTCGACCACCAGGTCGGCACCCGCCTCGACGCCCTGGCCGATGTAGTCGCGGACCCGCTTGAGCGCGGCGTCGGTGACGAGCGGGCCGTAGTCGGCCTTCGGGTCCAGGCTGTGCCCGACCCGCAGCTGGTTGATGCGCTCAACAAGCCTGTTGCGCAACCGGTTTGCCGTCTCCTCGCCGACCGGCACCGCGACGCTGATTGCCATGCACCGCTCGCCGGCGCTGCCGTAACCGGCGCCGATCAGCGCGTCGACGGCCTGGTCCAGGTCGGCGTCCGGCAGGACGACCATATGGTTCTTGGCGCCGCCGAAGCACTGCGAGCGCTTGCCGTTGGCGGCCGCGGTCTCGTAGATGTACTGCGCGATGTCGGAACTGCCGACGAAGCCGACGGCCTGGATGTCGGGGTGGTGCAGGATCGCGTCGACGGCTTCCTTGTCACCATGGACCACCTGGAATACGCCCGCGGGCAGGCCTGCCTCCAGGAACAGTTCGGCCAGGCGCACCGGCACCGATGGGTCGCGCTCAGATGGCTTGAGAATGAACGCATTTCCGCATGCCAGCGCGGGGCCCGCCTTCCACAGCGGGATCATCGCCGGGAAGTTGAACGGTGTGATACCGGCGACCACGCCGAGCGGTTGGCGGACGGAGTAGACGTCAATGCCCGTACCGGCGCCCTCGGTGAACTCACCCTTGAGCAAATGCGGAATGCCGATGCAGAACTCGATGACCTCGATGCCGCGCTGGATGTCGCCCTTACTATCGGACACGGTCTTGCCGTGTTCGATGCTGAGCAACTCGGCGAGCTCTTCGACATTGGCGTTGACCAGTTCGACGAACTTCATCATGACCCGGGCTCGGCGTTGCGGATTGAACGCCGCCCACTCTTTCTGCGCCTCCTTGGCGGAGGCGACCGCTGTGTCGACATCGGCGGCGGAAGCCAGCAGGACCTGTGCCTGCACCGCGCCCGTGCTGGGATTGAGTACCTCGGCGGTGCGGGTCGATGCGAGGTTGCTACGGCGTCCGTCTATGAAATGCGGGATCTGTGTGGTCATGGGTGTCCTCGGACATAGAAAAAGCAGCAGGTGGGTTTACTAGGACATCCTAGTAACTGCCGTGGTGTGGTGGCAAGCGACGCAGGTCGGCGGCCGACGCGCTGCACTATCGTCGAGCAGATGGGACCGCAGCGGCCGGGGGAGCGGGACGCGATGCTGGATGCACCTCGCATCTACCGCCCGGTGTCCGCGCTGGCCGACTACACCGAAATCATCGGGCATTGGCACGCCCACGTCGGTTACCGCAGTCGAGCGCTGCCGCGCGGTGCGATCACGCTGATCATCGATGTGGGACGACGACAGCAGCTGGACTTCTACGCCGCAGACGGCCGCACCAGACTCAGTGTCCCGCCGGCCTTTCTGACTGGATCGCACACCGCCTCGTACGTGTCGGAGATGGCCGCTGACGAGCCGGCGATGGCGGTCCATTTCCGGCCCGGCGGCGCGTTTCCATTCCTCGGAATGCCGTTGAGCGACTTGGAGAATGCCTACGTCGGCCTCGACCAGGTCTGGGGCCGGGCCGGCATGGAGTTGCACGAGCGGTTGATCGACGCGCCGACGATGGCGGCCCGGTTCAGCATCCTGGAGAACTTCCTGCTGTCGCAACCATGGTCGTCGGCCCGCCGGCACCCCGGCGTGGCAGCCGCAATGGCCGCGATCGAAGACAACCCGTCCATCCGGATGGCGGACATTCGCGACCTGGTGGGCATGTCCACCAAGCGGCTGATCGCGTTGTTCCGTGCCGAGGTTGGCTTGTCGCCCAAGGCGTACGCGCGCATTCGCCGCTTCCAGGCGGCCCTGCGGCTGCTGGGCACGGGGACGCCCGGCGCTCGAGTCGCGGCCGATGCCGGCTATTTCGACCAGGCCCACTTCGTCAGGGAATTCCGGTCTTTCACCGGCATGACGCCGACGCAGTATGCCGAACAACGGATTCTGTTGCCCAGCCATGTCCCCGTCGAGGAGCGGGCGCGGCACAAATATCCAAGACGTCTGGCCGCGGCTCGCTCATGATGGGCCGATGAACACCAAACACGCGGTAGCGGCCACCGGCCTCCTCGTCGCGGCGATGCGCGCCGAGGAATCCGCCCGCGACGACGCGCTCTTCCACGATCGGTTCGCCGAGCGGCTGGCCGGCGACGACGGTCGGCGATTGCTCGCCGAATCCAGCTCAGAGACCGGGCAGCCATCGGCGCCGATCGTGGTCCGCACAAGGCTTTTCGATGAGGCGCTGCTGAGGGCGCACGCCGACGGCCT
>DATAZN010000009.1:0-9591 GCA_036272035.1 Mycobacterium sp. | reverse complement strand
GGCTGGATAACCAGCTGGATTATGGGTCCTTTCAAGGGAATTCCGGGATCCATGGGTTGGTGAACCCGCAGTGCGTCGGCCTGCCATATCCTTGCTTGCAGAATCCGAATCGGTCAGCAGCTGACTTTCTCGGCCCAGCGTGATCTAGGAGCGCGATGACAGACGCCTTGTCGGCACTGGGTGCAGAGAAATTCGTTTCACTGACGACCTTCAAGAAGGACGGCACCCCGGTCGCGGCGCCAATGTGGATCGGGCGCGACGGCGATCGCCTCTTCGTCTGGACGCCGGCGGACAGCTGGAAGGCGAAGCGAGCCAAGAGCAACCCCCGGGTCGCGCTGGTGCCATGCAGCCGTGGTGGGAAGGTCCGCGAAGGCGCTGAGCCGGTGGATGGGATCGCCGAAGTGATTACCGAGCCGGCGACGGTTCAGCGTCTGACCGGCGTGATCCGCCGCAAGTATGGCCTGGAGTTCGTCGTCGTGACTTTCATCGAGCGCGTTGTAGCGCGTGGACAGAAGCCACGCCTGATTCTGTTGATCGCGCTTACTGGTTGACCCGGCCAGCTGTCGACTCTCGAATGTCGAGCCCCTCAAGCGAGTCCGCCGTTCGCCAGGTGTCGAGGATGTCGGCGTATTCGGTCGGGCTGCCGAAGAAGAAGCTGTCCTGGTTCAGCCGTGCGCTCGCCTGGCCCTCGCGGTTGTAGTAGCCGGGAGTGCACGATTCCCGCCGGCCGGCGATGACGCTCGAGCGATGCACGACGGAGTCGACCCAGGCGGCTTCGGCATCCGAGGTTGCCTCAACCTGCGTGGTGTCGTGCTGCAGCGCCCACGCGATCATCCAGGCGATGTGACGTGATTGGGTGTCGATCAGGTACGGGAAGTTCACCGTGAAACCGGACTGGGCGATGCTCTCGATGAAGCAGTTCGGAAAACCGTTGACGTGCAAGCCGTGCAAGGTTCGGACGCCGTCGGCCCACTTGTCGGTGAGGGTCAGCCCGTCGCGGCCGACGATCTCGAAGCCGGTGCGCTGCGAGTAGCTGGTGCCGACCTCGAATCCGGTGGCGAAAATCAAGCAGTCCAGCGGGTATTCGACACCGTCCACGAGGACGCCGTTGGCTGTGATCTGCTCAACGCCGAGGCCTTGGGTGTCGACCAGCGTGACGTTGTCGCGGTTGAACGCCTGCAGGTATTCGTCGTGAAAACACGGCCGCTTGCAGTAGTACCCGTACCACGGTTTGAGCGCCTCGGCGGTGGCCGGGTCGGTGACGATGGCTTCAACGCGCGCTCGGATCTCTTCCATCTTGGCGAAGTCGGCCATTTCGGCGGCGTTGGGCCCACCTTCGTTGACTATTGGCATTTTCTTGGTCAGGCTGGTCCACGCGTCATCGACCAGATCTTCGTCGGATGCGCCTCCGGCAGTGAGGATTTGGAAGTTCTCCATGCGACGCTTTTGCCAACCTGGCTCCAGCGACGCGGCCCAATCCGGTTCGGTCGGTCGGTTGGCACGCACGTCAACCGTCGACGGGGTGCGCTGAAAGACGAAGAGCTGACCGGCGGATTCGGCGAGTCGCGGTACACACTGGATGGCCGTTGCGCCGGTGCCGACGATCCCGACCCGCTTGTCGGACAGGCCGCGCAGGTCATTGCCCGTGTATTGGTAATCCCAGCGGCTGGTGTGAAAGGTATGGCCACCGAAGTCGGTAATCCCGGCTATGCCAGGTAGTTTCGGCTTCTGCAGGTAGCCGTTGGCCATCGCAACGAACTGGGCCCGAATCTCGTCACCGCGGTCGGTGGAGACCACCCATCGGGAACTGCTTGGTTCCCAACGGATTTCCTGCACTTCAGTCTGCAGGCAGGCGTCGCGGTACAAGTCGAAGTGCTCGGCGATGCGACGGCAGTGCGCCCAAATTTCGGGGCCCTTGGCGTACTTCTCGGTCGGGATGTAGCCGAGCTCTTCGAGCAACGGCATATAGACGTAGGACTCGACGTCACAGGCGATTCCAGGGTAGCGATTCCAGTACCAGGTACCGCCGACGTCGGCGGCCTTGTCGATCAGCCGCACATTCTCGACACCGAGCTGCTTGCACCGCGCGCCGATCAGCAGGCCGCCGAAGCCGGCGCCGACGACCGCGACGTCCACAAAATCGGCGATGGGGTCGCGGCTGAAGCCGGGGTCGGCCCAGGGATCCTCGCCGAACTTGCTGAATGCGCCGGTTATCTCGACATATTGCGAGATGCCGTCGGAGCGCAGGCGTCGCCGGCGTTCTTCGGCGTACTTCGTGCGCAGCGCATCGGGATCGAACGCATCTGCGCTGCTGGTAGAGGTCACGGCTGAATATTGGACCAATTTTGTGACCCAGGCAACGTCGCGCGCAGACAAGTGTTTGGAATTGAGCTGCGACATCGTCATCTACCGTGCACGGACACGTTACGGCTCGGATGCCAATTAGCTGATCAACAACGCAACTGTGGTGGCATGAGCACTGAGTCGGTCCTCATCGCCGCTGAAAAACCGGCCCCTGGCATGCGTTCGTCGGCTGAGCCGCGCTATTCCCTGTTGTTGTCCACTGATCCCGCTCAAGTCGAGGCAGCGCAACGGCTGCGCTACGACGTCTTCAGTAGCGAGCCGGGTTTCGCACTGACCGGACAGGGCGACGGCCTTGACGTCGACCGCTTCGACGAGCACTGTGACCACCTGTTGGTGCGCGAGGACAACTCCGGTGAGTTGGTGGGTTGCTATCGCATGCTTTCCCCGACTGGCGCGATCGCCGCCGGAGGGCTTTACACCGCAACGGAATTCGACATCCAAGCGCTGGATTCGCTACGGCCGTCACTGGTCGAGATGGGCCGTGCGGTGGTTCACAACGATCACCGCAGTGGCGCTGTCGTACTTCTGATGTGGGCCGGCATCCTGGCCTACCTCGACCACTGCGACTACGACTATGTCACCGGTTGCGTATCGGTGCCGGTGGCCGGGGACGGCGGACCGCCGGGCAGCCAGATTCGTGGTGTGCGCGACTTCGTGTCGCGACGGCACGCCGCTCCGGCCGATTACCGGGTGCATCCGCACCGGCCGGTGGTCGTCGACGGACGCTCGCTCGACCAGATCGAGCCGCCGTCGCGGCCGGTGATACCGCCGCTGATGCGCGGCTACCTCCGGCTCGGTGCGCGTATCTGCGGCGAGCCGGCCCACGACGCCGACTTCGGCGTGGGTGACTTCCCCGCGCTACTGGACAAGCGTCAGGCCGACACCCGCTACCTGCGGCGACTCCGGTCGGTATCGGCGGCCACCGAGGCAGCGGGCCGGGTGGCTTGATGAGCGCTCCGGCGTCCCGCGACCACGCCTGGCTGCCCCGGGCGACCTGCGATACGGACTGTTTGAGCGCCGGCGGATATGAGGCGACCCGGCGGCTGATCGTGATGCTGCGGATCGCACGGCGGATCGGATTGCTGCTGCTCCTGGCGCCGGCGTTGCCGCTGCTGGCGGGAGTGATACCGGGCTGGTCGAAGTCGAGACAGATCTACTGCCGAATGTTGCTGTGGTGCCTCGGCGTCAAGACCACGGTCGCGGGCGGGCCGATTCGCAACCTGCCCGGGGTCCTGGTGGTCAGCGATCACACGTCTTGGCTGGACATTCTGACGATCGGCGCCGCGTTGCCGTCAAGCCGGTGGCGGGCATCGCCGCTGTCGTTTGTCGCCCGCGCCGACGTTGCAGGCAATGTCGCGGTGCGGATGATGGCGCGCATCGTCAAGGTCATTCCGATCGAGCGTGCCCGCCTGCGCCAGCTCCCCGAGGTGGTGGCCACCGTCGCCGCCCGGCTGTATGCGGGCCACACGGTGGTGGCGTTCCCCGAGGGCACCACCTGGTGCGGCCGGTCCGGGCGAACCCACCAGGGCTCGGGGCCGTTCTATCCGGCGATGTTCCAGGCCGCCGTCGACACCGGCCGACCGGTTCAGCCGCTGCGGCTGCGCTACCAGCACCGGGACGGCCAAGTCTCGACCGTTCCGGCCTACATCGGCGACGACACGCTGCTGCTTTCGATAGGCCGGCTGATGGTCGCCCGTCGCACGGTGGCCCGCATTTACGTCGAGTCGCTGCAGCTTCCGGGCAACGATCGCCGCGAGCTGGCCCGTCGCTGTCTGGCCGCGATACGCATCACATCGGCGCCGCAGCCAGGTCATGGGCAGCGGTCGTCCGTGCTGGCATCCTGACCTTCACTGGGCCGGGCTCAATTGCCCAGCTCCTCTACCGGCCGCTCCGCGGCCCGCGTCGTCACTGGGCGTCGCTATCCTGGGCAGGTCATGGTCTACCTGGATCACGCTGCCACCTCCCCGATGCACCCCGCTGCCGTCGAGGCGATGACGGCCGTCCTGAGCACCGTCGGTAACGCCTCCTCGCTGCACGCCACCGGCCGGCTCGCCCGCCGTCGCATGGAGGAATCCCGCGAGCTGATCGCCGCCAAGCTCGGTGCCCGTCCGTCCGAGGTGCTCTTCACCGCCGGCGGCACCGAGAGCGACAACCTCGCCGTCAAAGGCATCTACTGGGCGCGCCGCGATGCCGAGCCGAGCCACCGCCGCATCATCACCACCGAAGTCGAGCACCACGCCGTGCTGGACGCAGTGAACTGGCTCGCCGAACACGAGGGCGCCGAGGTGACCTGGTTGCCCACGGCTGCCGACGGTTCGGTGTCGGCTGCCGCGCTGCGCGACGCTCTGGAACACCATGACGACGTGGCGCTGGTCTCGGTGATGTGGGCCAACAACGAGGTCGGCACGATCATGCCGATCGCCGAACTCGCCGCCATCGCAGCCGAATTCGATGTGCCGATGCACAGCGATGCGGTTCAGGCAGTGGGCCAGTTACCGGTCGGTTTCGCGGCCAGCCAGTTGTCCGCGATGAGTGTGGCCTCCCACAAGTTCGGCGGCCCGCCCGGCGCGGGTGCGCTGCTGCTTCGCCGCGACGTCGGCTGTATGCCGTTGTCACACGGCGGTGGTCAGGAACGCGACATTCGTTCCGGCACACCCGATGTCGCCGGCGCGGTAGGCATGGCGACGGCGATTCAACTTGCCGTGGACGGGCTGGAGGTCAACAGCGCGCGGCTACGACTGCTGCGCGACCGTCTCATCGACGGTGTGCTGGCCGGCGTCGAAGACACCCGACTCAACGGCGCCACCGGCTCACGCCGCCTGCCCGGCAACGCGCACTTCACCTTCGAGGGATGCGAAGGCGATGCATTGCTGATGTTGTTGGACGCCAACGGGATCGAGTGCTCCACCGGATCGGCCTGCACGGCGGGAGTCGCACAGCCGTCGCACGTGTTGATCGCGATGGGCGCCGACCCGGCCAGCGCCAGAGGGTCGCTTCGACTGTCGTTGGGGCACACCAGCGTCGAGTCGGATGTCGACGCCGCGCTGCAGGTACTGCCCGGCGCCGTGGCCCGCGCCCGGCAAGCCGCGCTTGCCACTGCCGGGGTTTTGCGATGAGAGTGCTCGCTGCGATGAGCGGTGGTGTCGACTCGTCGGTCGCCGCCGCCCGAATGGTCGACGCCGGTCACGACGTGGTCGGCGTACACTTGGCCTTGTCGCAAGCCCCGGGCACCTTACGCACCGGCTCGCGGGGGTGCTGTTCCAAAGAAGACGCCGGCGATGCTCGGCGCGTCGCTGATGTGCTCGGAATCCCTTTCTATGTCTGGGATTTCGCGGACAGGTTCAAAGAAGACGTGATCGACGATTTCGTGTCGTCGTACGCGCGCGGCGAAACCCCCAATCCATGTGTGCGGTGCAACGAGCGAATCAAGTTCTCCGCCCTGGCGGCCCGCGCACTGGCACTGGGGTTCGACGCGGTGGCCACCGGCCATTACGCCCGGCTGTCCGGCGGGCAGCTGCGTCGGGCCGTCGATGCCGAGAAGGACCAGTCCTACGTGCTCGCGGTGCTGACCTCCGATCAGCTGCGCCATGCCGCGTTCCCGATTGGGGACACCCCCAAATCGCAGATCCGCGACGAGGCGGCCCGGCGGGGACTGGCAGTCGCGGACAAGCCGGACAGCCATGACATCTGCTTCATTCCATCCGGTGATACCCGGGCGTTCCTGGGCGAGCACATCGGGGTGCGGCGCGGCCCGGTGATCGACCAAAGCGGGTCCGTGCTGGCTACCCACGACGGCGTGCACGGTTTTACCATCGGCCAGCGCAAGGGTCTGGGCATCGCCGGCCCGGGGCCGGACGGCCGCCCGCGCTACGTCACCGCGATCGACGCCGACAGTGGCACGGTCCAGGTCGGCTCGGCGGCCGACCTCGAGGTCTGGCGGCTGACCGGTCACCGGCCGGTTTTCACCGCGGGCACCACACCCGCCGGACCCGTCGAATGCGCGGTCCAGGTCCGCGCTCACGGCGAGGCCGTCGACGCGGTAGCGGAGTTGGCGGGCGATGAGCTGGCTGTGCGACTGCGCACTCCGCTGAGCGGCGTGGCGCCGGGGCAGACGCTGGTGTTGTACCGTCCTGACCCCGACGGCGACGAAGTGCTCGGCAGCGCCACCATCACCGGATCGTCCTCGTAACGCGGCCCCCGCATTAGCCCGGCACGTTGGCGGCGATGTTGGTGATCACGATCGTGGACACCGAGTCCGGGAATCCGCAGAAGGTGACCTCGATCAGCACCACGGACTTGAGCAGATAGTCGCGCCCGCAGTCGCCGGGGCGGGTCTGCAGCGATTGTTCGTCGGACTTCCAGGTACCGACGAACCTCGAGCCGGCAGAGCTGTCCGCGCAGTGGCCAACGGTTGCCACCAGGCTGCTGAATGCGTGACGCGCGGTATCTGCGTCGCGGTAGGCGGCGGCGCCTTCCGAGATCAGACCGCCATGAGGCGGATCCTGGAAGGTGGTTTTGTGGAAGGTTTCGATGTCGGGCCCGAAGGTTGCGCTGTCGGCAAAGACGAAGCGGCACTCTGGTGGCGCGCTCGGGGCGAGGGCGTCGATATCGACCGGGGAGTCGCCGTCCATGGACGGGATGATGGTGAGGTGCTCGCCGCCGCCGGTTATCGCCTGCATGCGAGACTGCTCGAGCAGGACGCGGTTGACGTCGACACCGGAAAGGTTCGGCGCTGCACCGTATCCGGGCACCGCGGTCCCGTTCACGATGTGGGTGCATCCCGCGGCCAGCAGGGCCGCGCCACACAGCATCAGCCGTCGCGCCATCATTGTCAGCCTCTTTCCCTGGTCGCCAGCCTAATCGCGGGACCGGGCCCCTCGCTCGGTGCGCCGGGGACCCAATCGAATACGGTTGTCCGGTGAGCGTTTTCGCAACCGCTACCGGCACCGGGTCTTGGCCTGGTACTGGCGCGCGACCGGCCGCCGAGATTGTCGTCGGGGAGCTGAGCGCCGCGATGGCCCACCTTGTCGAGTTGCCCGCCCGCGGAGTGGGCGCCGACATCATCGGCCGTGCCGGTGCACTGCTGATCGACGTGGCCATTGACACGGTGCCCCGTGGCTATCGGGTGGTGGCCCGGGCCGGCGCGGTGACGCGGCGGGCGGCCAGCCTGCTCGACGAGGATATCGATGCGCTGGAAGAGGCTTGGGAGACCGCGGGTTTGCGGGGGAGCGGGCGGCCCGTCAAAGTTCAAGCGCCGGGGCCGATCACGCTGGCGGCCCAGTTGGAACTGTCCAACGGGCATCGGGCGATCACCGACATCGGCGCCCTCAACGACATTGCTGCCTCACTGGCCGAAGGGGTTGCCGCGCATCGGGCCTCGGTAGCCCGCCGGCTCGATACTCCGGTGGTGGTGCAATTCGATGAGCCTTCACTGCCCGCGGCCGTCGCCGGCCGGCTGACCGGAGTGACCTCGCTGAGCCCGGTGGCGGCTCTGGAGGAGAGCCTGGCGACCACCATGCTCGATACCTGTGTGGCCGCCGCCGGCGCGGAGGTGTCGGTGCATTGTTGTGCCGCGGCGATCCCGTGGAAAGTATTGCAGCACAGCAGTATTAGTGCGGTATCGGTGGACGCCGGGACGCTGGTAGTCGCCGACCTGGATGGCATCGCCGAGTTCGTCGAGTCGGGGCGGGTCGTCATGCTGGGCGTCGTGTCGTCGACTGCGCCGCCGCGCCGGCCCGCGGTGGAGGAGGTCGCCGCCGACGTCGTCGCCATCACCGACCGGCTCGGCTTCGGGCGTTCGGCGTTGCGCGATCGCATCGGCATCACTCCGGCGTGTGGATTAGCCGCCGCGACCCCGGAATGGGCCCGTGCCGCGATCGGCTTGGCCCGGCGGACGGCTGAGGCCTTCGCCGAAGATCCCGACGCAATCTGAGTACGGCTACCAATCCGTGCCTGGCGGACAGGACCTGCCGCTAGCGTTGCACGATGTCCATCGCCTCAGCCGACGTACAAGAGATGCTCGATGAGTATGCGCTGCGAAAGCTCGTGCACGGTTACTCCCGTGCGGTAGATCGTGGCGACCTGGACACCCTGCGCAGTCTCTATCACCCGGACGCCGAAGATAGCCACGGATCCTTCTCATCGGGCTCTGTCGATACCTTTGTGCGCACGCTTGCCGAGACTCGGCCCTACATCCGGTCGATGCAACACCACATCACCACAACGAACTTCGCCATCAGTGGTGACATCGCGGAAGGTGAGATCTACAGCATTGCGACACACTCGTTCGCCACGAATGGTGGCGAAACCGAGGTCGTGGTGGGCGGGCGCTATCTCGACAAATACGAAAAGCGCAACGGCAGCTGGAAATTCACGACGCGATGCATTGTCGCCGACTGGGCGCATGTCAATGATCCGTCCGCTGTCGACTTCAGCCATCCGATGACGCGGGACACACCAAAGGGCCGTCCCGGGTCCGATGATCCATCCCATGAATTCTTTTCATTGCTGAGGCCATCAGGGCAGAGTTGAGGACCGCGTCTGCGCGTTCGCACGGGCTTGGCCCGGCGGACGGCCGAGGCCTTCACCGAAGATCGCGACGGCATCCGACGACGCCCGAAAAGAGCAACCATAGGGTTGCATGTAGCCGTCGGGCATGGTTTGCTGATAGGCAACCAGGAGGTTGCATATGAACACCGATCGCATCGAGAAGCAGGTGGTGTTGCGCGCGCCGCTGGACCGGGTCTGGCGGGCGATCAGCGACTCGCAGGAATTCGGCCAATGGTTTGGCGTCCGCATCGACGGTGCGTTCGTCGCCGGCACGTCAGTGAACGCGACGATCACCGGAGCCACGGTCGACGAGGATGTCGCCGAGATGCAGCGGCCGCATGCCGGGGCTGAGGCGACCTGGCGGATTGTCGCGGTGGAACCGCCGCGGCGATTCGCCTACCGCTGGCACCCCTTCGCGGTCGACGGAGGCGTCGACTACGGCAACGAGCCGACCACGCTGGTCGAGTTCACCCTGTCGGAAACGGCCGACGGTGTGCTGCTCAGGATCGTCGAGTCCGGATTCGACGCCATTCCCCAGTCCCGCCGCGCTGACGCGTTCGAAGCCAACAGCGGAGGATGGGCCAAGCAGACCGAACTGGTGCGCAAGTACCTCAGCCTGGGGCAGCGGGTGTGACTGCGACGCTCGCGGCGGCTCCGGTATGCCCCCTTTTCAGCGCA
>DATAZN010000008.1:0-13686 GCA_036272035.1 Mycobacterium sp. | reverse complement strand
GTGACGGCCGCGGCGTTGATCGCCGAGCAACTGGCGCCGGGAGCCCGGCTGTGGTGGCAGGCCGGCCACCTCTCGACCGAACCCGCGCATGCGCTCGCCCTGGCTCAGCTCGGCCTGGATCCGATCCTGGACCTGAAAATGAGGCTCGGCGAGGGTACCGGCGCCGCGGTGGCTCTGCCGGTGCTGCGAGCCGCGGTGGCCGCCCTGTCGTCGATGGCGACCTTCGCCGACGCCAACGTCACTGACCGCTCGCCTGCATCGTGATCGACTCGTTGGCAACGGCTTTCGCGTTCGAGACCGTTGTTCCGGTGCTTGGCAGATCGGACCGGCTGTTGGGCCGCGGTGCGATGACCGCGCTGCCGGTGGTCGGTGCTGTACTGGGCGCGCTGGGCGCGGCGGTGACGTGGGCCGGCGGATTGGCGTTCGGCCCGGGTAACGCGTTGGCCGGTCTGCTCGCGGTGGCCGCACTGCTGGCGCTCACCCGCGGCTTGCACATCGACGGCGTAGCCGATACCGCCGACGGCCTGGGCTGCTACGGACCGCCCGAACGCGCGCTGCAGGTGATGCGCGACGGGTCGACCGGGCCGTTCGGCGTGGCGACCGTCGTGTTGGTGATCGTTCTTCAGGGACTGGCGTTTTCGGCGCTGTGCGCCGCCGGGATCGTGGTAGCCGTGTGCGCGGGCCGGGTCGCGGCGGTGCTGGCCTGCCGCCGGACGGTGCCGGCCGCCCCTGGAAGCAGGTTGGGCGCTCTAGTCGTCGGCAGCCAACCGGCGCCGGTGGTCGCGGCCTGGGTTGTCGTGCTGCTCGCCGCGTCGTCTGCGGCAGGTCGGCACCCGTGGCAAGGCCCGGTGGCGGTCGTGGTCTCGCTCACCTGCGCCGTGCTGCTGGTCCGGCACTGTGTGCGTCGATTCGGCGGTGTCAACGGCGACGTACTCGGCGCCGCAATCGAATTGACCACGACGGTTACCGCCGTCGTGCTGGCCGCGGTGTTGCGGTTCTGACCGATCAGCCTCGCCGCGCGGCTGGAATCAACACCGCAACTAGGGGGTCAACATTGACCGGTTCAGCGCCGATTGAGTCGATAGCCAGGCCATCCACGAGCGTTGGCGTCGAGAAGCGATCCCCAACGGCGATACGGCATCGACGTGGCAGCAACCCGGCGACTCCCGCAAGGAGTCCAGCCGCAGACGCGACGCCGAACGCCAAGTCCTGACGGCCGACTGGCCGGGTCGCTACTCCATCGAGAGCATCATGCTCGCCGCGTCCGGCAGCGCCGCTTTAAACGCGTTATGACTCCCGGCGTAGAGGTTGAAGAAGCCGGACGCGCCAGTTATGGAGTTGTACAGCGTCACCCATCCGCCGTAGATCTGATCTGTGCCCTGATCGGTTTGGATGTTAGCGGTGTAGTCGACCTCGAGCAGCTGTTGAAAGTTCTTGCCCTGCAACGATTGCGGCTGCGCCGGGCGCTGCTGCACGTTGGTCAATCCGGAGCTCTGAATATTCTGGTTGATCAGTGAGGCCGATTCTTGCACGATGTCGGACGCGTCCACGCCACCCGCGACAACGAACAGGGCCGCGCTTTGGTCGCTATTGAAGAGATCGGCGGACTGTTGGCCTTGATGGGTGACTGTCCAGCCGGGAGCGACGGTCATGTTGATTCCGTCCACCAAGTTGATGGTGGCTGCCGTGCCAGCCGCCAGCGATGTCGTGGTCGACGCCAAAGCTACTCTGCCCCAAGGGCCCTGGTCAAATTTGCCTACCCCGGGGGTGATGGACCGCGCCGCCGCAGCAGAGTGCGGCGCGATCCGTCCGCTGCCGCCCTCTCCCGGCGGCGCGGGGCGCGCCGAGGGACCGCTCAGTGCCACCGCCACACTGACGACCGCAGCGATCACCACGACCGCCGCAACGATCGCGGTGACCAAGCCGGCATGCAACCGATGTTCCACGTCAGGGGCTTCCGTACCCTGCGCATTCGCGCCCGTGTCAGCAAGCAACGCCGCATGCAACGCATTACGAGCCGCAACCAATCCCGCCGCCGCTAACACGAACGCCGCCAGCGCGGTCAATACAATCCCGCGCGTCCCATACGGGTGCAACACGGTGGTCGCCAACTCGTAGGCCACCACCAAGGCCAAGCCCTCGGTCACCCCGAGCACCGGGCTCACACCCAACCGACGCAGTCCCAGCACAGCTACCGTCGCCGCCGTCGCCAGCACAATCGGCTGCAAAAAGCCCAACGTCAACGCGATAAACGCCACGTGCGCCGGGTCACCTGCCGTCACCTGCACGTGGGTGAATGCTCCATGCTGGACTACCACACTCAGCCCCAACGACAGTGCTGAACCACTGAGCGAACCAGCCACCACGACATCTAGCGGATGCCGGAACGACGGGCGGCCGCTGATCACCAGCGGGGCAATCACTACCGCCAAAAACGCCGCCACCGGAATCAGCAGACCCAATTCGAGGATGCGCGGGACCGGCGGTAGCTGATAGTGGATCGAACCCGCCGCCACCAAATGGATGAAATGTGTTTCCAGCAGACCGACCCCAACACCGAGTAGCAGTGAAAGCCCAAACGCCACAACGATCACCGTGATCGGCTCGTTGTGCCACAACCGGTGATCGTGAATGTAGACCAGCACCGCCGCCGGCAACGCCACCGCCGTCAACACCAACGCCACCGGCAACGAACCGAACCCGGCTGCGATCAACGCCGCCAACAACGCCAGCGCGGTGACATCGCGATACACATGATGACGCTCAGGATGCAGATGCGGCAACAACGTGCCAAGCACCGCCACGGGACGACGCGGCCCTTGCGGCGTCGGGCTATTCGGGTTGACCATTTTCATACCTCCGGCGGTAATTGGCGGGCCTCCCGGCGCGTTAGTTCGCAGCGCCCAAAGGGCGGGATTCGCGCGCTGAAGCCTACGGCCAAAGGTGATGCAAAACGACCAAATTGCGCCTTTCATCGAGTTTTGTGGCTCTGGGCGAATGAGAGTGCGCCGGTGGTCGGGTTGATCGCGGCGAGTGGGTTTGTGTCGGTTCGGTGAGGTGGGGCCTCGGTGGGTAAACGATGCAGGCTGGCACACTGTTCGAGCTGAAGAATGCGACGCAACGGCGGCCGACGCCCCAACAATGCCTAAATTCCGGTCACGCTTCCGGGGTCAATCTGATGATCGCTAACGCGCTCGGCAACCCGGTCAACAGTCTGGCCCGGAACGAGGAGTCGACGAAGTAACCGTCAACCCAGCCGAGACATCCAGGCGTGGGTGTCGGCGAAGGTGCCGCGCTGAATTCCGGTGAGGGTGTCGCGCAGCGCCATCGTCACCTCGCCGGATTCGCCGTCGCCGATCGTGAATTCGGTGTCGCCATATTTCACCTGCGAGACCGGCGTGATGACCGCGGCGGTGCCACAGGCGAAGACCTCGGTGATCTCACCGGCGGCGGCCTTCTTCTGCCACTCGTCGACGTCGATCTTGCGTTCCTCGATGGCGAACCCCGCGTCGGTTGCCAACTGCAGCAGTGAGTCTCGGGTGATACCCGGCAAAAGCGAACCGGACAGCTCCGGGGTGACCAAGCGGGCCGATCCGCCGCTGCCGAACACGAAGAAGAGGTTCATTCCGCCCATCTCTTCGATGTAGCGGCGTTCCACGGCATCTAGCCAGACCACCTGCTCGCACCCGTTCTCAGCGGCCTCGGCCTGCGCCACCAGCGAGGCGGCATAGTTGCCGCCGAACTTCGCCGCGCCGGTACCACCCGGGCTGGCGCGCACGTAATCCGTTGAGATCCAGACAGTTACGGGCTTGATGCCATTCTTGAAGTACGCTCCCGCCGGTGACCCGATCACCAGATAGCGATACTGCTTTGCCGGCCGCACCCCCAACCCCGGCTCGGTGGCAAACACGAACGGGCGCAGATACAACGACTCCTCACCGCCGGCCGGCGGCACCCAGTCATTGTCAACGGCGATCAGTTGACGCAGCGATTCGATGAACAGCTCACCGGGCAGTTCGGGAATCGCGATCCGGCGCGCCGAGGACTGCATCCGCGCGGCGTTGGCTTCGGCGCGAAACGACACGATCGACCCGTCCGCCCAGCGATAGGCCTTGAGTCCTTCGAAGATTTCCTGCGCATAGTGCAGCACGATCGCCGAAGGATCCAATTCGATCGGACCGTATGCGCAGACCTGCGCATTGTGCCAACCCTGGCCGTCGGTGTAATCGATCGACACCATGTGGTCGGTGTGATATTTCCCGAAGCCGGGATCGGCCAGAATCGCCTGGCGCGCGTCGTCGCTAGCCGGGTTTGCGGTGCGTGACACCGTGAACTCGAGGACGTCGCTGGTCATCAGGCGATTGTATAACCGGGCGCTATCGAGTTTTTGGATCGACGAACGGTGGGCGCACCACTTCGCATTCGACGCCGCGGCCTCGGACATCGACAGTGACGTGCTGGCCGTCCTCGACACCGGCGTCGACATCGACCAGCGCCAGCGCTATACCGACTTTCAGCGTCGGCGAAAACGTGCCCGACGTGGTGACCCCAACGGTGGTGTCGCCGTCGAGAACGTTCAGGTCTGGTCGCAGCACACCGCGACCCACCGCGCGCAGACCCCGCAGCAGCCGCCGCGGGCCCGCCTCTTTTTCGGCCAGCAGGGCGTCGCGACCGAAGAACGCGTCCTTCTTCCAGCCGATGGCCCAGCCGCAGCGGGCCTGCAGCGGCGAGATTTCGGCGGAGAGTTCGTGGCCGTGCAGCGGATAACCCATCTCGGTGCGCAGCGTGTCACGCGCCCCCAGACCGGCCAGCTGTCCGTCCGCGCGCGTGACCTCGGCCAGCAGCGCGTCGAACACCACTCCGGCGGAATCCCAGGGCGGCAGCAGCTCGTAGCCGTGCTCACCGGTGTATCCGCTGCGGCACACCCGCACGGGCACGCCCTCCAGCGTCGCGTCGGCGTAGCCCATGTAGTCCATCTCGGTTGGCAGGCCGAGTTTGGTGAGCACCTGGGTCGATCGGGGGCCCTGCACGGCGAGCACCGCGTAGGACCGATGCTCGTCGGTGATGCTCAGCCCCGCGGGCGCAGCATCTTTCAGCGCGGCAACGACGGCAGCGGTATTGGCGGCGTTGGGCACCAGGAACATTTCGTCGGGACCGACGTAGTAGGCGATCAGGTCGTCGATCACTCCGCCAGATTCGTTGCAGCACAACGTGTACTGCGCCTTGCCCGGCTGAATTCGATTGAGGTCGTTGGTCAGCGCGGAGTTGACGAACTGCGCGGCGCCGGCCCCCCGCACCAACGCCTTGCCCAGGTGACTGACGTCGAACAGGCCAACGGCGTTGCGCGTCGCGGTGTGCTCGGCGACGGTGCCGGCATATGACACCGGCATCAGCCATCCGCCGAACTCGGCAAAGCTCGCACCGTGGGCGCGGTGACGGTCGTCCAGCGGTCCGTGCAACAGGTCATCACTCATAGGCATTTCACCCTAATGCGAGCCGCGACTGGCACACTTGGCCAGGTGGTCGATCCGCTGGACTTCGACGCCATGCAGGCTGCGGGGATCGCTGATGCGCGCTCGCGAGCCGGGCTGCTCGAGTACCTTGCGGGCCTCGGTTTCACAGTGGACGAGATGGTCGAGGCCGAACGCAACGGCCGCCTCTTCGGACTGGCCGGTGACGTCCTGTTGCGGTCCGGTCCGCAGACTTACACCCTGCGCACTGCCGCGGATTCGATCGGTGTGACGTTAGAGGAGGTCGAACGCGGCTGGGCCATGCTCGGCCTGACTGTCGCGGACCCGGATACGCCGGCGTTGAGTCAGGCCGATGTCGACGGCCTGGCGACTTGGGTGGCGATGAGGATGCAGATGGGGCCCGACGCCGCGGATGGTTTCTTGCGGGTCCTCGGAGCGAGCGTGGCCCGGGTGGCTGAGGCCATCTCGTCGATGATCCGGACGAGTCAGCCCAAAATGTGGCTCGGCGACAGCGGCGACGAACTCGCTACCGCGCAGGTCTACCGCGAGGCCGCAGAGTTCGTCCCCCGCCTCGGAGCGATGATCGACGCCGTCCACCGCCACCATCTGGTCAGCACTCGAACGTTCATCGAGGGGGTCGTCAGCGGCCCGTCGGCGAGCCTGGAGTGCGGCGTCGGTTTCGCGGATCTCTCCGGCTTCACCGCGCTGACCCAAACGCTTACACCCGGGGAGTTGTCGGCGATGCTCACCGACTTCGGCGCCACGGTCAGCGACGTGGTGCATGCGGACGGCGGCCGGGTGGTGAAGTTCCTCGGCGACGCGGTGATGTGGGTGAGCTCGAACCCGGAGCGGCTGGCCGAGGCGGCACTCGACCTCGTCGACCATCCGCGGGCGCGCGAGGCCGGGCTGCAAGTCCGCGCCGGCCTGGGTTACGGACCCATCCTGGCCCTGAGCGGTGATTACTTCGGCAACGCGGTCAACCTGGCCGCCCGGCTGGTGGCCGCGGCGGCGCCGGGACAGATCCTGGCCGCCGAGGAGGTCTACGAGCAATTGCCGCAGTGGCCCGCCGTCGTCCAGGAACCATTGCAGCTCAAGGGTTTCGACGCCCCGGTGATCGCCTACGAGCTGGGCCGGGCCGGGGCCTGATCCGGCTGCTCGGCGTCGACATACGCGACCTCCACACCGGCCTGCAACGACAATGCCGCGCTTTGCACAAGCATCACGGCAGCGAAGACGGCCACCCACAACCACGCCTCGCCCGCCGCGAGGTGTGCGGCGGGATTCCGCACCGGTAGCGCCGTGACGGCGCGCACGACAGCCGATATGACGACGACCACCGTGACGTACGGCAGGACAGTGCGGAGCTTTTGCACACCGGGGGCCGAAGGCGTTTCCGACAACCGCGTCTTGCGTCCGACCAGCCACACCGCTGCGGCGGCGACGAGGACCGCCAGCGCGATCGGGATCGAGAGGTCGTTGGCGTCGTCCCACAACGGTTGGAGCGGCTGTCTCGTTGTCGGGTCGGCCAGTGCCAGGGCAAGGTCCGAGATCGTCGCCTCGATGAAGAACACGGCGATCGGCGGAACCAGCACCGCGACAATGAATACGCAGTGTTTCGCGAGCGTCTCCGCCGAACCCGACACGAACTGCACAACCGCATACAGCAGCATGTATACCGATGCCACGAACGAGATGCCGCCGAGCAATTCCGCCGACGCGGCCCGGCCACCGGTGAGAGAGCAGCCGTTTTCACCAGCCAGCAGGCTGTATTGGATGGCCGACAAGAACAGTCCGAGAAACGCATTCATCAGGGCGACGCCGGTCAGCGTCTCGTGCTCGACCTCATACGCGGCCCGCGACTTACCGACGCCGCGACGTCGATAGCCGCGGTCGAGCACGAGGTTGATGACGACAAATGCGAAACCGGCAAGGACGCCGGCCAACTGTGCGTAGTTCCTGGCCACGATCGAGATGTCGAAGCCGGTCCACAGCACGCAGGAATCAGCGATTTGTCCGGTCGGCATCGGCGAGATACTAGCCGCACCAACGGCTTGAACAGGGTCAAGACACGAGCAATGCGGACGTGTCGGCGGCATCGGCAGGCACCCCAAACCCGCGATCGTTAGGGTTGATCTTCGTGAGCACACAACCTGGTTACCTGGTTCCAACTGTCTCGGTCGCCTCTTCGCTGCCGCGCCGCGGCGTCAAATCGGCGGTGTTGATCGTTCCGGTGGTGTCATCAGGTCCCGAGGACGTCAACGACGAGCCGGGCGCGGTGATCGTCGCGGCCGAACCGTTTCTGTCGAAAGATGCGGTCACCGAGATCGAGGAAGGCTTGCGCGCGCTGAACGCCACCGGCGCCGCCGAGCAGGTACACCGGCTGGTGGTGAGGTCGCTACCGGTGGCCAGCGTGCTGACGGTCGGCGTGGGCAAGGCGCGCGACGAGTGGCCGGCGGACGTGATCCGCCGCGCGGCCGGCTCGGCGGCGCGCGCGCTCAGTGGCGCCGAGGCCGCGATCACCACCCTGGCCGCACTACCGGGCGCCGGGGTCCTGGAAGCGGCAGTCGAGGGGCTGGTGCTGGGCAGCTACCGCTTCACCGAGTTCCGCACCGGCAAGACGGCCCCCAAGGATCCGGATCTGCACGCCATCACCGTGCTGTCCAGTGACAAGGCCGCCAAAGCGCAGGCCGGTCATGCCAGCGCGGTCGCGAGGGCCGTCGCCACCGCCCGTGACCTCGTCAACACCCCGCCCAGCCACCTGTTCCCGGCCGAATTCGCAAAGCGGGCAAAGACTTTGGGCGACTCAGTCGGACTTGAGGTCGAAATTCTCGATGACAAGGCGCTACTGAAGCACGGCTACGGCGGTGTCATCGGCGTCGGCAAGGGTTCGTCGCGGCTGCCACGGCTGGTGCGGTTGACCCACCACGGTTCACGGTTGGCCAAAAAGCCGAAGCAGGCCAAGAAAGTCGCCCTGGTCGGCAAGGGCATCACGTTCGACACCGGCGGCATATCGATCAAGCCCGCGGCATCGATGCACTACATGACCTCCGACATGGGCGGCGCCGCGGCGGTGATCGCGACCGTGACATTGGCCGCGCAACTGGAGCTGCCGATCGACGTGATCGCCACCGTGCCGATGGCCGAGAACATGCCGTCGTCTACGGCCCAGCGCCCCGGCGATGTGTTGACCCAGTACGGCGGCACGACTGTCGAAGTGCTCAACACCGACGCCGAGGGCCGTCTGATCCTCGCCGACGCGATTGTCCGCGCATGCGAGGACAACCCCGACTATCTGATCGAGACGTCGACGCTGACCGGCGCGCAGACGGTGGCGCTCGGGTCGCGCACACCGGGAGTGATGGGCAGCGACGAGTTCCGCGACCGGGTTGCCATGATCTCGCAGCAGGTCGGCGAGAACGGCTGGCCGATGCCGTTGCCGGACGAGCTGAAGGACGACCTGAAGTCGACGGTCGCCGACCTGGCCAACGTCAGCGGCCAACGGTTCGCCGGAATGCTGGTGGCAGGGGTGTTTTTGCGCGAGTTCGTCGCCGACGGGGTCAATTGGGCGCACATCGATGTCGCGGCGCCGGCCTACAACACCGGTGGCCCTTGGGGTTACACCCCGAAAGGGGGCACAGGTGTGCCGACTCGCACCATGTTCGCGGTGCTGGAAGACATCGCGGCGAACGGCTAGCGCGGCAGGCTAGTGATGCAGCGCCGACCCCTGGAACCATCTGACCTTCTGCAGCCAGGACCGCGCAGAGGTCAGGGCGAAAGCGCCGCCGCACGAGCAACAGAAGAACCAGACCAGCCCGGCGCTCACTGTGCCCTGCAGCGGAGGGATCAGCGCGGTGATCATCCGCACCACGCAGGCGGCGATGCCGCTGCCCGAGGCGAACAGATAGAGAGTGGCGATGTTCCGCGACCGCGGGTCCTTTCGCAGCACCAGCAGTGCGCGCGAGCCGAACGTCAGCAGGTAGGCCAAGGTTCCGGTGAGCAATACCCAGTACACGGACAGCCAGAAGTCGGTGGGTAGCGCGAAGAAATCGCGCGCATACGTCTTGCTGCCAGCGCTCAACGTGAAGGCTGCCAGCAACAGCGGAATGCACAGCGTCGCCGGTCGCTCTACCCATTGTTTGAACGACCTCTGCAGCGCGTCGTCATCTTCAAGCCGACCGACCACGTTGTAGACGATCGCGGAGGCCGCGACGATGTAGCAGTCGTGCCCGATGTAGTTCTGCAGGTTCCACTCGCCGGTGATTTTGTGGAGGGCAACTCCGAGCGTCCCAGCGGACATCGGCGATATCAGTGCGACCGCGAAACCCTGCAGAACGATGTTGAGCGTCGCGGCGACCTCCCACCGGCAGTGCCAGGTGACTCGCCGGATCCAGAGGCTCCAGCCGATGGATGCGAGGGTGATGATGATGAGTGCGCTAAGTGCCACAGCAATACCCCGTACAGAGCTAAGTATCTACAGCGGAGGGGCGTCCGCGCGCGGCCGCCACTCCGCGATCTTGGTCGGTTGCTGAAGGGTCTTCACGCTGCCGGCGGTCGCGACGGCGTGCATCGTGCTGCCGCCACGGATCTCTTCAGCCAGCGCTGTGACCTCTTCCGGTTCGATGAACCGGTAGCGCGTCAGCAACTCGGCGCGGTTGATGCCGAGGTTGGCCGCGGCGACCCGTAGGTTGTCCGCGGTGATCAGGGTCCCCTTGTCCAACTGGTCGTAGTACGTGGAACGCGGGAGCTCCATCGCAGTCCAGATCTCTTCCCTACTCAGGGAGCGACCGGCCAGGTAGGAGAGCACGGTGGCAAGTTCCTTGCCGCTGTCATCTGGATACACGAAGAACAAGATATCCAGTTTTTCGGTCTTTTAAAACACGAATTGCGTTAAATGTCGATTGCCTTGGGTTTTCGGAATGGCACGCATCTTTTTATTCGGATTTGAAGTCCGATTTATCGGACTTTTTGGCCGGGTGACGTGCGGGCCTAGTTCTGTTCGGCAGAGACGTGGCTCACATCGTTGGCCGGTCGCCGTTTCGACGCAGCCCACCGCGGCTGAACCCAGTTGCCACCGGCTCGCCCTGGGTGAGTGTCGACGACGCCGCAGTGACAGGATGGTTGCGGTAATCAGGGATGCAGCTTCGGTACACCACGCTGTGGTAAGCCAGAGGTCGACGCGTGCCCTCCGACCGATCGATCGAGGAGTCGACAGCGATGGCCTTCTCAGTTCAGATGCCGGCACTCGGTGAAAGCGTGACTGAGGGGACCGTCACTCGCTGGCTCAAGCAAGAAGGCGACACCGTCGAGCTCGACGAGCCTTTGCTGGAAGTGTCCACCGACAAGGTCGACACCGAGATTCCTTCACCCGCCGCGGGTGTGCTGACCAAGATCGTCGCTCACGAAGACGACACCGTCGAGATCGGTGGCGAACTGGCCGTCATCGGCGACTCGGCGGAGGGCACCCAGGGCGGCGCCGAGCAACCCGCCGAACCGCCGCCCGCGCAGGCGGCGCCAGAACCACAGCCGGAGCCGCAGGCCACTCCCGCACCCGAGCCGCAGGCGCCCGCTGCGCCGGCCGCAAGTGCACCGAGTGGGTCTGGAGACGCTCAGCCGGTGCTGATGCCCGAACTCGGCGAGTCCGTCACCGAAGGCACCGTCACTCGCTGGCTGAAGAAGGTCGGCGATGCGGTCGACGTGGACGAGCCCCTCGTCGAGGTTTCCACCGACAAGGTGGACACCGAGATCCCGTCGCCGGTCGCGGGCACGCTGATCAGCATCAGCGCCGAAGAGGACGTCACGGTTTCGGTCGGCGGCGAGCTGGCCCGAATCGGTACCGGCGCCACCACCGCCGCACCCGCACCGGCAGCGGCGCCGGCGCCACCGGCTCCCCCCGCGGCACCGGCTCCTCCCGCACCACCAGCCCCGCCCCCGGCGGCACCCGCGCAGCCGCCTCCCGCACCCGCTCCCCAAGCCGCACCCGCGGCCGCGGCCGACCCGGCCCCGGCGGCCGGTTCGAGCAGCGCTCCGTACGTCACTCCCCTGGTACGAAAGCTGGCCGCCGAGAACAACATTGATCTCAGCTCCCTGAACGGAACCGGAGTGGGTGGACGCATCCGCAAGCAGGACGTGTTGTCGGCCGCTCAGCAGAAGGAAGAAGCGACCAAAGCACCGGCACCGGCGTCCACGGCCCCCGCGCAGGCCCCGGCTGCGCCGAAGCCCAGCGCACCCACACCGGCGCCCGCGCTGGCACATCTGCGCGGAACCACCCAGAAGGCCAGCCGGATCCGGCAAATCACTGCGAAGAAGACCCGCGAGTCGTTGCAAGCCACCGCGCAGCTCACCCAGATCCACGAGGCCGACATGACCCGCATCGTGGCGCTGCGGGAAAAGGCCAAGACGGGGTTCGCTGAACGCGAGGGCGTGAACCTGACCTTCCTGCCGTTCATCGCGCGCGCCGTGATCGATGCGCTCAAAGCACATCCGAACGTCAATGCCAGCTACAACGAGGACACCAAGGAGATCACCTACTACGACGCCGAGCATCTCGGCTTCGCGGTTGACACCGAGCAGGGGCTGCTTTCCCCCGTCATCCACAACGCCGGCGACCTGTCCCTGGCCGGGTTGGCGCGCGCGATCGCCGACATCGCCGCCCGTGCCCGGTCGGGTGATCTCAGACCCGACGAACTGTCCGGCGGAACCTTCACGATCACCAACATCGGCAGTCAGGGCGCGCTGATGGACACCCCAATCCTGGTGCCGCCGCAGGCCGCGATGTTGGGCACCGGGGCGATCGTCAAACGACCGCGCGTCGTCGTCGACGAAACCGGCAATGAGTCGATCGGCGTGCGGTCGGTCTGCTACCTCCCGCTGACCTACGACCATCGACTGATCGACGGCGCTGATGCCGGACGGTTCGTGACCTCCATCAGGCATCGGCTCGAAGAAGGCGCGTTCGAGGCTGATCTGGGACTCTAGGAGGGCTTGAATCGTGGCCGCCACCCTCGCGATCGCAGGCTCGTCCGGCCTGATCGGGTCGGCTCTGATCACGGCGCTGCGCACGGCAGACCACCGCGTGTTGCGGCTCGTGCGTCGGGCACCGGCGAATGCCAATGAGCTGCACTGGGATCCGGACGGCGGCGAATTCGACGCCGGTGCGTTGCAGGGCGTCGACGCCGTGGTCAACCTGTGCGGCATCAACATTGGGCAGCGACGCTGGTCGGGTGCGTTCAAGCAGAACCTGCGCGACAGCCGCATCACCCCGACCGAAGTGCTGGCCAGCGCCGTCGCCGACGCGGGCGTCGGCGTGCTCGTCAACGCCAGCGCGGTCGGCTACTACGGCGACACCAAGGACCGCGTGGTCGACGAAACCTCCTCGCCGGGAACAGGTTTCCTGGCCCAGCTGTGCGAGGACTGGGAGGCGGTCACCGCGCCGGCCCGCGACTCCGGCACGCGCGTGGTGCTGGCCCGAACCGGCGTGGTGCTGGCCGCGTCCGGCGGTGCGCTCCGCCAGTTACGGCCGCTATTCTCGGTGGGCCTCGGAGCCCGCCTGGGCAACGGCCGCCAGTACATGTCGTGGATCAGCCTCGAGGATCAGGTGCGGGCGCTGCGGTTCGCCATCGACGACGACCGGCTGTCCGGGCCGGTGAACCTGACCGGGCCGGCGCCGGTCACCAACGCCGAATTCACCGCGGCCCTGGGCCGGGCGGTCAACCGGTCCACCCCGTTGATGATGCCGGGTTTCGCGGTGCGGGCTGCGCTCGGCGAATTCGCCGACGAGACGCTGTTGAGCGGGCAACGCGCGATCCCCGCTTCGCTGGAGCGGGCCGGCTTCGAGTTCGAGCACAAGACCGTCGGCGAAGCACTGCGCTACGCCACCGCGACCCGCGACGTCGCCTAGCTGTGATGTCCAGGGAGGTTGGTCAGTCGGGTGACCGGTGGCTGGCCTCCGATGGCGGAGTGGGCTCGGTGGTGATTGTAGAAGTGCAGCCAGCGCGGTAGCGCGATGTCGCGCTGTTCGGTGGATTGGTAGAGGCGGGCGTAGACCCAGCCATCGGCCAGCGTGCGGTGGAATCGCTCGATGCTCCTATGTTTGTCAAGCGGCGGTCTGGTGGGGTTCGGCCGCGGGCGTTGAGGTTGCCTGTGGGCGTGGGAGATTGGCGTAGATTTCGCGGGCGATGTAGCGCTTGAGACAGCGGATGATCTCGCGTTTGGTGAG
>DATAZN010000007.1:0-5967 GCA_036272035.1 Mycobacterium sp. | reverse complement strand
CCGCCGACACCCTGAATCAGTTGTTCGCCGCCAACGTGCAAGCCCCCTACCTGCTGGTGTCGGTACTAGCGCCGAAGATGGTGGCCCGCGGATACGGGGTGATCATCAACGTGGCCAGCCGGGCCGGCGCTGTCGGTCAGCCGACAACCGCCGCCTACGGCGCCACCAAAGCGGCGTTGGCCTCGCTAACCCGTTCGTGGTCGGCCGAATTCGGGCCCGCGGGTGTCCGCGTAAACTCCATCTCGCCAGGGCCGGTCTATACCAACGCGGCCGAACGGGAACTGTTCGATGCCATTGGCAAGACGACCGTGCAGGGTCGCGCTGGTGAACCGCAGGAGGTCGCCGACCTCATCGGCTTCCTGGCGTCCCCCCGAGCGTCCTACATCACCGGTACAGATGTGGCCATCGACGGTGGCCGGCGATGAATACCACCGTCACGGTCCGAAAGCACAGGCACCAAACCCCAACCACGCAAAGGACTCTCCCGGTCCTCATGACGACGGGCGTGTTTCTCATCGAACAAACCGGCCGCGCATGAGTATCGCCCTTCTCGGCATCAGCGTCGACGCCGTTGACGCCGCCCGACTTGCGAAATTCTGGGCCCAGGCCCTACAGCGCACCGTCGACGACGGCGCCACCGAAGACTTCGCGTCGATCGCCGCCGATAGCGACCGCCAGCGGGGACCTTTCCTGATGTTTCACAAGGTCCCCGAGGGCAAGACCGTCAAGAACCGGGTGCACTTCGACCTACAAGCCGCCGACATCGCGGTAGAAGCCGACCGCCTAACAGGCTTGGGCGCGCGGCAGATTCGCTCATTGGATGAGAACAATAACCGGTGGATCAGCTTTATTGACCCCGAAGGCAACGAGTTCGACCTCGTAGCCCGCTGACCACAACGCACTGGACTTCGAATACTAGTTCCGCTCGGCTCGTTGACCGTCGACGTCGCTCTCGTCCACACCTGCCCAGAAGCGGTTAATCGCCGTGGCGCCTCGTTGAGGGTCTTGGGTAAACCACCAGTGGCCCAGCCCCTCAAGCTCTGCGATCTGTGCGCCGGCGCGGGCACTTGCGCGGCGACGCTCCTCATCGGTGCCGGCTAGATGATCCTCGGAGGCCATGATCGACAGACCCGGCCGTGCGGCGGCTCGCTCAAGGTTGCGGCCTAGCCGGGACATGGCCGGTTGGGCGGCGTCGCGATACAAGCTAAGGATGCACTCGCCCATCGCGGCGTTCTGCCCCTCGGCGACCAGTAGCGCAACGTCTTCGTGCATTCCCTTCTTCACCAATGCCGCAGCACGGTCGGCAACGGGCGGGTCGATCATCGCCGCGACGGCGTCCTCGCCGGCCCCCGGGGTCGCCCATACCTGACCCAGATCGTGCCACCGGTAGTCCTGGTCGAAGAGGCCGATGACGTCGCATACCCAGCTGCGCACCAGTTCGGGCCGTGTCATCGCGACGTTCACCACATGGGCGCCGCCCCAGTCGTGGCCCACCAGGTCGACCGGCTGCTCGACGCTCTCCAACTCGGCGATCAGCCAGCGGCGGTACCCCTCCACCGTGGCTGTGAACCCTGGGGGCACGGGAGCGCCGAAACCCGGTGGGGACAGACGCACGACACGTCCACGATCGAGGAGCGGAGCCAATCTGTTCCAGACAGCAGCAGTCTCGGGGTTGCCGTGGACGAGGCATACCGTCACGCGCGACTCCTTCGGATCAGCTTCGAGTATCCCCGAGCGCCGACCGCAACTACCGAAACTACCGACCCGGACAGCGGAATGGTGGTGCCGATGTGTCCCTGGGGATTCAGCAGAAGCGCGGATATGGCGCGACCTTGGTCATCCGCAGCGACCAGCGAGTGCCGGCCCTTGCCGACGGGCATGCGCAGCACAGTCATGAGCGGCACGCCCGGAAGAATTGACGGATGTCGGCGGTGAGCGCGTCGGGTTCCTCCATGGCGGCGAAGTGGCCGCCACGGTCGATGTCGGTCCAGCGGGTGATGGTGTTCTGTTTCTCGACGTAGCGGCGGATGCTGACATCTTGTGCGAAGACGATTGCGGCGGTGGGTATTCCAGAATCGGTCTGCGGCGTCGTCCAGTCGCTTCCTTGCGCATAACCGACGTATGCGGCCGATCCCGCTGTTGCAGTGAACCAGTAGATAGACGCGTGGGTGAGCAGTCTGTCGCGGTCGATGATCTTGTCGGGAACGGTCTCGCGCGGATGGGTCCATTCTCGGACCTTGTCCATGATCCAGGCCAGCTGTCCCACCGGAGAGTCAGTAAGACCGTAGGCGAGGGTTTGGGGCCGGGTGGACTGAATCGCGATGTAGCCGTATTCCTCTCGCATAAATGCTTCGATCCGGCGAACCCGGTCACGTTCAATCTCGGACAATTCAGCGAGCTCTTGATCGGACAGCGGCACGGGCGGCACGATTGAGGGACCGTTGAGGTGCACGCCGGTGACGTGATCTGGTGCTACCCGCCCCAGCTGCGGGCTGATCGCCGCGCCGAGGTCGCCGCCCTGAGCGCCGTAACGTTGATAGCCCAGCCGACGCATCAGTTCGGCCCACGTCTTGGCGATCCGATCAGTGGTCCAGCCGCGATCGACAGTCGGTCCAGAGAAACTGAATCCTGGCAGCGAGGGAATCACCACGTCGAATGCGTCGGCGGGGTCGCCGCCGTGTGCGCGAGGATCGGTGAGCGGTTCGATCAGATCGAGAAATCCAACTATCGAATCCGGCCACCCGTGGGTCAGCACCAACGGGAAAGCGCCGGGCTCAAGTGAACGAATGTGCAGAAAGTGGATGTGCTGTCCGTCGATAGTGGTGGTGAACTGCGGGAATTCGTTCAGGCGAGCTTCGGCGGTCCGCCAGTCATATCCGGTGCGCCAGTATTCGGTCAGATCGCGCAGCCAGTGAGTGGGAACTCCGGTGTCCCAGTCGTCGCCGGGAAGGGCTGCCGGCCATCGGGTGCGGCCGAGTCGCTCCTGTAGGTCGTCGAGATGCTGCTGAGGGATATCGATGCGAAACGGTGTGATGTCGTCGGTCATGAAACCGAACCTACGAGCCGGTGAGGTCAGCTTTTGTCCTAGGTTGCGGGCAGAATTGTGGTTGTGCTTGAAACATCCGCGCGGCTGCTGCGCCTGCTCGCGTTGTTACAGATGCGGCGCGAATGGGCGGGAACCGAATTGGCCGAGCGGCTCGGCGTTGATGTGCGAACGGTGCGCCGGGACATCGCGAAGTTGCGGACGTTGGGTTATCCGGTCGAAGCAGCCTCGGGGCGTTCGGGTTATCGGCTGGGCGCGGTGGCCCAACTGCCGCCACTGCTGCTCGATGACGAGGAGACTGTCGCGGTTGCGGTTGGATTACGCACCGCCGCAACCAGTTCTGTAACCGGAATCGAAGAGTCCTCAGTGCGGGCACTCGCCAAACTCGAACAGCTGCTCCCGTCGCGGCTGCGGCACCGAATCAATCTGCTGACCGCAATGACCGAGACCCTCCCCCCTTCCGGCCCTACCGTCAACTCGGAAACCCTTATTGCCGTCGCCGGCGCATGCCGCGATCAGCACCAGCTTCGTTTCGACTATCTGAGCCACGACGGGGCAGCGACGGTGCGGACGGTGGAACCACATCGGCTCGTACACACCGGCAGGCGCTGGTATCTGATCGCCTGGGACATCGAACGTGACGGCTGGCGCACCTATCGCGTCGACCGATTGACCCCACGCGTTCCCACCGGGCCCCGATTCCAGCACCGCGAACCCCCAGACGTCGAACTCGCCACCTACCTATCTCGTGGAGTAACAGCAAACGCGTATCAGCATCGGGCCCGGATCATCCTGCACGTCCCTATCCATGCTGCGGCTCAACGTATTTCACCGCACGTCGGCGTACTCGAATCGAGTGGCGATCAACAATGCGTTCTGCATACCGGATCGAACAGCCTCGACGAACTCGCCCTTTACGTCGGCTTATTTCAATTCCCTTGCACCGTAATCGAACCCGCCGAACTCATCGAACACATCCAACATCTCGCCAACCGTCTCGCAGACGCTATCAATTTGCCCGGCGCCGGTACGAGCTAGTCTAGGCCAGTGCGGCCATGTCGTCGCCGAGCTGGAGCAGCTTGGGGAACGTGGCGGTCCCCGAGTTCGATCCGCCGGGCCCTCGTTGGGTTGCCGGTCTTCCCGACCGTCGAAACTCTGCCCACCCACATCGAAGAGCACGGAGTGCGCGTTAAAGGCCTGGCCTAGTGCGGTGCGAGGAAGACATCGTTGAGGGTGACGGTGCGTAGGCTGCGTGCGCGGATGAGATCGCGGAGTTGCTCGTAAACGTGGGTGACCGGCAGGTGGTTAAGGTGTCCGATCACGATCGCCTGGCCGGTGAAGGCCCGCTGGGCCATCTGGACGATGTAGTCCTCGGTGATCACGGTGGAATCCGACAGCGAACCCGACCACAGCGTGATCGCGGTGTAGCCAAGATCGGCGGCCACCGCATCAATGGCCGAGTTGTGCTTTCCGTAGGGAGGCCGAAAGTACGGTCGCGCGTCCACGCCGAAGGTGTTTTTTAAAAATCCGTCGTTGCGGGCGATCTCGTGCGCCACTCGACTTGCGGGCACCTTTGTCAGGTTCGGATGCGACCACGTGTGGTTGCCCAGCTGAATCTGGCCGCACTCGACCAAAGGCCGCAGCAATGCCAGGTTGTCGGTCCACGAGCGGTAGGTGCCGTTGACGAAGTAGGTCAGCCGGACGCCGGTATCTTTGGCGAACTGAGTGTAGAGGCGCACTACGTCGGCGTTCACACCGTCATCAACGGTCAGCGCCAACAGATTGCCGCTCCCGGGTAGCTTGTTGAGCACGCCGCCACCGGGCAGCGCCACCCGCGCGCTGGGCGCGGGCGGCGGCAATAGCGCGCCAGCAACGACCTCGCCGCCCCCTCGGGGTGGCGACGCGACGGCTTCGGCGACGGCCGTCGGGGTTTGCGGCGGTCCACCGGGGACGCCGCGCGACATGCCCGCGCCGCCGAGAACTGCGACGGAGAGCGCCCCGAGAAAACGGCGCCGGTTCAGTTCGGACACAACGCGGCGAAGTGTCGGGGGCCGGTGGTGGTCGGCAGTACGCGCGGCCCGAGGCCAGCCTCACCACGGCGTCGCCGCGTTCGCCAACCCGTCACAAGGATGGGCGCTACCTCACTGGGTCGCCGACCGTTCTGACACATAGACGTAGATCATGCCATCAGGCGACCACGCGACCCTGAACAAAGCTGCGCGCCGTTCGATCATGTAACCGACAATTCTTTGGATCCGACGAGGCCGGCCGCGTCCCCGAGCACGTTCGCGACGAGATCCGCGTCGAATTGCGACGTCGCCCCAAGACATCTGACCATCTGCGAATGCCGGCCGCCCTGGCGCGAGGACTTCAGGCCCGAGGGGCTTGTGTGTCGGATATTTTACGACTCTGAGCTGCATGGATTCCAGTGGAGCTAAGGGGCCGCGAACCCCTCAGTCCGAATGCTTAGAGTGCCCGCGCCAGTCAACTGGTGACGCGCAGTCCCTTTCGCTCCTCAAGCTCCTCTTCGGTAACCCGTTCGAGCATCGGTTGCCCAGGCACGCACAACATTGTGAGGACGAAGCTGCAAGGAATGTCAGTGCGATTGTTAGCGTCCTGATAGTGGATCACGTCGCCGCCGGGTCCCCAGAACGCGTCTCCAGCGCGGAGGACGCGTGGCGCTTCACCCTCGAGCTCGAACAACATCTCACCGTCAATCATGTAACCGAAGCCCGGACCGCCAGGAAGGCGATGTGGCGGGTAACCACGAGCGCCCGGTGGATGGTTGATGAGAACAGTCATCACATGGGCATCGCTAGGGATCAACGGCGACCGTACTTCCTGCACCACCTTTATTGTTGATTTCGATTCGGAGTCAGTCGTGTCCTGCAACATTTGTTATCCCTCTTATGGTTGCGAAACGG
>DATAZN010000006.1:0-2227 GCA_036272035.1 Mycobacterium sp. | reverse complement strand
AAACCGGTCAGATCGTCATGATCGGCGAGATAGCGAAGCTTTTGTTCAGCGGCGGTGCGGGCCTGTACCCCTGCAAACATGCACGCGACTGCCTCGAGCGTACTGATCACTTCCGGCTTCCACTTCCTGCCACCGAATTTGACGATGCCCAGCGCCCCGGTTGTCACTTGCCTTGCAACCAGTGGTGCGACAGCCACCGTGGGCGACGCGGCGTGGCGGCGTTCCGCGATCCAATGCTGGTAAGCACCCTCCATCTGATCGGGCTTGATCACGATTGATTTCTTGGCTCGCCCGCCTAGCGCGAGTACGGGGTCGGCGCTGCTGAAGTGGACAACGGCCAGGGGATCCGGGTCGGGAACGTTGGACCGAGGTGGCCACTCCGCGACCAACACGGAGGCCCCGATGTCGTGGTCGTTGTGGCGTAAGAAGCTGTAATCCAAATCGAACTGCTCGACGAGACTCGCCAGCACCTGTCCGCTCACCTGAGCTGCGGTTGATGCGGTTGCTTCCAGCAGTTGGCTGGCGACCGAACTGACGAGAGCCAGGCTGTCCGGCACGGTGCCCCCTGGAGCTCGGTGCGTGGCGACGCGGGCCGTCGCTTTTGGTGGTGTAATTATGGCGTTGCTCTATTAGGGCAGTTCGGCTGTTGTTGCCTAGTCGTCGTGGTCTTGCCCAATTGCGGCGTTGACGGCCGTTCAGAGCGGAGCAGATCACGGAATCACGAAAGCATATACTAGGCCGGACAGTTCGTCTAACAAACCGGACAGAACGCCCTGTAGCTTTGTGCGGTTTCAGCCAAGCGTCGATCACTGGCAGATTCTCGGATCGGCAATTTCGGCAAGGCCGACACCGCCTCGTCTGTCGTCGGGCGCGGCGGGGAGGCGCGCGGACTACTGCGGCAAACCCAACTACACAATGTGTCTGCCCACCGCCGAGATGCTCACCGACCTGGCCGCCGAACGCGCCACGTGACCGACCGGGTGCTGTCGATCTGCTGCGATAGCCGCAGGAACCGAGTTGACCTACGGTTCACCCGCGGCCGCTTGGCCCCGCGGTGTCGTCAGTACTTTCAATGATGCGGCACACCGTGGCGGTCCGGCCGCGGCGTCGGTCGCTGCGCGCGGCCTTTAGCGCCGCGGCCAAGCTGGCGCGCAACGCTTGCAGATCGGCGATGGCGCGATCGATGTCGCTGATGTGCTGGTCGAGCAGGACGGTGACCTGGTCACACGGTGCGGCGCCCCGGCGATGCAGATCGAGGATGTCTTTGATCTCCGGCAGTGTGAGTCCAAGGGTTCTGGCACGGAGGATAAACCGCAGAATCGCAATGTCGTCGTCGCTGAATAGCCGGTATCCGGCTTCGGTGCGCGCGGCCAGCGGCAGCAGCCCCTTGGCTTCCCAGATTCGAATGGCCTTGGCCGAGACGCCGACGATTTTGGCGGCGGCACCGACGGTGTGGATCGCCAGGGTTGTTTCCGGTTCACAGACGATGGATGCCATTGACGACCCTTCCCCAGCGGCAAGGTTTCAAGCCTAGCCGTACATGCCGCTACCGGCAGACCTCACGCGCGCATGGATCCGGATGGTCCGTACCGCAACATTCACGCGCAGCGGCTTGTTGCCGTGAGCCGACTACTTTTTGGCCATCTTCTCGCAGCAGCACTTGTCACCGCCGGCCAGGCCCGCAGGTGGCGGGTCACCCTTCTGGGGCATCGAAATCGGTTGCTGTTGATGATGATTGTGCCAGCTGGTTGCTGCGCCAGCGACGAAGATCGCTCCCAGGATGAAGACTGTCCCAGCAACGATCCCAATCCACGTCAGAGCGCGGCCTAGTCTATTCGGCTTTGTTGTTTCTGCGTCCGAATCGGCTCCGGGTTCAGGTGATTCACTCATTGGTCACCAGGGGTGCCCGCGTACCGGTCCGGCTCCCCCTCGTCTCCTTTCTTGGAATGACTAGCTGTAGGCGACGGTGGCCTGGGCGTCGCCCGGTTTCCACGTGATCGTGCCGTGCTCGAAAGTTGCTGTCTTGGCGCCGTCGGGAGTGTCTGTCTCGTCGCTGGTCGGCAAACCGAGCTTGCCATCCATCCCGCCTAGCTCGTTCCACTTGTCACGGATCTTGCCCCACACAACATAGGTACCGGCTCCGTGATCGCAGATGGCGCCGCCATCAAACTCTTGGAAGCCGCCGCCGTCGGGGTGTGTGTCCTGGTCGCCCGTCGGAAAACCGAGC
>DATAZN010000005.1:0-6117 GCA_036272035.1 Mycobacterium sp. | reverse complement strand
GACAACCGCTGCTCCCCCGAGGTTCGGATCACCAGATCGGGGTCGGGCTGCCCGTAGGTGTACAGGTTCTCCGAGATCGCGTCGACGGTGACGGCGTCGATGAGTTCCTCGCCGCTGGCGCCGTTGACGAGTTGCTTGGCCAACAGTCCGCGCACGGCGTCGGCGATTTCCTGACGGCCACCGTATCCGACCGCAACGTTGACGTGAAAGCTGCCGTTGCCGCTGGTCGCGGTGCCCTCCACCGCATCACGCAGCCGGCGTGCGGGCCCCTCGCCGATCAGCTCCAAGTCCCCGACCGTCCGCACGCTCCAGCCGTTGGCCGGCGCGCAGATCTCTTCGACGACGTCGGTGATGATCTCGATGAGCGCGGCCAGCTCGGCCGGATCACGGCGCAGGTTTTCGGTGGAAAGCAAGTAGACAGTGGCCATTTCGATGCCGGCCTCCTGGCACCAGCGCAGCATCTCGGCGATCTTGACCGCGCCCATCCGGTACCCGTAGCTGACGTCTTCGTAGCCGGCGTCGCGTGCCCAGCGTCGGTTGCCGTCGCACAGCACGGCGATGTGACGCGGCAGTGCGGATTTCGATGCGGCCAGTCCTTGCCGCAGCCGCAATTCGTAGAGCCGATATAACGGTTCCTTGACGCGCGGCGGAATGATCTCCACAGCGATCCAGATTACTGTGGGTCTGAGTGCTCAACGGCTTTCCGGCCGCAACTCATGGAGGCGTATTGATTCGCGAGACCGGCGTGGCCACCCAGGCCGGCGCGGACGAGACGTCCCACACCATCGGAGACGTCACCGAGCACATTGTCGAGGGCGTGAAGGACACCGCCCAGGCACTGGTCAAGCCCCGGGCGCGCGGCTGGATTCATCTGGTGTCAGCCGTCGTCGCGGTCATCGCCGGCGCCTCGCTGATCTCGGTGTCCTGGCCGTTGGCGGGGTTCAAGGCGGGTATGGCGACGTTCATCTACACCGGCTCGGTGGTGGGGATGTTCACCACCAGCGCGGTCTATCACCGGGTCACCTGGAAATCGGTGAAGGCCCGCACCTGGATGAAGCGGCTTGACCACTCGATGATCTTCGTGCTGATCGCCGGCACCTACACGCCGTTCGCGTTGCTGGCGATGCCGCACGACGCGGGCGTGCTGGTGCTGTGGATGGTCTGGGGCGGCGCCCTGGCCGGGGTGCTGCTCAAGATGTGCTGGCCCACCGCACCGCGCTGGGTCGGTGTCCCGCTGTATCTGGTCCTCGGCTGGGTCTCGGCGTTCTACATCGCGATGATCCTGCACAACGCCGGCGTGGCCGCGATGGTGCTACTGGCCGTCGGCGGCGCGCTGTACAGCATCGGCGGGATCATGTACGCGCTGCACTGGCCGGACCCATGGCCGAGAACATTCGGCTACCACGAGTTCTTTCATGCCTGCACCGCGGTGGCCGCGATCTGCCACTACATCGCGATCTGGTTCGCGGTCTTCTGACGCCGCCGCTATAGCTGCTTGGCGTTCTCGGGTGCCCAGTAGGCCTTCATCGCGGCGACCTTGCCATCGGCGTCGAACACCATCACGTCGATCGGCTCGATGACCATCCGGGTATCACCGGCGGAGACGGTCAACTTGAAGTGGAAAGCCGCCTCGTTACCGGCCACCCGCAGCGTCACCAGCTCGCATTCCCGCTGCACGTTTTCCACCGCGGAGTAGAAGCCGTGGATCGCCTGCCGGCCGATGTGTACCTCGCCGCCGACCGGATCCTCGACGGTGGCGTCGTCGGCGTACAACTCGACCAGATCATCCGCCGTGCCCTTGGCGATCAGGCTGATGTAGCGGTTGACGGTCTCGGCGATGTGTTCTGCACTCGACATGGGAGGCACGCTACCGCGCCGGGCCTCATGGCCCGCATCGTCACCGGGCGAGTGTTGATTCCAATTCCGCGGCGCTGGTGACCGGCAGGTCGCAGACCCGACCGCGGCATACGTAGGCCGCGTCGGCACCGGCGACGCGGCCGCGGCCGACGAGTAGCTCTGACGAGTCCACCTCACCGCCGACGACGATCGCGCCGCCGGGCGCGATCCGTCGGGCATCGGCCAGCAGCCGCGAACCCGGCCCGCCGCAGGCCACCGCGATCTGCAATGGCCCACGAACGGCCGCTTCGGCGACGGCCAGCCAATGGCCGGCCGAGCGCGGCGCGCGGGCCAGTAGCGGCGAATGTGCCTGCAGCGCATCGGTTGCCGCCTGCCCGTAGCGGTCCGCCTGACCGCCGCCGGTCAGGTGCGAGGCGGTAAGCAGCGCCTCGACGATCGCGGATGCGCCCGACGGCGTCGCTCCGTCGTACGGGTCGGCGGGCCGCAGCAGCAGCCGCTCGCCATCGTCGGCGCTGTCGAACCAACGGCCCGGGTTGTCGTGATCGGCGAAGTGCGCCAGCCCAATATCCAGCAGGTGGGTGGCGGCGGTCAGCCAGGCGGCCTCGGTCGTCAGCTGGTACAGCGCGAGCAGACCGGTGGCCAGCATCGCGTGGTCTTCCAGGATCGCGGCGCTCTCCCCGACCCGTCCACCCAGGCTGGCCCGGCGTAGCCGGCCGTCCACTTTATGCAGTGCCAGCAGTGCTGTCGCGCAATCGGTTGCGGCGTCGGCTAATTCAGGTGCGTCCAGGGCGACACTGGCTTCGGCTAGTGCGGTGATCGCCAGCCCGTTCCAGGCGGTGACGACCTTGTCGTCGCGGCCCGGTTGAGGCCGGGTCAACCGGGCGGCCAGCAGCGCGGCACGGACGCGGTCGAGGCGAGCCTGGTCGTCGGGATCTCCGTGCAGTTGCAGCACCGAGGCACCGGCTTCGAAGGTGCCGGCCTCGGTTACCCCGAAAACTGAAGCGGCCCAATGCCCGTCGTCGTCGCCGAGTTTCTCGGTCAGTTGCGCAGGCATCCAGACGTAGGTCGAACCCTCGCTGCCGTCGGCATCGGCGTCCAGCGACGAGGTGAACATGTCGCCGTCGCGTAAATCGTCGAGCAGGAACCTCGCGGTCTCATGGGTGACCCGACGCGCCAACGGGTCACCGGTTCGCCTGGCCCAATGCGCATAGGCCCGTAACAGCAACGCATTGTCGTACAGCATCTTCTCGAAATGCGGTACCACCCAGGCATTGTCGACGCTGTAGCGGGCGAACCCGCCGGCCAGCTGGTCATACATCCCGCCCCGCGCCATCGCCGTACCGGTCCGGCGGACGGCGGCCAGGGCCTGCGGTGAGCCAGTGCGCTCGCAGTGCCGCAGCAACGCCTCCAGCAGCGCCGACGGAGGGAACTTCGGTGCGCCACCGAAGCCGCCGTGCGCGGTGTCCTCGTCGCGCAACACCGCGGCGACGGCGTGGTCGCAGAGCGCCGGATCCACCTGCGGGCCCCCACCAGGCAATCCCGATACCATTGACCGCAATTCGCCCGCGATGTGATCCGAGCTCTGCTCGACCTCGTCGCGACGCTCATTCCAGGTGCTAGAGACGGCCGAAAGAAGCTGCAGAAAAGCATCTTTGGGGTAGTAGGTGCCGCAATAGAACGGACGTCCGTCGGGCGTCAGGAAGCAGGTCATCGGCCAGCCGCCCTGCCCGGTGAGCGCGACGGTGGCATTCATGTAGACCGCGTCGATGTCGGGTCGCTCCTCGCGGTCGACCTTGATGCACACGAAGTCACCGTTCATCGCCGCGGCCACCTCGTCGTCGTCGAACGATTCGTGGGCCATCACGTGACACCAGTGGCATGCGGCGTAACCGACCGAAAGCAGGATCGGCACATCGCGTTTCGCGGCCTCGGCCAGCGCGGCCGCCGACCACTGTTGCCAGTGCACCGGGTTGTCGGCGTGCTGGCGAAGGTAGGGGCTGGCGGCCCCGGCGAGCTGGTTACCCGCCGAGCTCATGCGGGGGCTGGTCATCGGGATGCTGCTGGATGGTCCCGTCGTCGACGGCCTGATCCGGTTCGGGATGCTGCGGGTCGAAGGATTCCGGGAGTTTCTTGAGGTGCCGGTTCATCGAGCGCACCAGGAACAGCACGCTGATCAGCAGCAGCACCACCACGAGCAAGCCGAACGGGCTGGCCTTGCCGAAATCCGGTCCGCTGTTGTGCGGCCCGTCCTCGGCCAGCAATGCCAGCGCGGCCAGGTGCAGATGTATCACGGTGTGTCCTCGATTCCGGCGAAGAGGTCGGACTCGGGAAGCCGCACCGGAATACGGGATCGGGCCAGCTCGAATTCCTCGGTCGGCCACAGCCGTTGTTGCCATTCAATGGGGGCGGCGAAGAAATCCCCCTTGGGATCGATCTGGGTGGCGTGCGCGCGCAGCGCGTCGTCGCGCTGACTGAAATACGCCGAACACTCGATCCGGGTCGTCACCCGGTCGGCGTGGACGTCGTGCGCGGGATCCCAGTGTTTGAGCCACTTCTCGAATGGGCCCGTCTGCCCGCGTTTGGCAAACTCGTCCTGCAGCATCTGCATCCGCTGGCGCAGGAACCCGTGGTTGTAATACAGCTTGGGCACCGTCCACACCGGGCCCACGTCCGGGAACCGCCGATAGTCACCGGCGGCCTCGTATGCGGCCACCGAAACCTGGTGGCAGCGAACGTGATCGGGGTGCGGGTAGCCGCCGTTCTCGTCGTAGGTCGTCATCACGTGCGGCCGGAATTCGCGCACCACCCGAACGAGCGCCTCGGTGGACACCTCCAGCGGCGTCAGCGCAAAGCAATCCTCCGGCAGCGGCGGCGGCGGATCCCCCTGCGGCAGTCCGGAATCGACGAAGCCCAGCCAGCTGTGCTCGACGCCGAGGATCTCGGCCGCCTTGGCCATCTCGTCGCGGCGGACATCGGCGATGCGGCCGTGCACCTCCGGCAGGTCCATCGCCGGGTTGAGGATGTCGCCGCGTTCGCCCCCGGTCAGGGTCACCACCAGCACGCGGCAACCCTCATCCGAGTAGCGGGCCAGGGTGGCAGCGCCCTTACTGGACTCGTCGTCCGGGTGGGCGTGCACCGCCATCAACCGCAGTTCGCTCACGTGCTCCCTGACTGTGTGCTGTCTTCTGTGGGCCTATAGTTCCAGGTCTAATAGTTCCATCCCGGACACCGGGCCTCGTTAACCCGGTCCCTTGGGCAGATCACCCGGACCGCAACACACCATGACCGAAGGTTCCCCATCACCGCCACCGACCCGCTACGGGCGTGGTCCCCTGCTCCGCCCATCCGGACGCCGGGCCGCCGCCCTTGCCGTCGTGGTGGCAGCGGTCGGCCTAGTGGTCGCCGTCATCGGCTATCAACGGCTGGGCCGCAGCGACGTCGCCGGTACGTTGGCCGGCTATCGGCTGATCGACGACCAGACCGTGTCGGTAACGATCAGCGTGACGCGAAAAGACCCGTCGCGCCCGGTCGACTGCATCGTGCGAGTGCGGGCGAAAGACGGCAGCGAAACAGGCCGGCGCGAGGTGCTGGTCGCGCCGGCCAGCCAGGCAACGGTGCAGGTAACGACGATTGTGAAGTCCAGTAAACCGGCCGTGGTGGGTGACATCTACGGCTGCGGCACCGATGTGCCCGGCTACCTGCGCGCACCCTGACGGCACCGCTTCCGCACACGCCAATGGCAAACGCCGAACTGCGAGAAAACGTCCTCATCCACCGCGGCGTCGGTGGTAAGCTATTCGGATGCACGGTTCCGGCTGGGACCGTGTATTGCTGCATTAGCGGCCAGATGTGCCGCGCAGGGGGTCCACCCGACTACTGAGGTCGGCAGTACACGTGGTGGCACCGCCCGGCAGCACGACCCGACAACCTGCCGGGGCGGATGCCGCCCCCACCGACACCACAAGGAGCACGACGAGATGACGGACACCCAGGTGACCTGGTTGACCCAGGAATCACATGACCGGCTCAAGACTGAGCTCGACCAATTGATCGCGAACCGTCCGGTCATCGCCGCGGAAATCAACGATCGCCGCGAAGAGGGTGACCTGCGCGAGAACGGTGGTTATCACGCCGCCCGCGAAGAGCAGGGCCAGCAAGAGGCCCGCATCCGCTCGCTGCAGGACCTGCTCAACAACGCCAAGGTCGGCGAGGCGCCCAAGCAGTCCGGCGTCGCGCTGCCCGGTTCGGTGGTGAAGGTCT
>DATAZN010000004.1:0-3151 GCA_036272035.1 Mycobacterium sp. | reverse complement strand
GAGTCGAGCACGGCGGCATCCTCGGGTTCGGCGCAACAGCATCCTTCGTCCCGGTCGAGGCCATCAGCAAGATCACCGACGACACCGTCTACATCGACCGGCTCAGTACCGATGTCGCCAACGCCCCGCCCTACGACCCTGAGTTGCAAGACCAGGCGGACTACTACAGCAGCATGTACGGCTACTACGGATACGCGCCCTTTTGGGGTACCGGGTACATGCAGTAGCACGAGGGCAGGCATCGATCACGGCTCTGCTTCCAGCGCATCGGTGGAGTCGACGCTGTCCCGCGATCGGTGCGTCTGTTCTGATCAGGCAGGCACCTGACGGCGCCGTAACCATCCGCGACCACGGGCATCTGTCGGCGATCGCACTGCGACTGGCCGAAGCCGAACGGGCGCGACGACCTGGGAACGGTGACCTTCGAACTCGACGAGCAGTCCGCCGTCGGCGGTTTGCTCGATAACCCAGCCGGTCGTACCTTCGCGGATCGCCGGATTCCACACGCCGCCGATGTCTTCAAGCGCGACGACAGCCACACCCAGTCTGATCTGCTGCGTCCGGTTCCCGCTGTCGCGCATACATGCCCCCACTGAGTCGTCAACGTTCGTGCGTAATGGGCCGAAGACGTCGGTCATCGGGTGGTGCAGTTTGGCCGGGCTGCGCCGACGGACGAGACCGATTGTTCCTATCGAACGCCGCCTGGGACCAACGCGGAAGGCGTCGCTGGCTTCGTTGACCAATCGCAAGGTTCACGACACATTCGCTCACCGCACCTCAACTCCGCCGATGACACGTCCGCCATCACCGATCGCTTCCCTCGGGGCGGACATGCCGGCACCCAGACCAGGCATTCGACCGACACTCGATCGGGCTTCGTACCGCCGGCTTGTCGTCGATCCGATCAGAGGTGGCGTCGCAGCCGAGGCATCCAGTCCGTTGTCGGCAACCCGGGCACGCCCGCGACGGCAGCAGGCTCGACCTCCTGGGTGCCAAAGTCGACCGGATGGGAGCCGGCTTCGGGCGTACCGGCGAGTCCGGTGTCGCTGGCCTCGACACCAGTCCGGGGCCCCGGTACGCCGACATCGCTGTAGCCGACGTTGTAGTGCTCGAACAGTTCTTGTTCCTCGGCAGCGTCCAGCGCGATGTCGGGGTCGCTATGGGGCGCGCTCGCCAGGTCATCAGCGGTGTAGGCGACCACCAGTCGCCCGTCTTCCCATCGGCTCTGCGCCAGCGGAACCAGAGAATGATGGTGACCAAATAGGCCACTGCGCACCGCGACCCAGGTCGGGATGCCGGAGGCGTCGTCGATGAACAATCCAACGACCCGTCCGAGCTTCTCCTCGAACTCATTGGTCACCTGGGCACCGTCGAGGCTGTCGTAATCGGGCACCAGCACTGAATCACTCCGTTCGTAGACGTCGACAAGCGGCACGTATCTACTACCCCTGATGGGCCTTTCAGCCACGCGCACCACCCTGGCGGATCTGACGATTACCTTTCGATTACTCCGATCGCTGTCGCAGGCCGAGGTCTGGACGTTGGTCAAAGACCTCATGCGGGCATGATCGTGTGAATGACTGACCTGCTGGTGTGGGCGCCGATCCCGCAACGGGTATGCCTCTGGATCGACGGCCACGTCGTGCCGATGGTCAAGGACGCCGACAGCTGGTGGTCCGCCGATGGCCTCATCGTCGCGGGGTCCAGCTACGGATTCCTGCTTGATGACGACGAGACGGTGTTGCCGGATCCGGCTTCACGCTGGCAGCCAGACGGCGTGCATGCCCCAAGCCGAAGATATGACCAGTCGCGTTTCGAATGGACCGATACGGACTGGACGGGACGGACATTGCCCGGGGCGGTCATCTACGAGCTGCATGTCGGCACCTTCACCGCGGCCGGAACCTTCGACGGGGTGATCGAGCACCTGCCGCATCTGGCCGACCTCGGCGTTACCCACCTGGAACTGATGCCGGTGAACGCATTCGACGGCGACTGGGGCTGGGGCTACGACGGGGTCGGCTGGTACGCCGTCCAGGAACCCTACGGCGGCCCGGACGGATTGAAGCGGCTGGTCGACGCCGCGCACGGACACGGGCTGGCCGTGGTGCTCGACGTCGTCTACAACCACCTCGGCCCCAGCGGCAACTACCTACCCCGCTTCGGGCCCTACTTCAACCCGGGTACGACCAGCTGGGGCGATGTGATCAACCTCGACGGAAAAGACTCCTACGAGGTACGACGGTTCATCATCGCCAACGCGCTCATGTGGCTGACCGACTACCACCTCGATGCGCTGCGCCTGGACGCCGTCCACGCCCTGCAAGACACGTCCACCCCGCACCTGCTCGACGAACTCACCCGCGAGGTGGACGCGCTGTCGGCCCGGCTCGGCCGCCCGTTGAGCCTGATCGCGGAATCCGACCTCAACGACCCGAGCATGGTCAACCCGCTCGAAGCCGGCGGACATGGCCTGACCGGGCAATGGAACGACGACGTCCACCACGCCATCCACGCCCTGATCACCGGCGAACGGCAGGCCTACTACGACGACTTCGGCTCCCTCGCCGCACTCGCGAAGGTCCTTACCTCCGGATTCCTGCACGACGGCACCTATTCGACGTTCCGCAACCACAATCACGGCCGCCCGATCGACCGGCACTTGCTGCCCGGCTACCGATTCATCGTCGCCCTGCAAAATCACGACCAGGTCGGCAACCGCGAACGCGGCCGACGACTCACCGAACTCACCACCCCGGCTCTACTGCGCGTCGCGGCCGTCGTGCTGCTCACATCACCGTTCACGCCGATGCTCTGGATGGGCGAGGAATGGGCCGCCTCGACCCGCTGGCCCTACTTCACCGCCCACACCGAACCTGCGCTGGTGGATATCGGCAAATACCGCGAGCAGGAGTTCGCCGCCTACGGCTGGGACCCGACGCAAATGATCGACCCCCAAGATCCTCACGCCTTCGCCGACTCCGTCCTCGACTGGAATGAACTCGCCGAGCCTGGCCACACCCAGATACGGGAGCTCTACCGCAACCTGATCGCGCTGCGCCGCACCGAGACCGATCTGGCCGACCCCCGCCTGGACCAAATCACCATCGACTTCGACGAAGACAATCGGTGGCTCGTCGTCCACCGCGGC
>DATAZN010000003.1:0-5689 GCA_036272035.1 Mycobacterium sp. | reverse complement strand
ATCTGCGAATCCCCCGGAGCCCAACACGTGATCGAAGTGCTTGTGGGTCAACACCACATGCGTCACTGCGCACCCGGCAATCAGGCGCACGTCGTCGTCGATAGCGTGCGCTTCGGTCAGCGTGGTACCGGTGTCGACCAGCAACGCTCCGGCAGTGCCCTGCACCAGACCGACAGTGACGTCGAGAAAGGGCAGCCGACAACGATGCACGCTGTCGGTCAAGGACTCCAGTCGAAGTGCACAAGCAGTCAGCGCAGGCCGGGGATCAGGCCCCGTACACCGGGACCGGTGGCCGCGACTTGGCCAACAGGTCGGCGACGACGGGTCCCAACTCGGCGGGATCCCAGCGCGCGCCCTTGTCGATCTGCGGTCCGTGCGCCCACCCCTCGGCGACGCGAATCTTGCCGCCCTCGACCTCGAACACCTTGCCGGTAATGTCACGAGATTCGTTGCTGCCCAACCACACCACCAGCGGTGAGATATTCTCCGGTGCCATCGCGTCGAAGTCGTCGTCTTGGGTGGCCATCATGTCCGCGAAGACTGTCTCTGTCATCCGGGTCCGGGCCGACGGCGCGATCGCATTGACCGTGGCGCCGTAGCGGCCCATCTCGGCGGCGGCGACCAGCGTCATCGCCGCGATACCCGCCTTGGCGGCGCTGTAGTTACCCTGGCCGACACTGCCCTGCAGGCCCGCGCCGGAGCTGGTGTTAATGATCCGCGCGTCAACGGTTTTGCCCTCTTTGCTCAACCCGCGCCAGTACGACGCCGCGTGCCGCATGGCCGCGAAGTGACCCTTGAGGTGGACAGCGATGACGGCGTCGAACTCCTCTTCGCTGGTGTTGGCCATCATCCGATCGCGCACGATGCCGGCATTGTTCACCAGCACGTCCAGGCCACCGAAACTGTCGACAGCGGTCTGGACCAGAGCGGCGGCCTGATCCCAGTCCGCGATGTTGGCGCCGTTGGCGACGGCTTCGCCTCCGGCGGCGGTGATCTCGTCGACGACACCTTGAGCCGCGCTGCCACCGCCGGCGGGCGATCCGTCCAGGCCCACACCGATGTCGTTGACCACCACGCGTGCGCCTTCGGCGGCGAAGGCCAAGGCGTGCGCGCGCCCGATACCACCGCCCGCTCCGGTGACGATGACGACGCGGCCGTCGACTATTCCCATTAGCTACCCATCCTCATCATCCTCTACGTGATCGCGCTTGCGTTGGTGGTGGCCAGATAGTGCGGCGGTTCGCCGCCACCGTGCACCTCTAGCGAGGCGCCGCTGATGTAGGCCGCCGCGTCCGAGGCCAGAAACGCTGCGGCCCAACCGACGTCGGCAGGTGTGGCGAGCCGCCCGAGCGGCACGTTCTTCGAAATCGCTGCGATCGATTCGGCGTCGCCGTAAAACAGCTCCGATTGTTCGGTCTCGACCATGCCGACCACGCAGGCGTTCACCCGCACCTTCGGGCCCCACTCCACCGCGAGCGTCTGAGTGAGGCTTTCCAGACCCGCCTTGGCCGCCCCGTAAGCGCCGGTGCCCGGTGACGGTCGTCGGCCGCTGAGGCTGCAGATGTTGACGATCGACCCGCCATCTGTCTGGTTTTGCATCGTCTCGTTGGCGTGCTGGGAAACCGACAGTGCACCAATCAGATTGAGCTCAATGATTTTGCGGTTGAACTTCGCGCTGGACTCGGCCGTCAAGACGAACGGCGAACCTCCAGCGTTGTTGACGACCACGTCGAGGCGGCCGTGCCGGTCGACGATCGTGTCGACCATCGCCTTGACCGCGTCGTCGTCGCGGATGTCGCAGGGGTGGAATTCGTAGGGCAGGCCTTCAACCTCTCGCCGAGCACAGGTGACGACTGTGGCACCCTGCTGGGCGAAAACGCTGCTGATCCCGGCACCTACCCCTCGAACGCCGCCGGTCACCAACACGACCCGGCCGCTGAGCCCGAAGCTGAACGGGGGGCCTCCATCGGCGTGGGTCACTGTGCTAGCGTACCAAGCAAGTGCTTGCTTAGGTAATCGTCCCCCAAGGAAGTGGTCGAGGATCTCGATGACTATTACGTCGCGCACCGACGAACCGGGGATAGTCGCGGTCACCGTTGACTTTCCCCCTGTCAACGCCATCCCATCACGCGGCTGGTTCGAACTCGGCGAGGTGCTGACCGCCGCCGGCAACGACCAGACCACCCACGCGGTGATCCTGCGCGCCGAGGGCCGTGGGTTCAACGCCGGCGTCGACATCAAGGAGATGCAGCGCACCGAGGGCTTCAGCGCGCTCATCGACGCCAACCGCGGCTGCTTCGCCGCCTTCCGCGCGGTCTACGAGTGCGCGGTCCCGGTGATCGCCGCGGTCAACGGATTCTGCGTCGGAGGCGGCATCGGCCTGGTGGGCAACGCCGACGTCATCGTGGCCTCCGAGGATGCGACGTTCGGGCTGCCGGAGGTCGAGCGCGGCGCGCTGGGGGCAGCGACCCACCTGTCCCGATTGGTGCCGCAGCACATGATGCGGCGGCTGTTCTTCACCGCGGCCACTGTCGACGCCGCCACACTGCACCACTTCGGTTCGGTGCACGAGGTGGTGCCGCGCGAGGAACTCGACGAAGCCGCCCTGCGGGTGGCGCGCGACATCGCCGCCAAGGACACTCGCGTCATCCGCGCGGCAAAGGAGGCGCTGAACCTGATCGACGTGCAGCGGGTCAACTCCAGTTACCGCATGGAGCAAGGCTTTACCTTCGAGCTCAACCTGGCCGGGGTGGCCGACGAGCACCGCGACGCGTTCGCCGGTACCGCGAAGGGCAAAAAAGAGTGAGCGACAAACGAACCACGCTCGACGACGCCGTCGCGCAACTGCGCAGCGGCATGACGATCGGTATCGGCGGCTGGGGATCGCGGCGCAAGCCCATGGCGTTCGTCCGGGCCATGCTTCGCACCGACATCACGGATCTGACCGTAGTGACCTACGGCGGGCCGGATTTGGGGCTGCTTTGCTCGGCGGGCAAGGTCAAACGGGTTTACTACGGGTTCGTCTCGCTGGACTCGCCGCCGTTCTACGACCCGTGGTTTGCCAAGGCCCGTAGCGGCGGAACGCTTGAGGCACGCGAAATGGACGAGGGCATGCTGCGATGCGGTTTGCACGCGGCGGCGCAGCGGCTGCCGTTCCTGCCGATTCGCGCCGGTTTGGGCAGTTCGGTCCTGGACTTCTGGGACGGCGAACTGCAAACAGTGACCAGCCCCTACCCGGCGCCGAATGGAAGACACGAGACGCTGCTCGCGATGCCTGCGCTGAACCTGGACGCCGCGTTCGTCCATCTCAACCTCGGCGACGAACGGGGCAACGCCGCCTACACCGGCATCGACCCCTACTTCGACGACCTCTTCTTGATGGCCGCCGACCGACGCTACCTTTCGGTGGACCGCGTCGTCTCGACCGACGAACTGATCAAAGCCGTTCCGCCGCAAGCGTTGCTGGTGAACCGGATGATGGTCGACGGCGTCGTTGAAGCGCCGGGTGGCGCCCACTTCACCACCGCGGCGCCGGATTACGGCCGCGATGAGAAATTCCAACAGCACTACGCCGAGGCCGCGGCAACCGAGGAGGCCTGGCAGACGTTCGTGCAGACCTATCTGTCCGGCGGTGAAGCCGAATACCAGACGGCCGTGCGTAAGTTCGCAGAGGAGGCGTCGTCGTGACCGACACCGCGAGCACCCGTGCCGAAGTGTGCGCAGTCGCCTGCGCCGACTTGTTCCGAGACGCTGGCGAGATCATGGTCAGCCCGATGACGAACATGGCGTCGGTCGGCGCGCGGCTGGCCCGGCTGACGTTCTCCCCCGATATCTTGCTGACCGACGGCGAGGCGCAACTGCTGGCCGACACCCCGGCACTCGGCAAGACCGGACCCGTCGAAGGCTGGATGCCGTTCAGCCGGGTGTTCGAGACGCTGGCCTGGGGACGACGGCACGTGGTTATGGGCGCCAATCAGGTTGACCGCCATGGCAATCAGAATATCTCCGCCTTCGGGCCGCTGCAGCAGCCGAAGCGACAGATGTTCGGTGTCCGCGGCGCACCGGGTAACGCCATCAACCACGCGACGAGCTACTGGGTGGGCAACCACTCCAAACGGGTGTTCTGTGAAACCGTCGACGTGGTCTGCGGTGTCGGCTGGGACAACGTGGACACCGACAACCCGGCCTTCCGGTTCGCCAACACATATCGGGTGGTGTCCAACCTCGGCGTGTTCGACTTCGGTGGGCCGGAGCGCACGATGCGGGCGCTGTCGCTGCACCCCGGCATCTCGGCCGAGGAGGTCCGCGAGAACACCTCATTCGACGTGCACGGCCTGGACGGTGCGAACGAGTCTAGGCTGCCAACCGACGACGAGTTGCGACTGATCCGCGAAGTCATCGACCCTAAAGCATTGCGCGACAGAGAGATACGTTGATGAAGCTGCGCACGCCACTGACCGAGCTTATCGGCATCGAGCACCCGGTAGTGCAAACCGGAATGGGCTGGGTGGCCGGCGCGCGTCTTGTGGCGGCGACTTCCAACGCGGGCGGACTGGGTATTCTGGCCTCGGCCACCATGACGCTCGACGAACTTGCCGTCGCGATCGGGAAGGTCCAAGCGGCCACTGACAAACCGTTCGGTGTCAACATTCGCGCCGACGCCGGCGATGCCGGCGACCGGGTGGACCTGATGATTCGCGAAGGCGTCAAGGTCGCATCATTCGCATTGGCGCCCAAGCAGGAGTTGATCAGCAAGCTGAAAGACGCCGGCTCCGTGGTTATTCCGTCGGTCGGCCTGGCCAAGCATGCCCGCAAGGTGGCCTCCTGGGGTGCCGATGCGGTGATCGTTCAGGGCGGCGAAGGCGGCGGACACACCGGGCCGATCGCCACGACGCTGCTGCTTCCCTCAGTTCTTGATGCCGTCAGCATTCCGGTGATCGCCGCGGGTGGCTTCTTCGACGGCCGCGGGCTCGCGGCGGCGCTGTCGTACGGCGCCGCCGGTGTGGCGATGGGCACCCGGTTCCTGCTCACCTCGGATTCCACCGTGCCCGACGCGGTCAAGCAGCGCTATCTGCAGTCCGCACTCGACGGCACCGTCGTCACCACGCGGGTCGACGGCATGCCGCACCGCGTGTTACGCACCGGCCTCGTCGAAAAGCTGGAAAGCGGTTCTCGAGCGCGAGGTTTCACCGCCGCCATCGGCAACGCCGCGAAGTTCAAGAAGATGTCACAGATGACCTGGGCCTCGATGATTCGCGACGGCCTGGCTATGCGGCACGGCAAGGACATGTCCTGGTCGCAGGTGGTGATGGCCGCCAACACCCCGATGTTGCTCAAAGCCGGCCTGGTTGAGGGCAATACCGATGCCGGGGTGCTGGCGTCCGGGCAAGTGGCCGGCATCGTCGAAGACCTGCCGTCATGTGCCGAGCTGATCGATGCGATCGTCGCTGACGCGGTCAAGCATCTGCACGCCGCCGCCGGGCTGGTCCAGGACTAACAGGTCTCCGGTAGTCAGGACTCCACGACCATCAGCGTGTGCCCGCTCGGGTCGCGGAACCAGAACATCGGTGGAACCGGCTCACCCATTCGCGACACCTGCGCGTCGACGTCGACGCCGAGTTCCTTCATCGCCGCGTGGGTGGCGTCGATGTCGCTGGTGTTCAGCGTGATACCGGTATTGGCCGGCTGC
>DATAZN010000002.1:0-12750 GCA_036272035.1 Mycobacterium sp. | reverse complement strand
ACCGCCGGTTGCGGCTGCGGGGCCACCGGCGGAGCGGCCGGCGGCGCGGGGACCGGCGGAGCAGCGGGCGGGGGAACCTGGGCAAACGGGGCGGCTAGCGCACCAAACGGGGCGGGCGGCATGCCAAACGGGGCGGGCGGCATGCCCGCCGGGGTCGGCGACGCATTGAACACCTGCTGAGGCGCGCTGGTATCGCCGCTGATGCAGATTACCGTGCACGAGGGACCCGGCCGCTGCGTCGACCACGGCTGCGGGCCGTTGCTCGGACCCCCGCTGAGGTCGATCAGCGGCATCTGGGCCAGCGGGTCGGTCGACGGCAAGCCGTGCATGTTGATCGGCAGGTTCGGCCCGAGGCCTTCGGCGTTCTCCAAGTGCGCGTCGCCCAGCGGCGGCGCGGGCCCGGTGAGCGGCGGGAGGTCGACCGGAACGACGCCGGTGGCGTAGGCCGCGGCCCAGCCCAGCACGTTCTGGGCGTACGGCATCGAGTTGTTGTAGCGCAGGATCGCCGACAAGACCTGCGACTGGTCGCGCAGGTTCAGCCCTCCGCTGCACAGGTACCGAGCCGCGGCCAGGGTGGCGTCGTAGAGGTTCTGCGGATCGGCCAGGCCGTCGCCGTCACCGTCGGAGGCATAGCGCGCCCAGGTGCCCGGCAGGAACTGCATCGGTCCCATCGCACGGGCATAACCGACCCGTCCGGCGTTGGTGGTCTGGACGACGACCTCATTGCCCGGCAGCGTCCCGTCCAGGGTCGGTCCGTAGATCGGTCGTATCGCAGTGCCGCGCGCATCGGTGGCGCCGCCGTTGGCGTGCCCGGACTCGATACGCCCGATCCCGGCCAGCAGGTTCCAACTGATGCCGCAGCCGGGGTCGGCGGTGGCCATCATCCGTTCGGCGTTGCGGTACGCGGTCAGCGCCATCCCCGGAATACCCAGTGCGCCAGGTGTATTCACCACACCTGTCGGCGGAGGAGCCGACGACGTGGCCGCAGCGATATGGAAACCGATCTTCGGGTGCTCGACGGCGATCACCAGCGGGCCGGTCGGGTCGGTGGAGGCGCGCGCGACCGCGGCAACCGGGGTGATGGCGGCATCGCGCAGCGTCGACTTGGTCAAGGGGAACGGCGGTGCGCCGGCGCCGTCGACGCTGGCATAGATCAGGCAGGCGATCATCGCGACACCGAATGCCGGGCTCCGGGCCGCGCTGGTCAGGGCTTCCTGAACAGTCGTCCCAACCGTCTGGGCGCTCGACGTGACGGCCGCGGCGGCGGCCTGAATCCTGACGGCGTCGGCCGCGCGAACCACCAGGTGGCCCGCCGACGACGCGGCATTGACGATGGGGCCAGGGATTTTGGGGGCTTTGGGGACACGAAGGATCGCCTTCTGCGTCTTTGCAAGGGCGGGACGTAAGCCCATGCGTCCCCTTACCCGCACTCGACCTGCCTAGTTCTCGAGGGTTGTGGGACCCGCGGCACCGCGTGGGCCTCGTGAACTAGGTCACCATACATAACACGGGTGACTCCAGTGACAACAATGGCGGAGTCTCCGCCTGTGAAAACGCGGCTTATCGCCAGCTGTGTCAATTAGACGATGCGGAGTGTCGATCCACATCGCCGCCGGTGTCTTTCTGCGCAGATTGAACCTCGCCCTGGTGCCGACCTTCGAGTAGCACGCGCAGGTCTTCCAGCTCGCGGCGCAGGTAGTCCCGGGTCTTGGCGACGTCGCCGATCGCCAGCCGCAGCGCCGCCAGTTCTCGGGCCAGATATTCGGTGTCGGCCTTGGTCTCTTCGGCGCGCGTTCGATCCTGCTCAAGGGTGACGCGGTCGCGGTTCTCCTGGCGATTCTGGGCCAGCAGGATCAGCGGCGCGGCGTAGGCGGCCTGGGTGGAAAATGCCAGGTTGAGCAGGATAAACGGGTAGGGGTCCCAGCGCAGGCCGACCGCGACGATGTTCAGCACGATCCAGACAATCACCACGATGGTCTGAATCAGCAGGTAGCTGCCGGTGCCGAAGAAGCGGGCGATCGACTCGGTGAAATTGCCGACCGCGTCCGAGTCCAGCCGCGGCGCCGACAGTCGTGAGATGCGCGGCGTGTAGAGCCGCGAGCGCGGCGCCGACTTGCTCATCAGCGTTCTCCAGAGGTATTCAGTGCCGGCTCTTCGGTGGTATCGCGCCAGTCGTGCGGCAGCAGATGGTCGAGCACGTCGTCGACGGTCACCGCGCCCAACAGATGCTGCTGCGCGTCGACCACCGGGCCACAGACCAGGTTGTAGGCGGCGAAGTAGCGGGTCAACATACCCAGCGAGGTGTCCGGCTCAAGCCAGGGCAGGTCGGCGTCGACGATCCCGCCGACCGGCATGGACGGTGGCTCACGCAGCAGCCGCTGTAACGCCACGCAGCCCAGGTACTGACCGGTCGGGGTGGCCGTCGGCGGACGGACCACCAGTACCAGCGACGACAACGCCGGCGTCAGATCGGGGTCACGGACTCGGGCCAGCGCCTCGGCTACCGATGTGTCCGGGGTCAACACCACCGGCTCGGAGGTCATCAAGCCGCCGGCGGTGTCAGGCGAGTGCCTCAAGAGTCGCCGCACCGGGTCGGACTCCTCGGGATCCATCTCACGCAGGAGTCTTTCGGCCAGCGTCGGGTTCATCGTGCCGAGCAGGTCGGCGGCGTCGTCGGGGTCCATCTCCTCGAGCACGTCGGCCGCGCGTGCGTCGCCAAGCTGCATCAGCAACTCGGCCTGCTCGTCCTCCGGCAGTTCCTCCAAGATGTCGGCAAGCCGATCGTTGTCCAGCGCGCTGGCCACCTCGTAACGGCGTTTCGTCGGCAACTCACGTATCGCATCGGCCACCTGGATCGGCCGCCAGTTCTCGAACTGATGGAGCAACTGCGCCACGGCCTGTCCCGGCATCGCCAGCGCGGACGGAGTCAGCCCCTGCACGCTGCGCCAGCCCACCACGTGCGAGGTGGTGCGTCGGCCGATGCGTCGCGGCACGCGCACCGAGACTCGCGTCACCATCCAATCGCGCGTTCGCGTCTGCTCCAAACCTAAGTCGGTGACGACCACGTCGATGTCGGCCAGCTCGGGTAATTGCGGATCGTTGACCCGGACCTTGGTATCCACGATCTGTCCCAGTACCAGAACCTCGCCCGGCCGTTGATCGAACCGGCTCATCGAGACACTGTTGGTGTTGAGGGTCACCGCGTTGGGCTCGATCGACGCGACCCGCAGGATCGGTACAAAAATCCTTCGGCGCGAACTCATTTCGACGACGAGTCCAAGGACTCGGGGTTGCTGGCGAACGATGCTGATGCTGACCACGACGTCGCGCACTCGGCCGAGCGCCTCGCCCATCGGGCCCAGGACTTGCAATCGTGCCAGCCGAGCCGCGTACACCCTGTTGATCGAGGCCATAGCTGAAAGGGTAGGAGTGAAGCGTGAACAACGCCTATCGGCCCCGCCGAACTTGCCTGTCTGTGCCGGGCAGCAGCCAGAAGATGATCGACAAGTCCAAAGGTCTTCCGGCCGATGAGGTCTTCCTTGATCTCGAGGACGCCGTCGCACCCGACGCCAAGGCCGACGCCCGCGGCCGGGTGGCCGCCGCACTGGCCGCGCCCGGCTGGGCCGGACAGTTGCGCGGCGTGCGGGTCAACGACTGGACCACGCCGTGGACGCACGCCGACATCATCGAAGCGGTGTCTGCTGTCGGGGCAGCGCCCGACGCCAAGCTCGACGTGGTGGTGCTGCCGAAAGTCTCCGACGTCTCACACGTCCAGGCGCTCGACCTGCTGCTGACTCAGTTGGAGACGGTCCACGGACTTCCGGTGGGCGAGATCGGCATTGACGCGCAGATCGAAGATGCCCGCGGGTTGATGAACATCAACGCGATCGCCGCCGTGCCGCGGGTGCAGGCCCTGGTGCTCGGTCCCGCCGACCTGATGGCGAATCTGAACACGCGCACGCTGGTCGTCGGCGAGCAACCCGAGGGCTACGACGTCGGCGACGCTTACCACCACGTGCTCATGACGATCCTGGTGGCCGCGCGCGCCCACGGCGTCGCCGCTGTCGACGGCCCGTATCTGAAAGTGCGTGATGTGGAGGCGTTCCGGCGGGTGGCGGGCCGATCCGCCGCGCTCGGCTACGACGGCAAGTGGGTGCTACACCCCGACCAGATCGCGGCGGGCAACGAGATCTTCAGTCCGCGCCAGGCCGATTACGACCGCGCTGAGCTGATCCTGGAGGCCTACGAGTGGCACACGTCGGCGTCCGGCGGTGCCCGCGGAGCAGTGATGCTCGGCGACGAGATGCTCGACGAAGCCAGCCGCAAGATGGCGTTGGTGATCGCGGCGAAAGGACGCGCGGCCGGAATGGAGCGGCAGTCCGACCGGTTCGTTCCGCCGACGGGATAACGCCGGTCAGCGCCACATCAGCATCGGGGACTTCAGCGCGGCGGCGGAAAGCACGACCATCGCCAGCAAGAACAACATCGCCACCGTGGTGAAACAGCCGATGACGATCCCGGCGATGGCCAACCCACGGCCCGGCTGGTGAGTCCGTCTGATCTGGCTGAGTGCCACGGCGCCCAGCACCGCGGCGACTACAGGAATCAGCAGCCCGAGATAGCAGAAGATGGCCAGCGGGATGCCGAGCACCACGCCGGCGATCGAGGTGATCAGCGACGCGGTGGCCAGCCCATTGGTGCGATACGAGCTGGCTTGATAGACCTGGTAGGGGTCATACGGACCGGGATAGGGCGGCGGTCCGCCGTACCCGATCGGCCCGCCGGGCGGTGGTGCCGGATAGCCGTATCCAGGCCCCGGCGGCGGCTGCGAAGGGTATGGCGGCTGTGGAGGATATGGCGGCGCGAACTCCGGATAGTTCACTGGGGCCTGCGGGTCTACCGGTGGATGTGGGTACTGCTCCCAGGGGCGGGGCTGGTCTGCGTGAGCGCGGTATTCCTCACCGTGGTCACCGCCCTGAGCTGTCATGGTGTTCAACCTAGCGTGACGCCCAGTTGGGCCAGCGTTTGCGCAGGTGGTGGGTAAGCCGATAGTTGTTGACCTCGGCGCGGCGATAACAGAGCAGAATGGAATTTATGAGCAGCCCTTTTCAACCTGGACAGGTTCCCGGTGCCGCGCCCGGTGCCCCGGCCGGGCGCCGGCGTGCCCCCGGATTGCCCACGCCGCCGAAAGGCTGGCCGGTCGGTTCGTACCCCACGTATGCCGAAGCGCAGCGCGCCGTGGACTACCTGTCCGATCAACAGTTCCCGGTGCAGCAGGTGACGATCGTCGGGGTGGACCTGATGCAGGTCGAGCGGGTCACCGGGCGACTGACCTGGCCGAAAGTGTTGGGCGGCGGCGTGATCAGCGGCGCCTGGCTGGGCCTTTTCATCGGCTTGGTGCTGACCTTGTTGTTCTCCAGCCCCCACCCGCTGGAGGCGTTGAGCACCGGTCTGGTCGCCGGAGTGTTCTTCGGCCTGATCACCTCGGCGATTCCGTACTCGATGGCGCGCGGTACCCGCGACTTCAGTTCCACGATGCAATTGGTGGCCGGCCGATACGACGTTCTCTGCGACCCGCGGAACGCTGAGCACGCTCGGGATCTGCTTGCGCGCCTGGCCATCTGATTCGTGGCGACTCGTCGCGGGCGCGCACGCCGGATCGGCGCCATCGCGCTGGCGTTGCTGACCGCCGGATCAGCGATATCGTCCTGCGGAGCCCGTGACGATGGGCGGGTGATCAGCTTTTACACCCCGGCCGGTGACGCCGCGACGTTCACCGCGGTGGCCCGGCGCTGCACCGACCAGTTCGGCGGGCGGTTCACCGTGCGGCAGGTCAGCCTGCCGCGGGGTACCGATGACCAGCGAGTGCAGTTGGCCCGCCGACTGAGCGCCAACGACCACACCGTCGACGTGATCGCGATGGACGTGATCTGGACGGCCGAGTTCGCCGAAGCGGGCTGGGTGCTGCCGCTGTCGGACGACCCGGCCCGTCGGGCGGAGGCCGACGCCACCACCGACACCTTGCCCGGGCCGTTGAGCACCGCGACCTGGCGGCATCGGTTGTATGCCGCACCCGTCAGCACCAACACCCAATTGCTTTGGTACCGGCCAGATTTGATGAACAGGCCGCCGGAAACGTGGAGCGCGGTGCTCGACGAGGCCGCCCGGTTGCACGCCTCAGGCGGACCCAGCTGGATCGGCGTGCAGGCCAACCAGAACGAGGGTGTGGTGGTCTGGTTCAACACGCTGCTGGAAAGTGCCGGCGGCCAAGTGCTTTCCGACGACGGCAACACGGTCACCCTCACCGACACGCCCGCGCACCGGACCGCCACCGTCAGCGCGTTGAAGATCATGAAGTCGGTGGCCACCGCGCCCGGCGCTGACCCGTCGGTCACCCGCGCCGATGCCGGCACCGCGCGGTTGGCGTTCGAGCAGGGCAAGGCCGCGCTCGAGGTCAACTGGCCCTACGCGCTGGCATCCATGCTGGAGAACGCGGTGAAGGGCGGTGTGCCGTTTCTGCCACTGAACCGTCGGCCCGACCTGGCCGGCAGCGTCAACAATGTCGGCTCGTTCACGCCCACCGATCAGCAGTTCCGTGAGGCATACGACGCCAGCCGAAAGGTATTCAGTTTCGCGCCATATCCGAGCGTTCAACCGGGCCGGCCGGCCAAGGTGACGATCGGTGGGCTGAACCTGGCGGTCTCCAAGACCACTCGGCACAAAGCCGAGGCTTACGAAGCGATCCGGTGCCTGCGTGATGCGAGCAACGAGAAGTACATCTCGCTGGAAGGCGGCGTGCCGGCGGTGCGGACCTCGCTGTACGCCGACCCGCAATTCCAGGCGAAGTACCCGATGTACGAGATCATTCGCCGACAACTCGTCGATCCCGCGGTGCGGCTCGCGACTCCGGTCTACCAGTCGGTGTCGACGCGGATCGCCGCCACGCTGGCCCCGATCACCCGGATCGATCCGGAGCGCACGGCCGATCAACTCGCCGTGCAGGTGCGCAAAGCGGTTGAGGGCAAAGGTCTGCTGCCATGACGGCGACAAACCAGAACCGATCGGGCGAGCGGCGACTGGCGTTCGTCTTGGTCGCGCCGGCTGCGTTGCTGATGCTGGCGGTCACGGCATATCCGATCGGGTACGCGGTCTGGCTGAGCCTGCAGCGCAACAACTTGACCACACCGAACGACACCCGGTTCATCGGTCTCGGCAACTACCAGACGATCCTGACCGACCGATACTGGTGGATGGCGCTCGCGGTGACGCTGGCGATCACCGTCGCTTCGGTGTCCATCGAGTTCGTGCTCGGCCTGGCGCTGGCGCTGGCGATGCACCGCACATTGGTCGGCAAGGGCCTGGTGCGTACCGCGGTGCTGATCCCGTACGGCATCGTGACGGTGGCCGCCTCCTATAGCTGGTACTACGCTTGGACCCCGGGCACCGGTTATCTGGCCAACCTGTTACCGCACGGCAGTGCTCCTCTGGCACACCAGTTTTCGTCGCTGGGCGTGGTGGTCATCGCCGAAGTGTGGAAAACGACACCGTTCATGTCTCTGCTGCTGCTGGCCGGGTTGGCGCTGGTGCCGGCCGATCTGCTGAAGGCCGCCGAGGTGGACGGCGCCGGAGCGTGGCGGCGGTTGCGTTCGATCACGCTGCCACTGATCAAGCCGGCGATCCTGGTGGCGCTGTTGTTCCGCACGCTGGACGCTTTTCGGATCTTCGACAACATCTACGTGCTCACCGGCGGCACCGGCAACACCGGGTCGGTGTCGATCCTCGGCTACGACAATCTGTTCAAAGGCTTCAATGTGGGCCTCGGCTCGGCGATTTCGGTGCTGATTTTCTGCTGCGTCACCGTGATCGCGCTGATTTTCGTCAAGGTCTTCGGCGCCGCGGCACCGGGCGGCAGCGATGGGCGGTGAGCGCATCGGCGCCCGGCGCGCCGCAACATGGGTGATCGTCGACGCCCTGGTCCTGATGTATGCGCTGGTACCGGTGCTGTGGATTCTCAGCCTCTCGCTCAAGCCGACGTCAACGGTCAAGGACGGCAAGCTGATTCCGTCGGCGCCGACGTTCGACAATTACCGGGGCATCTTTCGCGGCAACTTCTTCAGCTCGGCGCTGATCAACTCGGTCGGCATCGGCGTGCTCACCACGGTGATCGCGGTGGTGGTCGGCGCGATGGCGGCCTATGCGGTGGCGCGGCTGGAGTTTCCCGGCAAGCGGCTGTTGATCGGTGCGGTGTTGTTGATTTCGATGTTTCCGGCGATCTCGCTGGTCACTCCGTTGTTCAACATCGAACGCCGGATCGGGCTGTTCGATACCTGGCTCGGGCTGACCATTCCGTACATCACGTTTGCGCTACCGCTGTCGATTTATACGCTGTCGGCGTTCTTCCGGGAGATCCCGCGGGACCTGGAGAAAGCGGCCAAGATGGACGGCGCGACGCCGGCCCAGGCCTTCCGCAACGTGATCGTCCCGCTGGCGGCGCCGGGAATCGTGACAACCGCGATCCTGGTGTTCATCTTCGCGTGGAACGACCTGTTGCTCGCGTTGTCGCTGACCGCAACCAAGGCCGCGATCACCGCGCCGGTGGCGATCGCGAACTTCACCGGCAGTTCGCAATTCGAGGAGCCGACCGGGTCGATCGCGGCGGGCGCCATGGTGATCACGGTCCCGATTATCGTTTTTGTTCTAGTCTTCCAACGACGGATTGTCGCGGGATTGACGTCAGGTGCGGTGAAGGGATAGCACGATGGCCGAGATTGTGTTGGACCGGGTGACCAAGAGCTACCCCGACGGCGCGCAGGCCGTGCAGGAATTCAGCCTCACCATCGCCGAAGGCGAGTTCATCATCCTGGTCGGCCCGTCCGGCTGTGGAAAATCGACGACGCTGAATATGATTGCCGGCCTTGAGGATATCTCGTCCGGAGAGCTACGCATCGGTGGCGAACGGGTGAACGAGAAAGCGCCCAAAGACCGCGATATCGCGATGGTGTTCCAGTCCTACGCGCTCTACCCGCATATGACGGTCCGCCAGAACATCGCCTTCCCGCTCACGTTGGCGAAGATGAAGAAAGCGGAGATCACCAAGAAGGTCGAGGACACCGCGAAAATTCTCGACCTCACCGAGGTGCTCGACCGTAAGCCCGCGCAATTGTCCGGCGGCCAACGGCAGCGGGTCGCGATGGGCCGGGCGATTGTGCGGCACCCCAAGGCGTTTCTGATGGACGAGCCGCTGTCCAACCTCGACGCGAAGCTACGTGTGCAGATGCGAGGCGAGATCGCCCGGCTGCAACGACGGCTGGGCACCACCACCATCTACGTCACCCACGATCAAACCGAGGCCATGACGCTCGGCGACCGGGTGGTGGTGATGCGCGGCGGCGTGGTCCAACAGATCGGCACGCCCGACGAGTTGTACGAGCGGCCGGCGAATTTGTTCGTCGCGGGCTTCATCGGGTCGCCGGCGATGAACTTCTTCCCTGCCGGCCTGACCGAGACTGGATTGAGCCTGGCGTTCGGCGAGATCACCTTGACCCAGCCCGTCCTCGATCTGCTTGCCGCCAACTCGGCGCCGACGGACGTGATCGTCGGCGTCCGTCCGGAACATCTGAACGACGTGGCCCTGCTCGACGCCTACCAGCGGATCAGCTCGCTGAGCTTCGAGGTGAACGTCGACCTGGTCGAGTCTTTGGGCGCCGACAAGTACGTCTACTTCACCGCGGAGGGTCCCGTCGTGCACTCCGACCAGCTATCCGAACTCGACGACGACACCGGGGGAGCGGAACACGAATTCGTTGCCCGGGTGCCCGCCGCGTCGAAGGCCGCGAAAGGCAAGAAATTCGAATTGGCCTTCGACACAACGCAACTCGCGGTGTTCGATCCAGACGGCGGTGCGAATCTGACCGTCGCCCCGCCGCCCGAGGCGCAGTGACCCAACCACTGGTCCGGGTGCGGGCGCACCTGGACGCCCACTTCGGCCGCGCCGATCCGGACGTCGCCAGCGTGACGTTTCTGGGTGCTGAGTCTCTTGATGTGCTGCGTTATCACCCTCACGCACACGGGGTGGTGCATTACGTGTCGCTGGGCTGCTCGCGGCATCCGATGGTCGACCCGACCGCGGTGTTCGCCGACCCTGAACATGGCCCGCGCGCCGAAGTCGTTCTGCGGCTGCGTGATCCGGGATCCATCACCGGCCTGGCCCGCAGCCTGGCGATCGTGGCAGCGTCTCCAACGGTCGAGGGCGTGGTGTTGACGACGGATGCGCTGGTCGACCTCGGCATGCCGCTGTGGGCGCGACCGTCGGGACGCGCGGCATTCACCGCGGTGCTGTTGGGTGGCAGCGACATCGCCGACCTGCCACTGGACCCGCCGCGCGACCCGGTTCGCTTTCTGTCGGCGACGCCGATCACCGCGACCGAGGCCGCCTGGGTCCGGCTGAAAGGCGCCGACGCGATGCGCGCCGCGTGGCGGAGCGACGGGGTCGACGTGCTGGACCCCAATCGCCCTGCCGCACAGCCACACTGATCGATTACAACCAGCCGTTACGCCGGAAGTTGCGATACAGCATCAGGCAGATCGCCGCCGTACCGAAGATGGTCGTCGGGTAGCCCCAATGCCATTTCAAGCCCGGCATGTACTCGAAGTTCATCCCGTAGATGCCGGCGACCATCGTGGGTATGGCCAGCAGGGCCGCCCAGGCAGACATTTTGCGCATGTCGGTGTTCTGCTGCATTTCGACCCGCGCCAGCGCTGCCTGAACCAGGGAGCTGAGATTCTCGTCGTAGCTCGCGATCTGGTCGGCGGCGTGGGTGTGGTGATCGCCCACGTCGCGCAGATAGCGCCGGACTTCCTTGGAGATCAGGTCCTTGTGTTCGGTCTGCAACCGGGCGAACGGCACCGACAGCGGGTTGACCGACCTGCGCAGCTCGACGACCTCGCGCTTCATTTGGTAGATCGGCTCGATCTGGGTGCGGTGGTCCTGTGCGAAGGCCTCTTCCTCGATGGCGTCGATGTCGCCCTCCATCGACTGGGTGACCTCGAGATAATGGTCGACAACCGAGTCCGCGATGGCATGCATCACCGCGAACGGGCCCAGCCGCATGTGGTCGGGATCAGAATCCATTCGCTTGCGGACGTCCGAGAGCCGACCGTGGTCGCCATGCCGGACCGTCACCACGAAATCGCGGTTGACGAAGACCATGATCTCGCCGGTCTCGACGATCTCGCGAGCCAGCAGCGTGGACTCGTGTGGCACGTAGTTGAGGGTCTTGAGCACCAGGAAGAGCGATTCGTCGTAACGCTCCAGCTTGGGCCGCTGGTGAGCGCATACCGCGTCCTCGATGGCCAGCGGGTGCATGCTGAAAGCCTCGCCGACTTCCTGCATCTGATGCTCAGTGGGAGCGTGCAGGCCGATCCAGGCGAAGGCTTCCTGGCCGCCCAGCTGCAGCTCGCTAACTTTGGCCTGTGCCTCTGCGTAACTGAAAGTCCCGGGCAGTCGCTCGCCGTCCACGTAAATACCGCAGTCGACTACCGCTTGTTCGGCGGGCGGGTCCTGCGGCGGCGGACTGGGAGGCTCGTCCCGCTCAGGCCGTGCCAGTGGACGCAGCGTTTCCGGTATGTCGCGAAACGAAGCCATCCTTCACCTCCCGTCGCAGCTCGGATCGGATAAAGCCTCGGTCATGCTACGCGCCCAATATGGCAATAGCCCAAGCGTGGATGACGCTGAGGTGGCGTACCCGACACCGAGGTGGGGTAGGGATTTCTCTCGCGCGCGGGTGCGCTAGTTTCGACCCGACGCGATTGCGCATTAGGCCATATCGCCTATGCCGATCTCCACGCAAGGAGCGAATTGACGTGAGCACAACACCCCTGAAGGTGGCCGTCACCGGTGCCGCCGGCCAGATCGGCTACAGCCTGCTGTTTCGCCTGGCCAGCGGCTCGCTGCTGGGCCCAGACCGCCCGATCGAGCTGCGGCTGCTCGAGATCGAGCCCGCCCTCAAGGCGCTCGAGGGCGTGGTGATGGAGCTTGACGACGGCGCGTTCCCGCTGCTGTCCGGCGTGCAGATCGGCGCCGACCCGAACAAGATCTTCGACGGCGTCAACCTGGCCCTGCTGGTCGGCGCCCGTCCGCGTGGGCCAGGCATGGAGCGCGGCGACCTGTTGGAGGCCAACGGCGCGATCTTCACCGCGCAGGGCAAGGCGCTGAACTCGGTCGCCGCCGACGACGTCCGCATCGGGGTGACCGGTAACCCGGCCAACACCAACGCGCTGATCGCGCTGAGCAACGCGGCCGACATCCCCAAGGAGCGGTTCTCGGCGCTGACCCGGCTGGACCACAACCGGGCCATCTCGCAGCTGGCCAAGAAGACCGGCGCCAAAGTCACCGACATCAAGAAGATCACCATCTGGGGTAACCACTCGGCCACCCAGTATCCGGACATCTTCCACGCCGAGATCAACGGCAAGAACGCCGCCGGAGTCGTCAACGACGAGAAGTGGATCGCCGACGACTTCATCCCGACCGTCGCCAAGCGCGGCGCGGCGATCATCGATGCCCGCGGCAGCTCCTCGGCCGCCTCGGCAGCGTCGGCGACCGTGGACGCGGCCCGCGACTGGCTGCTGGGCACCCCTAAGGACGACTGGGTATCGATGGCCGTCATCTCCGACGGCTCCTACGGGGTGCCCGAGGGTCTGATCTCGTCGTTCCCGGTGACCACCAAGGGTGGCGACTGGAGCATCGTG
>DATAZN010000001.1:0-9363 GCA_036272035.1 Mycobacterium sp. | reverse complement strand
TGCCACGGGTCGGCCGCCTGCGCGTACAGCTCATCGAAATAGTCATCAGGCAATCTGCTCAGACGAAAACCACCTCCCCTATTGCCAGCAGTCGGTGCAGCACAGCGGGCGGCAGCACCGCCTCGCGATCCGGCGTTGGCCACGTTTGACTCGAAAACGATTCAGCAGCAATGGCTTTGACATTCAACGCATCGTCGGTCAACTCGACGCGGCGAGCACGGTCCCACGGCACCGCCGGATCGCCGGGCGTGGCCCAATGCCACATCCACACCGGATATTCGATGAGCACCGCCTCCGTCCGGGCCGCTGCTGCAGCGGCGGCGCGCCCGACCACCTCGTGATCGGGGTGGCCGTCGCCGCGCCAGGTTGCCGCACACCATCTGCCCGCCGGGAACACGCTCAGCAACTGGACAATTCGCGAAGTCAGCCAAGGTTCGTGCAGCGACAGCTCACCATCGGGCATGCCCAGTGCGATCGGATCGCGGGCGCCCAGCACGTGCAACGACCGGCGGAGCTCCGCCCTGCGCACGTCTCCGAGTTCAGCGCGGGCTGAATCAGTGAGTCCCGGATAAGCGGCCCCACCGTCGGAAACTGACACCACCTGCACGTCGACGCCCGCGCTGCACAATGTCGCCATCGTCGCTCCCAGACCCAGCGTTTCGTCGTCGGGATGCGGGGCGATAACCGTCATGCCGGGGCAGTCCTGCAGGTTCAAGGGTGCGAGGCCGTGGTCCCACTCGGTCCACGTCTCGACAGGAGTGCCGCCGTCCGCGATCGGGCACGCGCCGAATCTGGAAGTGCCCGAAGTTGTCTCAGCCATCGGCGTGTTCCGCGGCCGCAAGCGAGCCCAGGGCGGCAAGGTCGCGCTCGGCGTGACTCTGCCTGACGTAGACGGTCAGATCCGCGACGGCGCGAGCGTGCTGTTCGTCGAGACACAACGGGCCCGGGCCGAGGGCCCGATCCGTGCGCATGAGCGCCTCGTCGACCGCTTGCTCGACAGTCGCGCGGACGCGTCTGGCCGTCAACTCCGCCAAGCCTGAGCGATTCTGCGGATCCGCGTCGACCTGGTCGGCGGCCACCGCAAGTGCTGCTTCGGCAGCCGTAATCGCCGCGTCGAGCGCGCCCAGATGGGCCAGTAGATGGTCGTCGGCCGAATGCTCCGCCGCGCGCCGGTACAGCGGCGCGACAACGGCTCTGGCACCGCCCAACCAGCACGCCGCCACGCCAATGGCACCGAACCAGAAGCTCGGCCGGCTCAAGTAGTCGTCCGGCCGTCCAACTGGAATTGCGGGTGCGTTGCTGAATTGCACTGATCGGGTGTCACTTTCGGCCATTCCCGCGTTACGCCACATGTGTTCCATTGGACGCACCGCGGAACCGCGCAAATCCACCGCGAAGAGACCACGCTTTTCGTCACTGAGCCGGGCGGTGACCAGCGCGCGCGTGCATAGTCCGGCACCCGAGCACCATGCTTTGGTGCCGTCGAGAGCTATCGCGTCACCTGCGCCATGGGCCGTCACGACCGCGTCGGGAGCCTCGGCGGCCCAGACCCCCCACAGATCATCGCTGCCTGGTGGCGGGCCTCCGAGTTCGCTCAGGATGGCAACCGCGTCGGTGTGTGCCTCCGCTAACCGGCCTGCGACGACGTCGATCTGGGCCAGCCGAGCGAGCTGGTGCCAGCGCTGCGCAGTTTGGCCCGAACCGGGCAACGGCAGCTGGAGTTGCCCGGTCCGGAGCCACTCCAGCACCAAATCCACCGTCATGACACCTCGTCCGCCCGATCCGCGCGACGCTCAACCTCTTGCGAGACTTCTGCAAGATGATCAGCGAAGCCGCCCGGTGCCCGCCCCCGTCGTCGGTCCGAGGTGGTGACCCACAGCCGATCGTTCCAGGCGACACATACATCGGCGGCGCGGAAACGATGGACCAGGTCGACATCTTCCCCGCAGGCTAGAGGCGCGAACCCACCGACGCGCCAGTACGCCTCGGACCGAAATCCCATGTTCGCGCCGTGAATGTGCTGATGACGCGGCGCCTCGGCGTGGTAACGGGCCTCGTAAAGCTCGGCGACCTGCTCGGAGTGGTGCCGCCACTGACCCACCCGCACCAGACCCAACACCATGTCAGCCCGACTGCCGAGTTGGCGCACCAACCAATCGCCACCCACCTCAGTGTCGGCGTCCGTCGTTGCGTACCAGTGTCGCTTGCCCGCAGCCGCAAGCACTGACTTTGCATAGCGGAAGCCGGCCGCGCGCGCGGCGCCGACGTTGCGTTCATCGACTGCGATGAAGTGAACACCTTTACCGAATTGCCCGGCCATACCTGCGCTCCCGTCGTCGCACGCATCAAGTACGACGACCACAGACGTTGGGAGCGCAACCGCAATCGCGGCCGTCCGGATCGCACCCAAGCACCGCGATAACGCCGCAAACTCGTTGTGCGCTGGCACGACAACCGTCACCCCGGCCTGTGCTGACACCCAGGAGATGTAACCGTTACGGCCCGGTTTGACACCCTTATGAGCGACCTAGGTGTCACCGAGAAGCTGGAAGACAGGCCCGTTCTGCCCAGCTAGCCTGTCAGCGGCCCGAGTCCACCGCGGCCAGGATGTCGGGCACCTCGCTGCGGGTCGTGTAGTTGGGGTGCACGTCAATCCAGCGGATCACTCCGGTGCCATCGACAACCACCGTCGTGGGCATCGGCAGCGTCAGGCCGCCATCAGCGTTGTGCTCGGCCAGATCTAGTCCCAGCTTCTGTTGTGCCGCAGCGGCTTCAGCGGAGGGCGCGGTCAGAATGCCCAGCGCAGAGGCGAGTTGGTTGCCGGGGTCGGACACCACCGTGTAGGTCAACTCGTTGGTTTGGGCGGCGGTCAGCGACCCTTCGGGCTTCTGCGGGCTGACCGCGATCATCGCGTAGCCGCGATCCTCGAGGGCGGGCGCCAGTTCGGCCTGGTAGGTGCGTAACGCGATGTTGCAGTACGGGCACCATGCCCCCCGATAGAACACCACCACTGCGGGCCGTCCGGCACGCGCCTGCGCCAACGAAGTGGCGGCGCCGTGAATGTCGAGCAGGTCGCCGTCGGGCATCACTGCACCCGGTGCGCTCACGCCCGCGGGCACACCCGCGGCGTCCAGGCTGACCTGTTCGGCGGTGAAAGCACCCATGACTTCTGTCGGCATTGCGGCGGCGGGTCCCGTCACGAACGCGTGCGTCTGCTCTTCAATGCTGGGTGTCTGAGTCGTCATGGGACCGCCTTCACACATGAATTGGATTGATCACTCCACAAAACCATCGAATTTTTGGAATGTCAACTCCAGAATCGGTAGACTCGATGGATGGTCACCCCTAAAGGGCGTGCTACCCGGGACCGGATCGTGGCCGCCGCCGCCACCCTGATGACCGCCCGTGGGGTCGCCGGGACTAGCACCGAAGACGTCCAGGTCGCGGCGGACGTCAGCGCATCGCAGATTTACCACTACTTCGGCGACAAACGGTCCCTTACCCGCGCCGTCATCGAGTACCAGACGGACACCATTGTCGGGATCCAAGAAACCCTGCTCACGCGCCTGGACGACTTGGACGCATTGCGCGCCTGGGCCGAGCTGATCGTCGCGTTTCAGCGGAATGGCGGTTACCGCGGCGGCTGCCCTCTGGGCACGCTGGCCAGCGAACTCGCCGAAAGCGACGCCGACGCACGCGAAGACCTCGCAGCGGGCTACCGGCGCTGGCAAAGAGCGATCCGCACCGGCCTAGGCGCCATGGCGGACCGCGGCGAGTTCCTGCCCGGCACCAATATCGACAGCCTGGCGACAGCACTGCTGACGGCTCTGCAGGGCGGTCTTCTCCTCACCAAGACGCTGCGCGACCCCGAACCACTGGAAACCGCACTGAACACCATGATCGACCACATCGAATCGTTCACGACCGCAAAACCGCCACCAAGCTGAGTTCGATACCGAAGTCTGACGCCGGTGCGGCAGCCTGCTGACTTAACCAGGCCGTCTTGTCTTTTGGCACCGACGCGGAGCGGGTTACATGAGTCGCCGATGCACTTCGAATGCTAAAGACAGTTCGGCGGCATCCCTTGGACGTGATAATGATCGCCCGGTTAGCTTCTCGATTCGGCGCAATCGGTAGCGCACGGTATTGGGATGGCAGAACAGTAGTTCGGCGACGGCGCTCACCGACGCACCGTTGTCCAGCCACATCCGAAACGTTTCAAGAAGCATCTGCCGTTCCTCGTCGGAAAGACGACCAAAATCTTCCAACGTGGGACCGACTATTTTGATCATCGCCTCCGGCGCGCTGACGGCCGCGGTGGCCAAGATGGAGCCGTCGAACACCGCGACTGAGGATGACGGATCGTCCCGGCCCCGCAACATCACTCTTGCGACCTGCAGGGCTCGTGGCGTATCGCGCAAATCATCGAAGGGCGCGCTCACACCCACCCGCGCGGTGGTCACCCGCGACATCAAGGCAACACACGTTTGGAGTTGTTGGTCTGAAGCGACGTACACGATCCCGACCTGCACGTCAGCCAGTAGCCGCCACGCTGAGAATATGTCACGGCTGCGCAGTTTCGACTCGATCCCTGGCAGCGGTTCATCACCCATGGCGGGAATCTGGGCGGCAACGACCACCACAAACGGACCATTGAGCGGCAGCCGAAGTTGGTCGGCAACCTCCCACGCGCTCCACTCGCCGAAAGCTCGCCCCTCAAGGACCGCGTCAATCAGATTGGAGCGTCGCGACGCCTCAGCCAGGAGTTGCCGCTTCTGCTCGTCGCGATCACCGGCCACCAAAGCAGTGGCTATCAGTTCGGCGAAGCGACCGATGCGGACTTCGGTATCGGCTGGCATGGGACCGGGCTCTACCGAAGCGACGGCGGCCACGCCCCACACGCGTCCATCCATGATGATCGGCACCCCCACCGCCGCACTCAAACCGACAGCGCGCAGACGAGCAGCGATCGGCCCGGCGGCGTTTTCGTAGGTGTCGATCCGTGCGGACACGCCAGTGCGTTGTACCAGCGGTGCGAGGGTGTTGCCTTCCAACGGAGTTCGGGTGCCCGCCGGCAACTTTGCCAACCCCGCCGGATGGAGCGCGGCGCCCACCAACGTAAGCTCGCCATCCGCGTCAAAGCGACCCAGTCCGGCGGCGACTGCAGGCACGCATCGGCGCATCTCCTCGGCCACCGCGCCAAATACCGCCGAAGGTTCTACGCCATGCGCTACCAGCGTGGCGACTCGGCGCACCGCGGCCTGTTCGGTGGCGAGGCGCCGATACTCGGCGTACAGCAGTCCGTCTTCGACGGCCCCGGCGAACTGCTCAGGAGAAACTCCGTCTGCGGTCAGCCGCTTGTCCATGGCTCACCGTATCGTTCCTGACCTCCGGTTCGGCAATGTTTTCCGTCTCGGTCCCAGGCTGAGGACGTACCCAAGTCTTCGGCATTGGTCCACGCGAGTCCGCGAGGGCGTGGCGCACCGGCCCCGCGCTCCCTTGGGTCCATGCTTCACGTTGCGGGTCGGTGTCGGGGTCTACTGGGTGAGCTGGCTGGAGATTTTCCAGAGGCGCTCGGCGTTGTCGGCGTCAAGTGCGTAGGGCGCGACGCCCCCGGTGTGGCCGGCACGCTCAGTTATCGTCGCGGCCTCGGCGCAGTCTTCGTAGTAGCGGCCGGTGACGCCCTCGACATCGGGACTGGCCGCCATTAGTACCGAGGTGGCGGCGCCTTGCTCGACGGTCTTCTCCGGCGGCAGTCCCAATTCTGTTCGCTCCCCGAAGGCGGCCAGATCGTCGGCGCCCATGTGTCGTGCCAGCGCGGTGCTCGCGACATTGCCGGGCATCACCGCGTTGACCGCGATGCCGTCGTCAGCCCAGCGTTGCGCGGCACCAACGGCGAACAGCACGTTGGCCGACTTGGACTGGCCGTAGGAGGTCCATTGGTCGTAGGGGCGGAACCGGTAGTTCAGGTCGTCGAAGACGACCGGCGAGAACAGGTGTCCGATCGATGCGACGGACACCACACGGGCGCCCTTCGCCGCGGCCAGCCAGCGATGCAGGCCTGTGGCCAGCGCGAAATGACCGAGATGGTTGGTGGCGAACTGCATTTCATAGCCAGAGGCCGTCCGGGTGAGCTGTGGTAAGGCCATCACGCCGGCATTGTTGACGAGGATGTGCAACGGTCCGGTCCAGCCGCGCACGAAATCAGCCACCGAGCCAGGGTCGGCAAGATCCAGCAGGGCCACGGGCAATGCTCCGGAGCCTGGCAACAGTTTTTCGGCGATCCCATCGGCGACTTGGGTGCCCGCCGCGACATTGCGCACCGCCAGCGTGACGTCTGCGCCGACCGATGCCAGTGCTCGGGCTGTCTCGACGCCGATCCCCGAACTGGCGCCGGTGACGATCGCGCGACGCCCGTGCAAATCCACGTCGGTGACGATTGCGGTCGCCGTGGTCGCGGCTCCGTGTTTGGTGGTGGACATCCCGAACTCCTTTTCTGGCGGCAGCGCCACATTCGCTGACGTCGACTGATTGCGCCTTGAATGTTGTTGTCGCCGTGCGCTTGTGATCCAGCCGAAACCCGCTGCGATGGCGACGATGTCGAGGCCTGACAGATCCAGACCCGGCACGCCTGGTGTCTTCTCGAGCACCGCAACCGGCTTCGGATATCGACGCGCGAATCCCCTTTCAATACAGGTGGGCATCGCATGCGCGGCGGCCAGAGCTGCCACCCAAGACGATCCGCGCCGTCGGCGATGTTGGCTATGTGGCCGCAGACAAACCCAAAGACCTGTTGGTGTTCCCGGAAACAATCAGCGTTGCAGGAAGCCGCTTTGTGCTGGGTAACGCCAGGCGTGGCTGGCTGATCGCGGCAGCGGCAGCACTGTTGTGGACGGCGACAGCAAGACGCCGCAGTCGTTGTCACTGTCCGTGGAGCCGCGCGGGGCAGGCCGATCCTGGCTGGACCCAACGTCGTTCGTCTTTCGCTGAGCTGGGGATGCCGTGTCGTGCATCGATCTGAGTTCCACCGACAGGTGGACCCGGCGCAGCCGATGCTGCGACGAGTCGAGACCGATCACGCGCAGCCAATTCAGGTTCGCTGGTCGGTGTTTCAGAGGGCGGCTATCGCCCCGCCGTCGACTGGGATCATGGCGCCGGTGATGTAGCCCGCGGCGGGAGACAGCACGAAGGCCGCCGTCTGGCCGAATTCCGCCGGTGTTCCCTGGCGCCGCAGCGAGTTGGCCGGCGTGCCGCCCCCCGTCACGGTGGCCAGTTCTTTTGCGCGGTCAGTCGCAATGTAGGCAGGCAGGAGGCCGTTTACCCGGGCGCCGGCGGGTCCCAGCTCGTCGGCCAGTGTCTTGGCCAGCATGCCCAGCCCAGGACGCAGACCGTTCGAAATTGCCAAGCCTGGGATGGGTGCGCGCACCGACGAGGACAGGACGAACAGGATCGAGCCGGCCGGCGAAGCGGCGGCGATCGTGCGGGCAATGCGCAGGGCCCCCAAGAAAATCGACTCGAAGGCGTCGCGCCAGGTGTCGTCGTCGATGTCCATCGCGGCGCCGAAGGGAGGTCCACCAACACTGATCAGTGCGCCGTCGATGCGATCGAAGTGGCTTTGTGCGGCATCGACGAGGCGCTGCGCGGTCGACTCTTCGGCGTTGTCACCGGCGATTCCCATCACCCGATCGGGGCCGCCCAGTCCCTGGGCGGTCTTCAGCACTCCGGTTTCCCGGCCCGACAGGACAACTCGTGCCCCTTCGGCGAGCAGCGACTGCGCGACCGCCAATCCCAATCCCCTGCTGCCACCGGTCACCACATACACGCGGTCTCTGAGACCCAGATCCATGCCGTGCTCCCTTCTCGGCCACCTTGCGCTGATCTATCGAAAGTCAAATAGGGATGCGAGCCGACCTCCGCCGCATCACCGAACCCCCAGCTGAAATCGCAGACCTGCCTAGACTGCAACCGTTCCCCTTCGGACCATAAGACCTTTCCCCAACGGCCCAGCGGGCCGATCACCACATCATCGGAAGAACGGCTAAGACAGTCCATATCGAGCAGAACAACGTCGAACAACCATCGCTATGACCGACGACAAAGCCGTGCGCAAAATGCCCCAAATGTTCGTAGCCACACGCTCGACGGAACAACGTTGTTACAACGGCCAATGACGGCAAGGCACGCCGCGGCGACGAAGTACTGCGTCCTACCGCCGACGGCAACGGAGGTTCGCGCGATGAGTAAACGAGTGGCTGATCTACTGGTCGAAACGCTGCAAGCAGCGGGCGTGAAGACCTGAAGAACCCCGACTTCGGCGAAGTCGCCACGGCGATGGGCCTGTGGGGGCGCAGCGTGTCCAAGGCGGCCGACCTGGCGGAATCGGTTCAGAGCGCGCTCGCGCAGCCCGGCCCCGCGCTGCTGGACGTAAAGGTGCACCCGATGCAATTGGTGAAGCCGCCGTTCCTTGGGCGGGAGGCCGTGCATGGGATCGCGGTGTACAGCGCGCGCGATCCTGCACGGTAACGGCCACGACGTCTGGGAGACGATCGAAGAGAGTATTCCCACGAAAAGTAAGCCCGCGTCCAAGACTTGACCTACGCGAGACCCTGAGCACGCTCCCCGACCGCGGCGCATTGGCCCGTCGTCGAAGTCCAGAGAGCTACTAGCCGCAAGCGAACATTGCTAGCTGATGTCGCTGAGCTTTGCTGACCACCAAAAGCTGATTGTTCGAGCGCGGGTATAGCTCTGCCTGCTCCCAATGCGTCGCGCGAACGCTGGTGACAACCCCAACTTTGACCCCACGCTCTTCAAGCTCGGTGTGCAGACGGTGCACATCGAACAAATACACGGCGTCGATGCAGAACGCTCTAAGTGTGCCGCGAGTCGAGGTCAGTGCTTCCGTCATAGTGCCTGCGAGGCAGCATTTTTGCGCGTTGCCAGTACGTGCCCGGTACGCCCTAAATACGCCCCCGGTCGCCGGGACGACGCCGGGACGGACGAGTTAACTAGCCCCGATGAGACACGCGGGCTGACGTGATGTCAGCGTTGCCCGAAATCGCTGCGGCCTACAGTGGCAGCAATTTTGGGCGCTGCGTCGTGCTCGGACAACGGCGGCGGAATCAACTCGGCATGCATCGTCCGTCCGTATTTCGACCGCATCAGGCGGTGTACCGACGGGACCACCACGCCGTGAAGGACGGGATACTTGCGCCGCAGCAGCCGTGCTGCTTGTCGGTACTCGGCGCCCTCCAGCAGGCGCGCCTGCGCCGGCAGCATCGGCCCGATCGGCTTGCCTGACATCGTCGCCGAACCGAATTCGACATTCGGGTTGCGCCGAATCCGGCGTGCCTTGATCGCTCGCTC